>NZ_JQGL01000015.1 GCF_000747095.1 Sulfuricurvum sp. MLSB
TGAATGACGGTGATCCCTCCGCTTTGCAGCCACGGTGCAATCTCCAGCGCAAGGTCGTTGATAAACTTCGCCCCCTGCGATCCTCCCAGAAAAATGACCGTTTTGACCCCGTCTCGAACGCGTGCATGCTCAAAATAGACGGGATTAACCGGATAATCGCAGTGATTTGCGCCCTCTTCGTACGAGCTAAAAAAACGCTTGGCGTACGGCCGGAGCATTTTATTCAGTTTTCCCGTTACCGCATTTTGTTCGTGAATGAAAAGCGGCGTATTCGTCGTAACGCTCGCCAATGCCGCCGGAGCCGCCGAAAACCCTCCGACGCTTACGACCGCATCGGCATTAAAAGCCCGGATAAGGCGGCGCGACTGCAGTACCGCTTTGAAAATTTTCCACATCGCCCCGAGCTTTCTGATCCCTTTTTTGTTGACGACCCCCGTCGTGTCCAGAAAGTGGGTTTGTTCAAACAAAATGCCTTCACCGAACCACTGGCGGTCCTGCCCCGACATGGACCCGATGAACATCACGCGATGCCCTTTGGCTTTAGCCGCTTCGGCCAGCGACAATGCGATGACCAAGTGCCCCCCGGTCCCGCCGCCCGTAAAAATGATGTTCATTGCTTATCCCCCGGTTTATAGACGATTTTTTTAGAGAGCATCAGCACCATCCCGATCCCCACCGAAGAGGCGAGCATCGCCGATCCCCCATAACTGAGAAACGGCACCGAAATCCCTTTGATCGGCGTTAATCCGCTAATCCCGTAAGCGTTGATCATGAAAGCGAACGTGATCAGCAATCCTACTCCGAGACTGAAAAGATAGGCCGTATCGTTGTGGGAGCGGTTGGCAATTTTGAAAAGGCGGTGCAAAATCATGATAAAGATCAAAGTGACCCCGAATACCCCGACAAATCCGAACTCCTCGGCAATCCCCGCAAGGACGAAGTCGGTATGCACTTCGCTCAGAAATCCAAGCTTGAAGGTTCCGCCGCCCAGACCGGCGCCGAAAATACTGCCGTTATGAATCGCGTTAAGAGAGTGGCCGATTTGGTAAGGTTCTTCGGCGTTTTCGATCCGCAAATGCTGCGCAATCGACTCGGGGAAAAAAGCCAGAATGGTACTCTGTGCCCCTTCCCACCATGACAAAATACGGTTAATACGGTGTTCTGCCGTCAAAATAAAAAAGAGAAAAAACGCTACCGCACCGCCGATAAGTGTCATAAAAAAACGAAAACTGCTTCCCGCGAAAAAGAGCATGAACGCAAGCGTCAAGGCCAAAACGACGACCTGACCGAGGTCATTTTGCATGATGGCGATCAAAAACATGACGATGACAAATACCGCCGCGTACGGGGCAAACCGTTTGAACTCTTCCCATACGCCGATACCGTCGTGATGCCCGAGTTTGCGCGAAAAACTCCATGCCAGAAAATAAACGAAACCGATTTTGAAAAATTCCACAGGCGCCAGGGAAAATCCCGGAAGTTTGATCCACCGTTTCGCACCCCCGACTTCGCTTACCAGCGAAGCGGGCAAAAACGGCATCACGGCCATCAAAAAAATTCCTCCGAAAAAGAGGGTCAATCCCAAACGGTGTAGCCAGATATCGGGATCCAGCCGCGAGAGAGTCCACATCAGCAAAATCGATGCGATTCCGACCATAAGTTCGCGAACAACGAAGTGAAAATCGTTGTACTCGAATAAAATGACCGTATATGCCGAAAGGGTATACGAGCAGATAATCCCTATCGTGATGAGTGCCGTCGTCAAAATAAATAATCTTTTATCAGCCATTGTTACACTTAATACTGTATAATTTATGACAGTATATCGCTCTTTGGAAAAGAGTTCGATAAAACAAAAAGGGCAAATTATGGAATGTTTTTTGCTTGATTAAAAATCAGATAAGGAGCCGGAAATGGGTTTGACAATTTCTAAAGCACATGAACTGATGGACAAAGCGCTCGATTATCGGGCCGCGCGTCAGGATATGATCTCCGGAAATATCGCCAATGCCGACACTCCTTTTTATCGCCCGAAGGATATTCGTTTTGAAGAGATGCTGGCGCAAAAAAGTGCCGCACTCTTCGGTGACAAATCCAAAATTTTGCCGATGGCGCGCACCGACGGTGCCCATCTGAGCGGAACGGCGGATCAAAGCGATCTAAAACCGACTATTTTTTTCCGGGACGGCCACATGGCCCGCAACGACGGAAACAGCGTCGATCTGGATGTCGAAACAACCGAAATGGCCAAAAACTCGATGATGTATAACGCGATCGTCGCGGCCAAGAAAAAAGGGACCGGCATTTACAAAAGCGTTATCGACGCATCGGCTAAAACATCATAAGGATTAGGTTATGGCATTTTTGAACAGTTTTGACATCAGCGGATACGGCCTCTCGGCACAGCGTGTGCGGGTCAATGCGATCAGTTCCAACATCGCCAATGCCCAAACGACCCGTACCGATGAGGGCGGACCTTACCGCCGTCAGGAAGTCGTTTTTAAAGCGATTGATTTCAATAAAATCTATAATCAGGCATTGGAACGCGATTCATCCGCGCTGGGCTACAGTGACCCTTTGCAAGAGGGACTGGCAGGACTCAAACCAAATCCTGCGATCATGAGCGTCATCGTCGATAAAATCACCCGTGACGACACGGCTCCAAAGATGAAATACGATCCGTCGCATCCCGATGCGGATGCCAACGGCTATGTTGCCTATCCCAACATTAATCCTGTTGTCGAAATGGCCGATTTAGTCGAAGCAACACGTTCGTATCAAGCAAACGTAGCGGCATTTGAAAGCGCCAAGAATATGGCTTCCAGTGCAATCTCTATGATGCAATCATAAAAAAATATAAGAAGGAAAAACCGTGATGGCTGATATCCAATCGATAAAATCCCTCTCAACTGCCGATCTTTTGGCCAAAAAAAGCGGTAATGCGACCGAGACGGGCCAGACCGATTTCGCGCAAGAGCTTAAAAATGCTCTCGGCAACGTCAATCAGATGCAGGTAGAAGGTGAAAAGGCGATGAGCGACATTGCCACCGGTGCCGTCAAAGACCTCCATCAAGCCGCCATTGCGATCGATAAAGCTGAAATCAGTATGAAACTGATGCTGGAAGTCCGCAACAAAGCACTGAGCGCGTACAAAGAAATTACTCGAACACAGATTTGATTTAACGTTTTTCTATGCGCCATTCCAACAAATCCAAAAAAATACTTGCCCTTTTTCTCGTCCTCTTATTTGGATTTATCATCTTTCTGGCGGTCATGCTTTATACCGCGCTGCATGAACGCGACATCCCCTCTATTTTTTCCGAAGAGAACGCTAAAGCCCAACGCGGCTCAATCGTCAGCGCCGACGGATTTCATATCGCCACAACCCAAAAACTTTACAAAGCCGTCGTTAATACCCGAAACATCGATCCGAACAAAGAAGAGCTTTTTATCCAGCTTTTCAGCATCTACAGCGGTACCGATCCCGATGAGATACGCCAGCGTCTGCATACCCGTAAAGGTTCGGTGACGCTGAGTTACCACATCAGTCCGAAAGAGGCGATGTATCTCAAAACCCTGGCATTCGAACTTCGCCGTCTCGGTGTTTTCATCGAATACGAAACTCCTAGCGGAGACCGGATACTGCAAGGGCTCAATATCCTGGAGAGCGGCGAAGCCCGCCGCTATCCGTACGGGAAACTGCTGACACCGCTGCTGGGATATCCGCGTAAAATTGAGGAAGAAGGGTACACCCGCGTCTACGGCATCAAAGGGCTGGAGAAATTTTTTGACGAAGAGCTCAATCCACAGCAGAATAAAACCCAAAAAGCGCTCCGAGACGTTAACGGCTATCTGATTCTCAACAAGCAAAGCGATGTCAAACGCCAGATCAACGGCCTGACCGTCAAACTCAATATTCCGATCGCTTTTCAGGCACGGGTCGAGACGATCACCGATCAGATCAAAGAACAGCTACAGGCCGATGAGATCATCGCCACCGTCATGGAAGCCAAAACGGGCAAAATCATCGCTCTCGCCAGTTCCAACCGTTTCGATCCAAGCGGCATCCGCCATGAAGACTATCCTTCGCTCAACACCAATGCGATCGAGTACAGCTACGAACCCGGTTCGGTTATCAAACCGATCATTTTCGCCCTTATGCTTGATAAAAACCTCATCAATCCCTACGACATGGTCAACGGCCACGGCGGAAAATACAAAATGGGACGCAAGCTGATCGTCGACGAACACAAATTTGACATGATCAGCGCCGAAGACGTTTTGGTGCATTCCTCCAACATCGGTATTGCCCAGCTCGCCCAGAAACTAAACGGGGTAGAATACACCGAAGGGCTCCAGAAATTCGGTTTCACCCGTTTCAGCGGTGTTGATCTCCCGTATGAAAAACGGGGTTCTATTCCCAGCTCCACCCAGCTGAACAACTATCTCTACAAAGCGATCACCTCATACGGATACGGGATGCGCGCTAATGCGATGCAGATTCTCAAAGCCTATAACGTGTTCAATAACGGGGGGAAACTGATCAATCCGATGGTTGTCGAAGCTCTCTATGACGACAACGGCCGCAAGATCCCGATGCAGGTACAGACACCGACACAAGTCATTGCTCCCGCTACGGCAGAGCGGATGAAGCAGATTCTGATCAAAACCGTCAATGTCGGAACGGGGATCGGCGCCAAAACGCCGGGACTGGAAGTTGGCGGTAAAACAGGGACGGCGCACATCGCCAAAGGCGGAAAATACGTCAACAGCTACCACACGTCATTTGTCGGTTTCGCCAATGACGACAAACACCAATATACGATCGGCATCACGGTTATCGAACCGCGCACCGTCTATTTCGCATCGATCACCGCCGTTCCGGTATTCAAAGCGATTGTGGACGTTATGATCGAAGAAAAACTGCTCAAGCCAAACCCCGCCGCAGTTGCCGCTGCAGCGGCTGCCGAAGCTAACCCGACGACCGCAGAAGAGAGCGCCGCCCTGCATTAAAAACGGACGTCAGTCTCAGCGGCCGGAATTTTTGAACGCTTTTTGTATCAAGGCGTTTGCCTCTTTTTCAAACGGATAGTGTTTTTGTATTCCCCATACCTCGATGACGAGGTCCCCTTTCAGGATCACTTTACGCTTGTCTTTGGCAATTCCCATAATGCGATTAAGATCTAAACGCCGAGGATCGACTTCAAGCTCCAGAGGAATAATCTTGGCCTCCCCGACAGGGATAATCGCCGGATGCTTCATATCGATCTTTGCCTTTCCTTCGGCAAAGCGTTCTTTCTCATCCATCAGCGCATACGACAAAGAGACGATTTTCAAATCGCTGTGCCATTGGTTGTTTACACGCAAATCACTCCCGATCCGCAGGGTCTCTTTCTCTACCGGGGCTCCCAACAGTGACAATACGCCAAGAACCACTTCGGCGCCCGAATTTTCCCATCGCAGATTCCCCTCAGGTTCAACGAAGATGTCTTTTCCTATTTTCGGAGCGCATCCGCCGATCATCAATGCCGCGGCAACGATTGCTATATACTTTTTCATCATCACATCCATACGTTATCGATGAGCCTCGTCGTTCCGACACGGGCCGCGACGAGAATGATCGTATTTCCGATAATAACCTGCTCGATCGATTCGAATGAGCGATTTACGATGGCGACGTACTCGACATCCAAAGGTTCCAGAATAGCCAGCATCTGCTCTTTGATCGTACACGCATCCAGTGTTCCCTGCATCACCAGCTTGGTCGATCGCTTCAGCGATGCGGAGAGTTTAAGCGCATCATTGCGCTCGGAAACGCTTAAATACACATTGCGCGACGAGAGGGCCAATCCGTCGTTTTCCCGAACCGTATCGCACGGAATAACGGTCACATCCATAAAAAAGTTTTCGCACATCTGGGTGATAAGGACAAGTTGTTGGGCATCTTTTTTCCCGAAATACGCCCGCGCAGGACGGACGATGTTCAAGAGCTTCATCACGACGGTCAAAACACCGTCAAAATGTCCCGGACGCGAAGCCCCTTCCAGAATATACCCCCGCACGTCGGGAGCGACGATACGCACTTCGTCATCACCGTACATTGCGTTCACATCGGGGTAAAAAAGGACATCGACCCCGCTAAGCTCGCAGATTTTAAAATCGGCCTCTTCTCTGCGGGGATATTTGGAGAGGTCCTCACCCGGCAAAAACTGGGTCGGATTGACGAAAATCGATACGACAACGACGTCGTTTTCCCGCCGCGCCCTCTCAATCAGCGTACGGTGACCGATATGCAAGGCCCCCATTGTCGGGACAAATCCGACCGATCCGTTTTTGGTGCTGAGAGCTTCGCGTAATTCCTGCGCCGAGCGTGCGATAATCATTGTTTTAGCCTCGATAGAATATAATCGCAATTATAATATATTAGAAGGTATTCCTGCTTATGGACCATTACGAATATACCGAATTGCTGAAAACGCTCACGACCAAAATGCAAAACGTCACCGACGTCGTCCGCCCTGATATTATCAATGCACGGCTCAAAGAGATCGAGGAGCTCGAAAACTCCAGCGAATTTTGGAATGATGCCGCCGCCGCCGGAATCGTCCAAAAAGAAAAAACGCAAGCGGAGCGCCGCCTTGCCAAATATTCCAAAACCTTCAACACTCTCGGCGATGCCAGAGATATTTACGAAATGGCGAAAGAAGAAGGGGACGATGAAACCATCGAGTCACTTTTCGCCGATGCGGAAAAGTTGGAAAATCAGGTCAAATCAATGGAAATCGAAGTGCTCCTCAGCGGCGAGCACGACAGCCACAATGCTATTCTGACCATCCATCCGGGTGCGGGAGGAACCGAATCTCAGGACTGGGCTTCTATTTTGCTTCGGATGTATACCCGCTGGGCCGAGCGTCATGACTTCACTGTTGAGATGCTCGACTATCAGCCGGGCGAGGAAGCGGGGATCAAAGACGCATCCTTGCTGATCAAAGGGGTCAACGTGTATGGCTACCTGAAAGTCGAAAACGGTATCCACCGTCTGGTTCGGATCAGCCCGTTCGACTCGGCGGCCAAACGCCACACCAGTTTCACCTCCGTGACCGTTTCTCCCGAAATCGACGATGACATCGAAATCGAAATCGAGGACAAGGATATCCGCCTCGATACGTACCGCGCATCGGGAGCGGGCGGTCAGCACGTCAACAAAACCGAATCGGCTATCCGGATCACCCACATCCCGACCGGAATCGTCGTACAGTGCCAGAATGACCGCTCGCAGCACAAAAACAAGGCGACCGCGTGTCGAAAAAAGCGAAATCGGCTGGGGACACCAAATCCGCTCCTACGTCATGGCTCCGTATCAGCAAATCAAAGACAGCCGCTCGGGAGAAGCGTATTCAAACATCAATGCGATTCTTGACGGAGACCTTGACGAAATGATCGAAGGGGTTTTGATCTCGATGAACCGCAAAGAGGAAGAGTAATCCTCTTTCACCCATGAACCAGATCCTCAAAGAGTGTGCCCTTCACGAACCGTGTGCCTATATTCCGGGCAACTCTCAGAGCATCCACTACAAAATCATTCACGAATGCAGCCGCGAACAGTGTGAAGCGCTGATATTACGAGGATGGCGACGGTTCGGATCGATGTATTTCCGCCCGATCTGCCAGGAGTGCCGTTCGTGCGAAAGCCTTAAGATAGATGTTGAGCGTTATACGTTCGGCAAATCCGAACGCCGCATCCTGCGCAAAAACAGCTCTCTGGATACCGTGATCCGCCATCCGACGCTTACACGCGATCATCTGGAACTCTTCGAACGCTACCATCGCTACAAACATCATACCCGCTCATGGGACGAACCCAAAGTAGACCCGAAAAACTACTATGCTTCTTTCGTTCAAGGGCACGGCGATTTCGGATTCGAAATTCTCTATTTTGACGACGAACGGCTTATCGCCGTCGATCTTATCGATATTTTAGATGAAGGGATCTCGTCGCTGTATTGCTATTACGACCCGGACTATTCAGCCCACTCGCTCGGACGGTACACTCTGCTGGAACAAATCCGTCTTGCACAGCGGCTGGGACTCAAATGGATCTATCTGGGCTACTATGTCGAACAATGCCAAAGCCTCTCGTATAAAGGCTCCTATCAGCCCTCATTACAGCTTCAGGGACGCCCGGAAGAGGACGAAACACCCCTTTGGAAGTAAAAGCCTAATCGCGTCCGTTGATCATGCGTGAAACAAGGCCGCATTGATCGCTCTTTTCGGCAAGGACAACCCCGACGATATGAATCGCCATAAAACCAAACAAACCCCATCCAAGATACATATGGACACTCTCAACGATCTCTTTGGATTCTCCGGCCAGCTTCCAGTAAAGAACCAAGCCGCTGATCGACATGACCGCCAACACCCCGTAAAAAAGCTTGTACAATCCGTACACTTTCTGCATTGCGGGATTATCATCAAATCCGAATCCGTTTTTGAGCACCATCAGGATTCGCGCCACCAGTAAAACCGCCACCGCGATTCCCAAATAAATGTGCCAGTCCCACATCGGTGCTCGCACCGCCTTGCCGATCAGCACCGCCTGTTCATCGCTAATCACGGTTCCGATTTCAGCCAGCTTGGATTGGACGATCCCTCCGATCTGTTCTTTGTGCATAACGGTAGTGCGCAGAACGACGGTAACAAACAAACCGAACATGGCAACCGCCTGCAGCCAATGCCAGATTCGGTATAAGGGGGGAAATTGACGCATGTACAGCTCCTTGTGTAGATACGGTATCATAGCACGAAGATTTCAAGAGATTATTAATACGAGATTAACATGAACACCGTCCGTTTTGCCGATCAGCTCTGCACCCCTTCCAAAGTCGTCTGTATCGGGCGCAACTATGTCGAACACATCTATGAGCTGGGAAACGAAATCCCCTCCTCGATGGTCGTCTTCAACAAACCCAACTCCGCCATCACCGATACGCTCAGCTTTATCAGCGACGACACCCGTTTCGAGGGGGAGATCTGCTTTTTGATGATGGGCGGCGTAATCAGAGGGATCGGATTCGGACTGGACCTCACCAAAGCGGAGATCCAGAATCACCTCAAATCCAAAGGGCTTCCGTGGGAGAGGGCCAAAGGATTCAACGGTTCGGCGGTGCTGGGAGAGTTTGTCCCTCTTGACGCACCGCTCGAGTCGCTGCGCATGACGCTGCATATCAACGGAACATTGGTACAGGAAGCGTCCTATGAACTGATGATCTACAAGCCGCTCGCGATGATCGATGAGATCAAAAGTTTTATGCGTTTCGAAGACGGCGACATCATCATGAGCGGAACGCCCAAAGGGGTAGCGACGTACAAAATCGGAGATGAATTTGTCGGACGGATTTACAGCAATGATACGTTGTTAGTAGAAATGAAGCGGACTGTTAAATAAATAGGGGATTTTGGTGGGAAGAATTGCGCCAAAGGCGCAAAAAGGTGCAACAGCCTTAGCTGTTACGTTTTTTGATGATTTCGTCCGCAACGTTACGTGGAACTTCTTCGTAGTGATCGAATTCCATAGAGTAACTTGCACGTCCCTGCGTCGCTGAACGAAGGTCAGTTGAGTAACCGAACATTTCAGAGAGTGGAACGAATGCGTTAACGATTTTGTTACCTGAACGGTCACCCATGTTGTTGACTTGTCCACGGCGGCGGTTAAGGTCACCGATGACGTCACCCATGAAGTTTTCAGGAACTTCGACTTCGACTTTCATCAAAGGCTCAAGGATACAAGGGTTTGCTTTACGCGCAGCCTCTTTGAAACCCATAGAAGCGGCAAGTTTAAACGCCATCTCGGATGAGTCGACTTCGTGGTATGAACCGTCGTACAGCGCAACTTCGATATCTTCGATCGGATAACCGGCCAAGACACCTTTTTGCATTGCTTCAGCACACCCTTTTTCAACTGCAGGAATATACTCTTTCGGAATAACCCCACCTTTGATTTCGTTGTGGAACGTGAAACCTGTTCCCGCTTCACCCGGCTTAACGCGGATGTAGATGTGACCGAACTGACCGCGTCCACCTGATTGTTTCGCGTATTTGTATTCTTGGTTGACTTCGTTGCGGATCGCTTCACGGTACGCAACCTGTGGAGCACCGACTTCTGCTTCAACTTTGAACTCACGGAACATACGGTCGACCAGAATCTCAAGGTGAAGCTCACCCATACCGCTGATGATCGTTTGTCCTGTCTCTTCGTCCGTATGAACACGGAAAGATGGATCTTCCGCAGCCAGTTTCGCAAGAGCGATACCCATTTTTTCCTGGTCCGCTTTGGTTTTTGGCTCAACCGCAACCGAGATAACCGGCTCAGGGAAGTGCATACGTTCAAGGATTACGCGATCTTTTTCGTCACACAGAGTATCACCGGTAGTGGTATCTTTAAGACCGACAACCGCACCGATTTCACCTGCGTAAAGCGCTTTGATCTCTTCACGTTTGTTCGCGTGCATCTTAACGATACGTCCGATACGCTCTTTTTTACCTTTGGTGGTATTGATTGCGTACGATCCTGACTCAAGGATACCGCGGTACATACGTACAAAAGTCAACTGTCCGACAAACGGGTCAGTCATAATTTTGAACGCAAGACCGGCAAACGGCTCGTCATCAGTAGAGTTGACGACAACTTCTACTTCTTCGTCATCTTCGAGAGTACCGCGGATTTGCGCTACTTCCAATGGTGATGGGAGGTAAGCGACAACCGCGTCCAAAAGAGTTTGAACCCCTTTGTTTTTGAACGATGTACCACAGACCATCGGAATGATATCCATTTTCAGACATCCGGCTTTGATCCCGCGCATAATCTCTTCGTTAGAGAGGTCACCCTCTTCGAAGTATTTTTCCATCAAAGACTCATCGCCCTCAGCGGCCGCTTCGACCATTTTCGCGCGGTATTCTTCTGCTTTGTCCATCAAATCAGCGGGAATTGCTTCCTCCCGGTAATTTGAACCCATAGCCGCATCCTCGTCCCAGACGATCGCTTTCATTTTGACGAGGTCGATAACCCCTTTAAAAGCATCTTCCTGACCGATAGGAAGCTGGATGGGAACCGGACGAGCTTTAAGACGCTCGGTGATTTGAGATTCTACGTTATAGAAATCGGCACCGATACGGTCCATTTTGTTAACGTAAACGATACGGGGTACACCGTAACGGTTTGCCTGACGCCATACTGTTTCCGATTGTGGCTGAACGCCGCCAACCGCACAGAATACCGCAACGGCACCGTCAAGTACACGCATTGAACGCTCAACTTCGATCGTGAAGTCAACGTGGCCCGGAGTGTCGATGATGTTGATCTGTTTTCCGGCCCATTCACATGTCGTTGCAGCCGAAGTAATCGTAATACCGCGCTCTTGCTCCTGCTCCATCCAGTCCATGGTTGCAGCACCTTCGTGAACCTCACCGATTTTGTGTGAGATACCGGTGTAGAACAAAATACGTTCGGTAGTAGTCGTTTTACCCGCGTCGATGTGTGCGGCGATACCGATGTTTCTAACGTCTTCTAGTTTGTGGGATCTTGCCATGATAATAGCCCTTAAAGAATTGTATTGGGAAATGAATGACAACCGCGGGAGCGGCTATCAAAAGATTATGAAAAATCTTACCAGCGGTAGTGAGCGAATGCTTTGTTCGCTTCTGCCATTTTGTAAGTATCTTCTTTTTTCTTGAACGCTGTACCTTTATCGCTGGCAGCATCCATCAATTCGTTAGCCAAACGCTCAGCCATAGTGCGCTCATTGCGTTTGCGTGATGCATCCGTCAACCAACGGATAGCAAGAGAAAGCTGGCGAACAGGGCGTACTTCTACTGGAACTTGGTAGGTCGCTCCACCCACACGGCGGCTTTTTACTTCGATAACAGGTTTAATGTTGTCGATGGCTGCGTTGAATACTTCGATACCTGTTTTATCACCGCGTGAGCTGATGATATCCAGTGCACCGTACATGATTTTTTCAGCAGTACTTTTTTTACCGTCCCACATAAGTTTGTTAATAAACTTGGTCAATACTTTAGAACCGTGGATCGGGTCTGGCATAATTTCGCGAACGGGCGCTTTTCTTCTTCTCATAATGTTTCCTTCAATGTTGTTTCATTTACTCAAAAAACGGTCATCAACAACCGATTCTTGTCAGACTAAATAATTATTTTTTAGCCTTAGCTTTTTTCGTTCCGTATTTAGAACGAGATACTTTACGGTCTTTAACACCCGCTGTATCGAGAGCACCACGTACGATATGGTATTTAACCCCTGGTAAGTCTTTTACACGGCCGCCGCGTACAAGAACGATAGAGTGCTCTTGCAAGTTGTGACCCTCACCACCGATATAACTGATGACCTCAAACCCTGATGTCAAACGGACTTTGGCAACTTTACGAAGCGCCGAGTTCGGTTTTTTAGGGGTTGTGGTGTATACACGAGTACATACTCCGCGGCGTTGCGGGCATGACACCAAAGCGGGTGATTTTGATTTTTTCACTACCGCTTGTCGCTCTTTACGAATAAGTTGGTTGATTGTTGGCACACAATCTCCTTTGTTGAATTGTTCCAGTAGAATGTTAGACCACTCTGTTGAGGGGACTAATAAACGCGCAATGTTACCTGATTTTTGATTAAATATAGCTTACTTTAAGGAAGTTGTAAGAAGATAAAAAGAGAGAGCCGAAGGTTTCCCGACGGCTTCAAGTGCCGATACGGTCTCAGAGCAAAAAGCTCTGGGAAACGCATCAGTCGCCGAAGATAATTTTTTGGTCTTTGTAGATACCGGTACCGACCGGGATGGTGCGGCCGATGATGACGTTCTCTTTAAGATCGGTCAAGTCATCGATTTTCGCCGCAACTGCCGCTTCCGTCAATACTTTTGTCGTATCCTGGAACGATGCAGCCGAGATGATCGAATCGGCACTGACCGCAGCACGGGTGATACCGACGAGGTACGGTTCGGCAATTGCCGGTTCTCCGCCGAGACGGAGAATTTTCTCGTTCTCGATTTTGAACTGTACTTTAGAGACGACATCCCCTTCGATGAACTTGGTGTCACCGGAGCGGAGAATTTTCACCTGACGCAACATCTGAGTAAAGATAACTTCAATGTGTTTGTCGGCGATGTTAACCCCTTGACGGCGGTAAACCTGCTGAACTTCGCTCACCAGGTAGTTATAAAGTGCTTTAACACCCAAAATACGCAAGATCTCATGCGAGCTGACAATACCGTCGGTCAAGCGCTCACCGGCGTGAACGAACTCGCCCGGATGAACCAACGCAACAAGGTTTTTATCAACAAAGTACTCTTTGATCATCCCGTTTTCGGACGTGATCATAATGCGCTCTTTTCCGCGAAGCGGCTTACCGAAACTGACGACACCGTCAAGCTCGGCGATCAACGCGACCTCTTTAGGCTTACGTGCTTCGAAAAGCTCGGAAACCCGTGGAAGACCCCCGGTGATATCGCGCGATTTTTGAAGCGCTTTCGGCGTACGTGCGAGAATGTCAGCCACTTTGACTTCAGAACGATCCTGTGCAAAGATCGCCGTTTTCGGCTCGATCGCATAACGAATGATTGACCCGTCAGCAGCAGCAAGGACGATGGCCGGTTTGAATTCCGGTGCAACGTATTCGTTGATCATCAAACGGGTTTTTCCGGTCAGTTCGTCGAACTGCTCAGACGCCGTAACGCCCGGGATAATGTCTTCGAACGTCACAACACCGTCGGTTTCAGAGATGATCGGGTTACTATACGGATCCCATTCAGCGATCACGATCGATTCTTCTTTAACCGGTTTAGCGATCAACGTATCGGCTTTAACGCTTTCGTTGTCGTTGATCTCAATGATTGATCCACGAGCGATATAGTGACGGATTGCTTCGCGTTCTTCACTGTCGGCGACAACGGCAAACAACCCTTTCTCTTCAACGCTGTACCCTTTGGCAATCTCATGGTGACGCTCAAGGTAGTCGCCTTTGAGGAGGTAGTATTTGACAACCCCTTTCTCTTTGGCGTAAATTTTCTGTGTGACCGGTGCCCCGTCTTTGACCTGAATTTCAGACGCATACGGGATACGGTTAGGAACGTTCCATCCGTCTTTAATCGTCTCAACGATTGACTCGTCCGCTTTGACGACGGTACCGTTTTCGTACGGAAGGTAGAACTTCCCTTCGATCTTACCGCTGACGCCGGCAAGTTCGTTCGGTTTCGCCACTTCATTTTTACGAAGTGTGTAACGGACCGTTTGGCTGTCACCTTTGACGCTGACGATAACTTCATCATGAATCGTCTGGATTTCAACGCTTCCGTTGAACGGTGCCTTGATTTTTGGTTCAACCAAAAGGACCGCGGCATTACGGCGGTTTGCCACAATGTTTTTGCCCTCTTTAGAGGTGTAGGTTTTCATGTTGTAATAACGGATGAAACCTTCTTTGGTTGCGACAACCTGACGCTCTTCACGCGTACTTGACGCCGTTCCCCCGACGTGGAAGGTACGGAGTGTCAACTGCGTACCCGGCTCCCCGATCGACTGGGCCGCGACGATACCGACCGCTTCCCCGCGTTTAACGATTTCGCCGGTTCCGAGGTTCAGACCGTAACACAGCGCACATACGCCGCCTTCGGATTTACACGTTGTCGGAGTGCGGATTTGAACCGATTTGATTCCTGCTTCGACGATTTTAGACGCCTTGATCTCATCGATCAGCGTCCCTTCGGAATACAGAATCTCGTTCGTGATCGGATCGATCGCGTCTTCGGCCAATACGCGTCCGTAGATACGGTCTTCAAGCGGCTCGATCAATTCGTTACCGACGGAAATGTCGGTGATTTCGATCCCCTCATGGGTACCGCAGTCGTGCTCAACGATTTTCACGTTTTGCGCAACGTCGACGAGTTTACGGGTCAAATAACCGGCATTCGCCGTTTTAAGCGCCGTATCCGCGAGACCTTTACGGGCACCGTGGGTCGAAATGAAGTACTCAAGAACGTTCAGACCCTCTTTAAAGTTCGAAATAATCGGCGTTTCGATGATCGAACCGTCCGGTTTCGCCATAAGACCACGCATACCGGCAAGCTGACGAATCTGAGCCGCAGAACCCCGCGCTCCTGAGTCCGCCATCATAAAGATCGAGTTGAAGCCGTCTTTATCATTTTGGATCAGCTCCATCATTCCGCCCGCAACGGTATTATTCGTATCGGTCCAGACGTCAATGATTTTATTGTAGCGTTCCTGCTCGGTCAGAAGACCTGCTTCAAACTGCTTTTGGATCTCTTTAACACGGTTTTTAGAAGCTACGATCAGTCCCTCTTTCATTTCAGGGATAATGATGTCGGCGATCGAGATCGAAACACCCGATTTGGTCGCATAGCGGAAACCGAGGTTTTTCAGATCATCCAGGAATCCGGCCGTTACCGCGATACCGCCGTGCTTATTGACGTAGTCAACCAGCGCGGAGATATTTTTCTTCTTCATAACGACGTTCCACAATTCCACCGGAACGAATTCAGGGAGGATCGATTTGAGGATCATACGTCCCGCAGTTGTATGAATCATGCGTCCATCGGTACGGGTACGCACTTTGGCATGCAGATCGAGCGCGTTGTGCTCAAGTGCTACCATGATCTCATCCACGTTGCTGAAGAGTTTGTTCGACCCTTTCGTCTCGTTTTTAGCCAGTGTCAGATAGTACAGACCCAAGACCATATCCTGAGACGGCGTAGCAATCGCTTTACCCGAAGCCGGAAGCAAGATGTTCATCGAACTGAGCATCAAGACTTTCGCTTCAGCGATTGCTTCAGCGCCTAGTGGAACGTGAACCGCCATTTGGTCACCGTCGAAGTCGGCGTTGAACGCCGCACAAACGAGCGGGTGCAACTGAATCGCTTTACCGTCGATCAGTTTCGGGTGAAACGCCTGAATCGAGAGTTTGTGAAGCGTCGGCGCACGGTTAAGCATGACCGGATAGCCCTCTACGATTTCAGCCAAACATTCCCAAACTTCGTTGGTTTTTTCTTCGATCATTTTTTTCGCCGCTTTAACGGTCGTCGCATACCCTTTGTCTTCGAGTTTTGCGATCAAATGAGGTTTGAAAAGTTCCAACGCCATTTGTTTCGGCAATCCGCACTGATCCATCCGCAGGCTTGGCCCGACAACGATGACCGAACGGCCCGAGAAGTCAACACGTTTACCCAACAGGTTTTGACGGAAACGCCCTTGTTTACCTTTGATGATCTCGGAGAGCGATTTCAACGGACGTTTATTTGCCCCTTTGACCGCATTCGCACGACGGCCGTTGTCGAACAGCGCATCGACTGCTTCTTGAAGCATACGCTTTTCATTGCGGACGATAATTTCAGGTGCTTCAAGTTCGATCAGACGTTTCAAACGCTGGTTACGGTTGATAACACGGCGGTACAGGTCATTGACGTCTGATACCGCGAATTTTCCGCCGTCAAGGCTGACGAGCGGGCGAAGTTCCGGAGGAAGAACCGGCAGCGCCGTGAGCATCATCCATGCCGGATTGTTTCCGGAATTCAAAAACGATTCGATGACTTTCAGACGTTTGACGATCGTTTTACGTTTCGCTTCGGAGTTTGTCGCAGCGACATCTTCTTTGAGTGCCGAGAACAAATCGACAAGATCGAGTTCATCAAGCAGATCACGTACCGCTTGTCCGCCCATTTCTGCTGAAAAACCGCTGTCGCCGTAGCGCTGCACCAAAGTACGATACTGTTCTTCGTTGAGGACATCGTATTTCAATACCGGCGAGTTTTGCTCAGCGTCATAACACGCTTCTCCGCCGCTCTTGACGATGTACGCTTCATAATACAATACGCGTTCAAGGTCTTTCATCTTAACACCCAAAAGCGTACCGATACGGCTTGGGAGTGAGCTGACATACCAGATGTGCGCTACAGGAGTAACCAGATCGATATGCCCCATACGGTTACGGCGAACTTTGGCTGAAGTGACTTCAACACCGCATTTTTCGCACACAACGCCTTTGTAGCGCATTTTTTTGTATTTTCCGCACAGACATTCGTAATCGCGAACCGGTCCGAAAATTTTGGCACAAAACAATCCGTCACGCTCCGGTTTAAGGGTGCGGTAGTTGATCGTTTCGGGCTTTTTAACTTCACCGTGGCTCCATGAGAGAATTTTCTCAGGGCTCGCAAGGCGAAACTGAAGCTGTTTGATGTCTGTTGGGCGATTCTCTTCCGTTACGGTAACCGGTACTAATTTACTCATTGTCATCCACCTCGTCAAAAATCTCAATATCAAGCGCCAGTGACTGGAGCTCTTTGGTTAATACGAAGAGCGTTTCCGGAATACCTGATGCCGGAACGCTTTCTCCTTTTGTAATCGCTTTGTATGCGCGGACACGTCCGTCGACATCATCCGATTTAATGGTAAGCATCTCTTTAAGAACGGCAGAAGCACCGTACGCTTCCAGAGCCCATACTTCCATTTCCCCGAAACGCTGTCCGCCGAACAGTGCTTTACCACCGACCGGCTGCTGTGTTACGAGCGAGTATGGCCCGGTTGAACGGGCGTGAACTTTCTCATCAACCAAGTGGTGAAGTTTGAGCATGTACATGTAACCGACGTTAACACGCTCTTTGAGTTTGTCACCGGTTTTACCGTCATACAGCTCCATTTTTCCGTCATTATCGAGTTTCGCCAATTCGAAAAGCTTGCCGAATTCATCCGACGTTACCCCTTCGAAGATAGGCGTTGCGAATTTGACCCCTTTAGACCAGTCTTGCGCATAACCAAGAAGAGTCTGATCGTCCATCGCGCCGATAGCTGCAGCGGCATCCATCAATCCGGCTACGTCGGCAAACGAAATCATTTTGTTTCTCAGTTCGCCGATGAACTCTTTTTGTTTGCTTTCGAAAATATCCTGAATCTGGTATCCGAGTTCTTTACCGACCATACCCAGGTGCATTTCGAGAATTTGCCCGATGTTCATACGTGACGGAACCCCCAGCGGGTTCAGACATACGTCAACGGAGCGGCCGTTTGCCATGTACGGCATATCGACTTCAGGAACGATCGTGGAGACGATACCTTTATTCCCGTGGCGGCCCGCCATTTTATCCCCGACTTTGAGTTTGCGTTTCGTCGCGATGTACACTTTGACGAATTTAACGACACCGTTTGGAAGGATGTCGTCTTTTTCCAGAATAGAGAGTTTTTCTTCGTGTTCGTCACGGAATTTTTTCTTCTCTTTTTGGAAGTGGTTTTTCGTCTGGTTGTATTTTTCCTGAACGTCGTCGCTGAATGCTTTGACGATATTGTTCATCGCAAAACGGTTGACCTCTTTGAGATCGTCCGCTTTGACGTTTTCGCCCGCTTTGTATTCATTGCCGTTCACGCTGACATCGCTGATCAACGGATGCTTGGTCAACAACGAGACGATGCGAAGCATCTCTTCTTTGTCGATCATGAGCAAGCGGTCATAATGTTCGCGTTCGAGTTCGTCGCGTTCTTGTTTTTCAAGTTCGAGAGTACGCGGATCTTTATCGTACCCTTTTTTGGTGAACACTTTGACGTCAACAACGACCCCTTCCATACTTGGCGTACAGTAGAGTGATTTGTTAACGACGTGGCCCGCTTTTTCACCGAAGATAGCACGCAATAGACGCTCTTCGGGAGTCGGTTTGACTTCGCCTTTCGGAGAAACTTTACCGACAAGGATCATTCCGCCTTTGACATACGTACCGATTTTAACGATACCGCTCTCGTCAAGGTGAGAAAGTTCTTCGTCACGGACGTTCGGAATGTCACGGGTGATTTCTTCGACACCATGTTTCAATTCGCGCGCTTCCGCTTCTTTTTCGTAGATGTGAACCGACGTAAAGGCGTCTTCACGAATCATCCGCTCAGACATAACGATCGCATCCTCGAAGTTGTATCCGTTCCACGGCATGAACGCGACAAGCGCATTGATACCCAATGCCAATTCCCCCTGATCCATGTTCGGGCCGTCCGCGATGATCTGTCCTTTGCTGACGACTTGTCCCTGTTTGACGATAGGACTTTGCATGAACGTCGTATTTTGGTTCGTACGAAGGTTCTTTTGCAACGGATAGTAATCGATAAACGTTCCGTCTTCGTCTTCGCCCATGACGTAGATGTGTTTGGCGTCAACTTTTTCAACGACACCGGCGCGTTCAGCTTTGACACATTCCCATGAATCTCGGGCAACGAGTTTTTCAACCCCTGTCCCGACCATAGGCGCTTCAGGACGCAAAAGAGGTACCGCTTGGCGCTGCATGTTTGAACCCATCAGTGCACGGTTCGCGTCATCGTGTTCAAGGAACGGAATCAAGCTCGCCGCGACACCGACGACCATATGCGGAGTCAAATCGCGCAGTTCACACTCTTTAGGCGATTTGAGCATAATCTCGCCGTCTTGACGGATTTCAACCAAATCATCAAGGAAAGTACCGTTTTCGCCCAAGCGAGACGATGCCGCCGCGATGATTTTGCCCTCTTCCTGAGTTGCAGTGAGATAAACGACTTCATCCGTCACCACACCGTCTTTGACAACGTTGTACGGTGCTTCAATGAATCCGTGTTCATTGACTTTCGAATACGTCGCCAAGGTATTGATCAAACCGATGTTTTGACCCTCAGGAGTCTCAATCGGACAGATACGGCCATAATGCGTCGGGTGAACGTCACGTACTTCAAATCCGGCACGTTCTTTAACCAAACCGCCCTCACCGAGTGCAGAGAGACGGCGTTTGTGCGTTACTTCCGACAACGGGTTGGTCTGGTCCATAAACTGCGACAATTGTCCGCCGCTGAAGAACTCCATGATCGTTGACGTGATCATTTTTGAGTTGATCAGGTCATGCGGCATCAATTCAGTCGTCGGCCCGCTCATCGTGCTAAGTTTGTCTTTGATCGCTTTTTGCATTTTGACAAGACCGTTGTGCAGCTCGTTTCCGAGAAGCTCGCCGATCGAACGGATACGACGGTTACCGAGGTGGTCACGGTCATCGATGTGCCCTTGTCCGTTTTTGACTTTAACAACGTATTTAACGGTATTGATGATATCTTCGTGCGTCAGAACCGTAACGTATTCAGGAACGTTAAGCCCCAGTTTGTGGTTCATTTTCATACGTCCCACTCGGGTCAGATCATAACGTTCCGGATCAAAGAAGAGCTGATTGACAAACACTTTTGCCGCTTCTTTGGTAACCGGCTCGCCAGGGCGCATTACTTTGTAGATACGAATCGCAGAAAGATCGTTCTCGTCTTCGATGTCTTCCGTCTGTTTGAGCAGTTTCAGTGAATCGGCATCCGCAACAAATGCGTTGATAATGGCACTGTCATGCCCCTCAGCAAGGTCATTCGCGATCACGAACTCTTTGATGCCCGCTTCAACCATTTTGCGCAATTTTGTTTCATCCAGCTGCGTCATGGTGTCGAACATCACTTCGCCGCTTACCGCGTCGATGATCGGCTCTGCCAAATGACGCTCGATGAGCGTTTCGATCGGATACTGGATCGCTTTGACACCCTCAGAGATCAGTTTTTCCGCTTTTTTTGCTGAAAGACGCTTGCCGGCAGCAACAAGAAGTTTGCCGTCTGCATCGACAAGGTCATATCCAAGACGTCCGGCAAACTGCTCAGGATCGAAATCCATGAGGTATTTGTTTTCGTCTACGCGGATTTTTTGAAGCGGGTAAAACATTTTGAGAATGTCTTGTTTGCTGTAACCGAGTGCACGGAACATGATCGTAACAGGAACTTTACGGCGCTTGTTGATACGCATGTAAAGGATGTCTTTAGGATCGTATTCGAAATAGAGCCATGACCCGCGGTCCGGAATGATTTGACCGGTAAAGATCAGTTTGCTTCCGGTTGTGGTGGATTCTTCTTCTTTGAAGATAACACCCGGGCTACGGTGCAATTGGTTAACGACGACGCGTTCGACACCGTTGATGACAAACGATGTACGATCTGTCATCAACGGGATGTCGCGAATAAAGATCGTTTGTTCTTTAATGTCTTTGACACCGGTTTTTTCTTTGGTGTTCTCGTCGCGGTCCCAGATGACCAGACGTGTTTTCATACGGAGCGATACCGAATAGGTTAGACCGCGTTCCATACATTCACGAACGGTATATTTCGGGCGTCCTACTTCGGAACCCAAATATTCAAGGGAGAGACGGTTCTGGGTGTCATGAATCGGGAAAACCGATTGGAATACCCGCTCGATCCCGCTTTTGGACCGGTCTTTTTGATCCAACATCAAAAATGACTCATAAGAACTTTGTTGGAGTTGTAACAAATTCGGTACTTCAATTTGCTGGGGAGTTTTCGCGAAATCTACGCGTAAGCGATTTCCGGAGTGAAGAGTGTTTAACATTAGGCTACCTCAATCGAAGTTTTTGATCCCATAGGGATAAGTGCAAAGTCTGGGGCTCAAGCGTCCTTGAGCCTATAACGACGTATGGGCACTTTACCGAGCAGATTAAAATCTGTTCCGTAAAGTGCCCTGTGGGAGCGGGGCAAAAGCCCCAATCATAAAATGATTATTTGATTTCGACGACAGCGCCAGCTTCTTCAAGCTCTTTTTTCGCTGCTTCTGCAACGTCTTTGGCAACTGCTTCTTTGATGGTTGTAGGAGCACCTTCAACCGCATCTTTAGCCTCTTTAAGACCAAGACCTGTAAGAGCGCGTACAACTTTAATAACGTTGATTTTTTTGTCACCACCGTCTTTCAAGATAACGTCGAACTCAGTTTTTTCTTCTTCAGCAGCTACTGCAGCTACTGCGCCGCCTGCAACCGCTACCGGTTGAGCAGATACACCGAATTTTTCTTCGAATTCTTTTACAAGCTCAGAAAGCTCGAGTACTGAAAGGTTTGAGATAAACTCAAGAACATCTTCTTTTTTTACAGCCATGGTATTCTCCTTATGGATATTCTGTTTTTATTTTTTGCTGCCTATGCAGCGGCGTAATCCTCGTATCGAGAATAATTACGCTTCTTCTTTTTTGCGTTTAAGCGCATCGAGGCCGATCGTAAAGTTGCGAACCGGACCCATCCAGACAGAAGCAAGCATTCCAAGCAACTCTTCGCGGCCTGGCAGTGTTGCAAATGCACGGACTTTTTTCTCATCAGCCGCTTCGCCGTCGATATAAGCAGTGCGGATAGCGAATTTTTCGTTATCTTTACCGAAATCAACAGCAACTTTTGATGCGGCGATAGCATCAGCGCCCCATACGAAAATATTGGTATCTTTGATATCAATACCGCTCATACCGGCATTGCCAAGAGCGATCGTTGCAAGGGTATTTTTAACCACTTGAACTTTGGCTTCTTTAGCGCGTGCAATTTTACGGAGTGATTCGAGGTCTGATACGGTGAGACCGCGATAATCACACATAACAACTGCTTTTGCCGATTTGAACTCTTCAGTAAGAGTGCTAACAATCTCAGCTTTTTGCGTTTTGTTCATCGTTTCTCCTTTCCAGACATAACTTCAAGCGGGGCGGTGTTTACCGATTAAGGCCTAGGCCCCCTACTGTCTTCAGTCCATAAGATAAAGTGCGGCACGCATGCCGCAATAATGCTCTATTAGCGAATATCCAAAAGTTCTTGGATATCAAATTTGATTGCAGGGCTCATAGTTAATGAAAGCGCCGCGTTTTTGATGTAACGACCTTTAGCGGTCGAAGGTTTTGCACGGTTGATAGCACCGACAAACGCTTTGATATTTTCAGCGATTTTGTCCGCATCAAAGCTTACTTTACCGATACCGGCATGGATGTTCCCTTTTTTATCAACACGGAAGTTTACTTGTCCGCCTTTGACGTTGCTGACCGCTTTTGCGATATCAGCGGTAACGGTTCCGGTTTTAGGGTTAGGCATCATACCTTTTGGCCCGAGGATACGACCTACTTGACCGACAAGACCCATACAATCAGGTGCAGCAACAACGATATCGAAGTTGATGTTACCTGCTTTGATTTCATCTACCAAATCTTCAGCACCGACGATATCGGCACCGGCTGCTTTGGCCTCATCCACTTTAGCGCCTTTTGCGAAAACGGCAACGCGTACCACTTTCCCTGTTCCGTGTGGAAGCACAACTGCACCACGGATCATTTGATCAGCGTGACGTGGATCTACACCGAGGTTCAAAGCGATTTCGACAGTTTCGTCGAATTTTGCTGATTTGAGTTCTTTAATAGTTGATGAAGCTTCTTCTACTGCGTAGATTTTTGCCAAATCGATTTTTTCACTTAGTTGTTTATAGCGTTTACTTGCCATAATGAATTCTCCATTTCTAGAATCTGCCGCAGAGTTTAGTCTCTTTGCGGTCGAAGAGTTGGTGGTTATTCGACGACGTCGAGACCCATAGAACGAGCTGATCCTGCGATCGTGCGCGCTGCTGATTCGGCATCATCTGTGTTCATGTCTTGCATTTTTTGCTTGACGATTTCCATGATTTGCGCTTTGGTAATTTTGCCCACTTTGTTTTTAAGTGGATTCTCACTACCTTTTTTGATACCTGCTTTTTCCATAATCAATGCAGTGTTTGAAGGCTGCTTTGTGATGAATGAAAACGTTTTGTCCGCATATACGGTGATAACAGTCGGGAGTTTGTACCCCGCTTTATCTTTCGTACGCTCGTTGAACGCTTTACAGAATTCCATGATGTTAACACCACGTTGACCAAGGGCAGGACCAACCGGAGGAGCCGGATTAGCCGCACCGGCTTGAATTTGCAACTTGATGTAGCCAGCTATTTTCTTTGCCATTTGTGCTTCCTTTTTTTGAGATTAAATGATTTTTTCGACTTGTGTGTACGAAATATCGACCGGAGTGCTTCGGCCGAAGATTGATACGTTGAGTTTCAACGTACCGTGCTCAAGATCGTATTCGTCGACCGTACCGGTAAAGTTCGCAAACGGACCGTCCACGATACGAACCATCTCGCCGTTGTCGAAGAATACTTTCGGTTTCGGAGCCGAACGGTTCGTTACACGGTCAAGAATAACCTGAATGTCGCTCTCACTTAGCGGAGTCGGCTTGTTTGCTTCGCCGATGAATCCCGCGACGCGAGGCAGAGACTGGATTCGGTGCTGCAAATCAATCGTAAGATCGATGTTGGCAAACACATAGCCCGAATACAATGAACGCTCGGAAATTTTCTTTTTGCCGTTTTTGACTTCGATAACGTCTTCGGTCGGAACGATGACTTCCGTGATGACGTCTTCGAGATGGTTTTCTGCAATGATATTTTCAATCGCTGCTTTAACGCTCCGTTCGCTGCCGGCGTAAGTTTGAATCGAGTACCAACGATGTGCCATGTTATTTCCTTAATTCAAAATTGCCGAAACGGTTGATGACATGATAAAATCCACCAGCGCCAGGAACAAAACAACAAAAGTAACGACTACCAAGACGGCAATAAACGCCTGTCTGACCTGTGGCTTCGTCGGGAAAATGACTTTTGCAAGTTCCATCTTCGCGTTATGAATGTAATTGTTCAAGCTGTTTTTCATCATTTTATCCTTGGGACATTTCCAACGAATAAAGCTCTCAAGCACTATTAGTCGAAAATGGTGGCAGGCCAGGGGGGATTCGAACCCGCAACCATCGGATTTGGAATCCGGCGCTCTACCATTGGAGCTACTGACCTAAATTGAATCCCCGAAGGGAAAGGACTTAAAGTTTTGCTTCTTTGTGAACTGTGTGCTCACGGCAGAATTTACAAAACTTTTTCACTGAAAATTTTTCAGTGTGAGTCTTTTTATTTTTGCTTGTGTGATAGTTGCGACGTGTGCACTTTTCACAAGCTAAATGGATATTTTCGCGCATGCTTTACCTTTGAGTCCGGCCCTAAGACCGGAGAAAATTATGCAAGGATTTTAGAAACAACACCTGCACCGACAGTACGTCCACCTTCGCGGATTGCGAAGCGAGTACCCTCTTCCATAGCGATCGGGTGGATCAATTCTGCATTGATTTTAACGTTATCGCCTGGCATAACCATTTCTGTACCTTCTGGCAAGGTGATAGCACCTGTACAGTCAGTTGTACGAACGTAGAATTGTGGGCGGTAACCATTGAAGAATGGAGTATGACGTCCACCCTCTTCTTTGCTCAATACGTAAATCTCAGCCTCGAATTTTGTGTGAGGATTGATTGATTTAGGCTTACAAAGAACTTGTCCGCGCTCAACATCTTCTTTCTTGGTACCACGAAGAAGGATACCGCAGTTATCGCCTGCTTCACCTTGCTCCATTTCTTTGCGGAACATTTCAACACCTGTAACGGTAGTTGTTTGTGTATCGCGGATACCGACGATCTCGATTGTGTCACCGATTTTAACAATACCACGCTCGATACGACCAGTTACAACCGTACCACGTCCAGAGATTGAGAAAACGTCTTCAACAGGCATCAAGAAATCTTTGTCTGTTTCACGAGTAGGCTCAGGGATGTACTCATCAACTGCAGCCATCAATTTTTGAATTTTAGCAGACCACTCACCAAGTGTTCCAGTTTTCGCTTCTTCAAGAGCGCGAAGTGCAGAACCTGCAACGATTGGGGTATCGTCACCTGGGAAGTCATAGCTGCTGAGCAGTTCACGGATTTCCATTTCAACAAGCTCAAGAAGCTCTTCATCGTCAACCATATCTTCTTTGTTCATGAAAACAACGATGTAAGGAACACCTACTTGTTTAGAAAGAAGGATGTGCTCACGTGTTTGTGGCATCGGGCCGTCCGCTGCAGAAACAACGAGGATAGCGCCGTCCATTTGAGCAGCACCGGTAATCATGTTTTTAACGTAGTCGGCGTGACCTGGGCAGTCAACGTGAGCATAGTGACGTTTGTCTGTTTCGTACTCAACGTGTGATGTAGCGATCGTAATACCGCGCTCGCGCTCTTCAGGAGCGTTATCGATTTGATCGTAATCCATCATCGCAGCACCGTTTGTTACTGCAAGTACAGCTGTAATAGCAGCTGTCAAAGTAGTTTTACCGTGGTCAACGTGACCGATAGTACCGATGTTGACGTGTGGTTTATTACGCGTAAACTTTTCTTTTGCCATAGTGTCCTCCGACTGAATGTGTAAATGAAATTGGAATTATACCAAAAAACAGCTGAAATAGCTTTCAAGCTTTCAAATATTACAAAAATATTACTGGAGCTCACGAGCGGATTTGAACCGCCGACCTCTTCCTTACCAAGGAAGTGCTCTACCCCTGAGCCACGTGAGCATAAACAATGATAAATCTGTATTTGGAAGCTTAAAAACTATTTTACGGTTTTAAGGTAATGATGAAGTAATATTGCGAAATGTACTTCAGCTCCCAGTGGAGCGGGAAACGAGACTCGAACTCGCGACATTCAGCTTGGAAGGCTGACGCTCTAGCCAACTGAGCTACTCCCGCAGATGGTGGTGAGAGAAGGATTCGAACCTTCGAAGATAAAAATCAGCAGATTTACAGTCTGCCCTCGTTGGCCACTTGAGTATCTCACCACGGCCATAATCTGGTCTAACACTGATAATTAATAATGCATTTCCGATTTCGTTCAATGGTGCCGGCACGAGGATTTGAACCCCGGGCCTACTGATTACAAATCAGTTGCTCTAGCCAACTGAGCTATGCCGGCCTGTCCGAAATGGAGCTGAAATTATATACATACTTTTCCGAAATGTCAAGAGACTTCTAAAAAAGTTTAGGCGATCGTATAGACAACCTCTTTTTTCTTTTTGGTCTCTATAATCTCATGGATTATCAGCCCCTCGATATTCAATGCCAGCAGTTCGCCGATCGATCCGATCTTGTTCATCGCCGCTTCGCGCAGAACGATTCCCCGGTAGGCTTTCGCCCAGTGGCTGACAATTTTTCCCTCTTTGAGAAACTTGAGGGTTACGGGCCGATTTTTCGGCGTGTAGAATTTGTCGTAATACCCCGCGCGGATATCAAGAACCTCCCGGTCCCCTATCCATGTGTCCAGCGCATCGGAAAAAAGCGTTTTGTAGTGTTTCTCCGGGGCAAACGTTCCGATGGATGAACCTTGTTTGAGCTTGTAGTCGGGAAGCGGGTCTCCCGCACGGACGGGGCCGAAGAGGTTTGAGAAGAGAATGACGTTTTCATCGATGTAGTTCTGAGCGGTGCCGGAAAGAGAGCAATACTTCAGATAATCGTACGCAACGCCGTCATAGCGCTCTACCGCTTTCATCGTCGGGGCTTTGTCTAACGGAAGCGTGTACCGTTTGAACTCTTTTGGGTCCTTGATGCCGAACAATTCCGAAAGCTGCTCATCCGTTCCGTTTTGTATCAGCAATTCGTACTGAATCACCGCCTCAAGGCGCCGGGCATAGAGCTCAGGAAAAATAAGACTTGTTTGATCGAGCGGGCTCATCTCCCCGCCGCAGCGCTTTCCTTCACTGGGGGCGAATAAAATAACCATCGCTTAATAATACGCCGCGATGATCGCGTAGCTTATAAAGAACATCAGGTGCGATGCCCCTTCGAAGTAGTTCGTCTCCCCTTCGTCGGTCGTTTTCCACACCAGTAAAATCGTCAGCAGCAGTGCTCCGATCTGCAGCGGGTTAAAATCAAGCGTCAGATTGATGCCGCTGAAATACGCCAACAGCATCAAAATCGGAACTGTCAGAATAATGGAGACCGTCGATGCCCCCATCGCGATATTGACGACCCGCTGAATCTGGTCGTTGCGTGCCGCACGAACAGCAGTGAAAATCTCGGGGCTGACACTGATAATGGCGATCACCAGACCGGCCAAACCGGCCGATATGCCGTATTCTCTCGCAATTTGGACTCCGTCTCCGGCAAAAATCTCCGCGCCGAAGGCGATAATGCCGATAAAAAAGAAGATAGCCATGAAGTTGATCGGCGTACTCAGATGTTCAAATACGTAGTCACTCGCCTCGCTCTCGTCGATTTCGCCTTCATGTTCTTGAAGTTTGCGTTTCAAGCGGAAGAATCGGCTCCGGGCCGTCGCCTTGAAAAAATGGGTATGGGTTCGGGTCTGAAAAATAAAAATAAGGGCGTAAAAAAGGAGCAGTATCCCCGCGATCAAATGGCTGACATGAGTGAGCGCTTCGGAACCGTGTTCCGTATGGCTTAACAACCCCGGAACCAGCAACGCCGATGAAGAGACGAACAAAACGGTACTGTAAGCGCTGGAGGTCTCTTTGTTATGCTGCTGCTGCGTAAACGCCAAACCGCCCAAAAAGACGGCCAACCCGAGCAACACGTTCAAATCGACGATCACCGCCGAAATGATCCCCCCCTTGACCGTCTCCAATACTTCCGGTGAATGCTTCACTTCGAGCAAAATAACATACAGCAAAATGATCTCTACGACAACGGCACTGAACGTCAGGACAAAACTGCCATAAGGCTCCTGCAAACGTTCGGAAAGGATATCGGCCACTTCGGCAACACTCAACGAAAGCGCTGCGATTCCAATAGCCGCGAATAAAGTCGCTAAAGAAGAGTCATGTTGTAGATGAAAAATAAATGCAAGAGCTATCGAGACGATACCGATAAAAATATCCCAGTAATCCTCGATAAAATAGCGTATCCGCCTGTCCAATTCCGATCCTTATAATAAGATGATGGTTGCGAGCCCTAAAAAGCTCAAAAAACCGACAACGTCGGTCACAGTTGTAAGAATAACGGTTGATCCGATCGCCGGATCAATCCCGGCCCGTCGTAGACCCAATGGGATTAGTGTACCAAAAAATCCCGCAAAGAAAAGATTAATAATCATCGATAACGCAATAACTAAGCCAAGAAGGGGGATTTTAAACCACAGATAAGCGACCGCACCGATGACCAACGCAAAAATAAAACCGTTAAATAAAGCCAATAAAACTTCCCGTTTCACCGTTGAATACGCTTCTTTGCCCTCGATCTCCCCGAGCGCGATTTTACGCACCGTTACGGTCAGGGTCTGCGTCCCCGCATTCCCTCCCATCGACGCGACGATCGGCATTAAAATTGCCAACGCCACGATCGCTTCGATCGTGGCGTCGAACATCCCGATAACGATCGAAGCGGCTATTGCGGTCACCAGATTGATCGCAAGCCAGATCGCACGGGTCTTCCCGATACTCCAGAATTCTTCATCCTGTTCGGCTTCGTCATTGACCCCCGCCATATGGTAGATCTGTTCCGTCGCTCTCTCTTCCATAACGTCATGAATATCATCCGCCGTGATCCGTCCCAGCAGAATCTGATTTTCATCCACAACCGCCAGGGTATTGAGGTTATAGTTGGCAAACACTTCGACGACATCGTAAATAGGGTCATGCGCGTGAACGTGAACGGTATTGTGCCCGTCATGAAGAATGTCGTGGTAGATTTCATGGGCTTCATGAAGAATCAAATCCTCCAACAAAATCGCCCCGATCAGACGGCGGTGTTTGTCAACGATAAACACCTGATGAACATTATCAACCCGTTCTTCGGCTTTCATTGCCCGCAGCCGTTTGATCGATTCGCCTACGCTTTCGTCGGCGCGCGCTTCGAACAATTCGGTCTGCATGTACGCGCCCGCTTCATTCTCACTGTACGAGATAAGCGTTTCGATCGTTGCCCGTTCTTCTTCAGGAAGCTTGGAAAGGACCTCTTCGGCGAGTTCTACGTTGACCTCTTCGATATGCTGAATAAGGTCGGCGGCATCGTCGGTATCAAGTTCGGAGGCAAGATCCGCCAACCCCTCGGCTCCGAGCTGTTCGTATGCCTCTTCCATATGCTGCTGAGGCATTTCCAAAAGGACTTCGGCTAAAATCTCTTTGGGAAGGGTCTCAAGTGTCTTCGTATAAAGCTCTTCATTTTCATCATGAAGGTTTTTCAGAAGGATCGCGATTTCGTAAATGTGTACGTTTTCGTCAATTCCTTCGTTATAGAGAGCGACACGATTGTTGATCGATTCCAGCAAGTTCTCAATCATGTTTACTCCTTAATAAATCGTAGTTTGTACGTGCACTTTTGGCACAGCTCTTCGACGGCTATTTTCTTGGAAAATCCTTCGGCAATGGCTACGGCGCGTTTCGATGTCAGAATTTTATCCAAATTTGTCGTGTGAAGGTTACCCAATTCAATAATCCCTTCCCCATCCAGACAGCACGGTACTACCCTGCCGTCCGCCAGTACCCCGATTTGTCCGATCAGTCCGTGGCAATATCCGTCTCCAGCAACAAGATTGTGAAGACTCGGCCATTCGAAATAGCGGTCGAAATGGAGCAGCACTTTCGGGGCCAGACGGATCGACTGCCTCTCCCCCGTACTTTCGGAAACAATGAAACCCTCAGGCAGTTCGAAATGCTTTTCGAGCCGCTGAAACAGTTTGTCATTAAATTCCGAAGCGCTGTGAACATCGTCCAGATTCCATAATCGCAGATTGATGAAAAAATCGCCTTGGCGGCTCACTTTTTCATCGCACAATTCTATAATAGGATTCAGATACGCATCCAAAGAACGAGACGAGCTGTTTTTATCAAAGCTGTTTAATGAAAGGTTGACCTGCCGGATTGACGGATGAAACAGCCTATCCCGCCGATCCGAATCCAGATAAAATCCGCTCGTCGTAATCATGACCCGAAATCCCTGCATATGCGCTTCGTCCAAATATCTATCCAGATCGGACAAAACCATCGGGTCGCCCATCACGTGCAAAGCTATTTCGTCAGTGTAGTGTTTCAACTCTTCCAAAACATGCTTGAAAAACGGAAGTTGCATCGTTACCGTCGGCTGCGCTCTGGGCGGACAAAAGCTGCATGCCAGGCCGCATACGTTCGTCACTTCAACATAAGCTCGGAAAAATTTCATTATAATCCCTTCATGCAAACCCTAGATACGATCAACCAAACATTAAATGACAACGACGCTGTGATGCTTTATTTCAGCGCACCCGGCTGCAACGTCTGCCATGCCCTCAAACCCAAACTGACCGAAGCCGTTGTGAACGAATTTCCGGCTTTTGCCATCGTCAGTATCGACATCTCCGAAACACCCGAGATCGCTTCGCAGTTCAGCGTTTTTACGATCCCGACGGTACTGGTATTTTTTCAAGGACGGGAATTTTTGCGCAAGAGCCGCCACATGAGTGTCGGCGAAGTGGTCGCGGCGATAGAACGACCCTACAACCTTATGGCAGGAAACTGACGATCCCCGCCGTTACGGCAACGTTAAGTGATTCGACCCCCCGATACATCGGTATCGAGACACTGTGCGTCGATGCCTTCATCACCGCGTCGCTTACCCCTTCAGACTCGTTCCCCAAAACAAAAACGGCCTTTTTAGGAATCTTCAGCGAATAGATATCGTCTTTGGCATGGGAGGAGAGGGTGATAAACGCCGTCTCTTTCAACGAAAGTATCTCGCTGAGGGTATCGCAGTAATAGATCGGTATTTTAAACAGCGTCCCCGCACTCGCTTTCATGACCAAAGGGGAGAGTTTGGTCGAGTTTTTCTTCGGAAGAACAATCCCGTCTATCCGGCTGGCGGCAGCGGATCGGACAATCATCCCCAAATTTTGGGGATTGTTGATCCCATCGAGTGCCAGCAGGCGAAAGCCCCCCGGCAAATCGGTTTCAATCTGCGAAGCGCTGCGGTAATTGAGTGCTTTGACATCGATAGCGACACCCTGGTCCTGCGCACTGTTTTTTGAGATGCGCGACAACGCTTCTTTGGTGTGGTATTTGATCTCCACGCCCCGCATTTCGGCCAAATCGACAATTTCGTTTATCGTTTCGTCGACCCGGTTGCTCTTGGAAAGGTGCAGCTTATGGATTTGAACCGTTTCGTCTCGCAGCACTTCTACGGCGACGTTACGGCCGTACAGCGTGATAAGCGAATCGAAAAAACGCTTCTTCTCTAAATATTCAGGAGAATCTTGCATTAGATTTTTGCCGCAACGGCTTCCGCAGTGAATCCAAATTTCTCAAACAATTTATCCGCCGGAGCACTGGCACCGAATCCATCCATAGCGACAACGGTGTCGGCAAAGCGGTACCACTCCAAACCGCGCGCCGCTTCAATCGCAACACGTTTTGTCCCCGGTTTGATAATCGTGTCGATATAGCTTTGCGGCTGTTCCAACAGCAAATCAAAACACGGCACACTCACAACATTAGCTGCAATTCCGCGTGATGAAAGAAGCTCGGCTGATTCAATCGCCAAACCAACTTCAGAACCTGATGCCATCAAAGTCACCGTCGCATTTTGGCGTTCCGCCAATAGATATCCCCCATTTTCCACATCGCCATAAACGGCCGATGGAAGCAACGGAAGGTTTTGGCGTGAGCAGACGAATGCCGAAGGCGACGTTTTCATCGAAAGCGCCTTTTGCCAGCATTTGACGTTTTCGGCCCCGTCGGCCGGACGGTAAACGTAGAAATTCGGCAACGCTCTGAATTGGCTCAAATGCTCAATCGGCTGGTGGGTCGGGCCGTCTTCGCCGACACCGATGCTGTCGTGCGTCCAGACGAAAAAGTGCTGAATTCCGCTGAGCGCCGCGATGCGGGCTGAGGGCTTGAGGTAATCGCTGAACACGAAAAAGGTAGCGCTAAAAGGCATAATCGGCCCGTACAACGCCATCGCGTTCGTAATCGATGCCATCGAATGCTCGCGGATACCGAAATGGATATTTTTCCCTTTCGGAAAATCGCCCATGTTGACCAATTCGGTTTTGTTCGACGGCCCAAGATCGGCCGATCCCCCCAGGAATCCGGGAATCGCTTTGGCGATTGCGTTGAGGATGATTCCGTTTGTGTTGCGAGTCGCGTCGGCTTTGGCAAACGTCGGCCATTCGATCCGGCTGAAATCGGGATTGATCAACTGCTCGTACGCTTCGTTCTGTTCGGAAAGAGGGAGTTCTTTCAGGCGGTGATTCCACTCGCGTTCCGCCAAATCCCCTTTTTCAATCGCGCAACGGAAACGCTCCAGTACGTCCGCATCGACGGCGAATGTTGCTTCCGGGTCAAATCCCGCCGCGGTTTTGGCGGCTTTGATGACATCATGTCCAAGCGGCGCACCGTGCGAATGGTGGGAGCCTTCCAGCTTGTCCCCACCCTTGGCGATAACCGTATTGGCGATAATCAGTACCGGGCGCGTCATCATTTTAGCTTGACTGATCGCACTGTCGATCTCGTTGAAATTGTGACCGTCTATCTCAAGCACTGCCCAGTTTTGTGATTCGAACCGGCCGCGGATGTTTTCACTGATGCTCAGATCGGTAGAGCCTTCAATCGTAATGCGGTTCGAATCGTAAATAAGTACCAGATTGTCCAAACCCATATGCCCGGCAACCGAGCAGGCTTCATAGCTGATCCCTTCTTCCAGATCGCCGTCGCCGCAGAGGCAGTAGACGTTGTGATCGATCAATGCCGCCGTTTCGGAATTGACTTTGTGTCCGACGTATTTGGAGGCCATCGCAAAACCGACCGCATTGGCTATCCCCTGCCCAAGAGGGCCCGTCGTGATCTCGATTCCGGCCGTATGCCCGTATTCCGGGTGGCCCGGTGTAGCCGAATCAAGCTGACGGAAGTTTTTAAGATCTTCCATTTCCAATCCGTATCCCCAGAGGTAATAGAGCGAATAGATAAGCCCGGTGCCGTGACCGCCCGAAAATACCAAACGGTCGCGGTTCAGCCATTTCGGATTTTTCGGATTATGGACAAGATGCTCGGAAAGAACTACCGCAATATCGGCAAGACCCATCGGAGCGCCGGGGTGGCCGGAATTAGCCTGTTGTACCATATCGGCCGCTAAAAAGCGGATTGTATCTGCCATCTTTTGGCGCATAGCATTGCTCATATTCATTCCTTATGTCGATTAATGTAATGGATCAGTGTTGGTGACAATTCGCGACGCAAATTCTCATCAAAACTTTCCATCTGCCGCAGCAGTTTGCCGGCTAACTCATCCGCTTCGTGCATGGCTGCTTCAAACCCGAGCAACGTCACGAAACTGTTTTTAGCCGTATCGTTATTGGTTGTTTTTCCCGCTTCTTCGCTGCTCATCGTCACATCGAGAATGTCGTCCTGGATCTGGAACAGCAGCCCAAGGTCGATTCCGAATGCGTAAAGCATTTCCGCCAAATCGTCACGACCGATAATGATCGAGCCCATTTTCAACGATGCGGCGATCAGTTTTCCCGTTTTATGAATGTGAAGAAACCGTACCTGCTCAACACTCAACGGGGTGTTTTCGAAATGACAGTCGATCGCCTGCCCCAACACCATCCCGTTCAATCCGCCGTTGGCGGAAAGTTCGCGGACGAGTTTGACGATGACTCTGTCGCTGAGGGGAGCATTAGAGAGAACTTCAAACGCGTAGGTATTCAGCGCATCCCCTGCCAGGATCGCACTCACTTCATCATACGTCTTGTGCAACGTCGGAATTCCCCGTCGCAAATCGGCGTTATCCATTGCGGGAAGATCGTCATGGATCAACGAATAGGTGTGAAGAATTTCGACACCGAGTGCTACCGGAAAGGCGCTTTCAAGCAGAAGCGGGTTGTACGCACGGACTACCCCCAACAGCAATGCGGGACGGAACCGTTTTCCCCCGCCGATGAGCATTTGATTCAGAGACGCTTCGTAATGGGGGTGGAAACTGGGGGCGGAGGGCAAATGTGCGGAGAGATATGCTTCAAACGCTTCCATGATGCCCTTCCCTTTTTTTAGCGAAATTGTATCATGACGGAGCTTTTGTCCGGTTTATTTCATAAGCGGGTTTCCCCCCGCTATCAGATTTTCTCGATAACGTCGGTAATGCCGTTTTCGTCATCGACGAGGACAACGGTCGGTTTATAGTTTTCGAGTTCCGCATCGTTGTAGGTCGCGTAGGCAACAATGATGATTTTGTCCCCTTTGTGGACTTTGCGTGCCGCTGCGCCGTTGAGGCAAATATCGCGTTTGCCGCGTTCGCCGAGGATGACGTAGGTCGAGAAGCGCTCGCCGTTATTAATGTTGAGGATTTCAACCTTTTGTCCGACGCGCATTTTGGAAGCTTCGAGCAACTCTTCGTCGATCGTGATCGAACCGACGTAGTTAAGATTGGCATCCGTGACCGTCGCGCGGTGGATTTTACTGTAAAGCATTTCGATCAACATCGTTCTATCGACCCATCTGCTTCATCATGTCGGCAGGAGTGACCGGAGCATCCCACAATTCAGCCGGAATCACGTATTCCTGTACGACTTCGCCGCCGATAATATGGCGATCGATAATCTCGTTGATTTTCTCTTTTGTAAGACCCGCGTACATCACGTGCCCCGGTTCGACCAGCATTACTGGACCGACATTACAGCGGTTCATGCACGAGGTTCGGATCGGTTGAACGGTGGCAATGAGCCCGCGCTGCATCAACGTCTGCGCCAAATGTTGAAAAATATCCTGTGTCTGCGGATTGACGCAGCTTGGTTTCGGCATGCCCGGAGGGGAAGACTGCTCGCATTTAAAAATATAAAAAGCCGGTTGTGGGATACCCATCGGACCCTCCTTGTGTAATACGGTGCCGCTGCGCACCGGAAAATAATAACGGCATTATAGCCAAATTCAGCATCCAGAGATTAAGCTCTGTTACGCAACTGCACCTTTTAAGGGGCGTTTTAGCGGAATGTTACAATTGTGCCAAAAGCTCTCTGGCTACAACCCTGTCATCGAACGGCAGATGCTGGTCGTAAATGATCTGTGCCGTTTCATCCCCTTTACCCAGAATCAATACCACTTCGTCTCCGCTTCGCTCGCGAAGAGCCTGTGCGATTGCACTGCGGCGATTGACATCGACGTACACGTTGCTTTTATCCTCGATCCCCGCCAAAATATCCTCAATAATCGCATCGGGATCTTCAAAACGGGGATTGTCGCTGGTAACGTACAGTTTTTTGGCATACGATGATGCGACACGCCCCATCATCGGACGTTTCGTCCGGTCGCGGTCACCGCCCGCGCCGAACACGACGAGAACCTCTTTTTCTTTGAGTGCCCCCAGTACCTGCTCCATCCCATCAGGGGTATGGGCGAAATCGACGATGACCAGAGGATCGGTACTGACCACTTCCATCCGGCCGCTGACGCCGCCGAAATTCTCCAGCGCTTCGGCGATTTCGGGGAGCGTCTTGTCACTGACCAGATGGACCGCCGCCATCGCCGCCGTTACGTTGTAAAGGTTGAAAAAGCCGTGCAAAGAAGACTCGAAAGGAACAAGTTCTTCAAAATGTTTCAACACGCCGCTGACGCCGTTGTTCAACGAATATGCGACGATTTTGTAGGTCGCGGGATTCTCCACACCGTAGGTAAACGCGTTTTTAATAGTAAACTGCGCCCGCGGCTCGTCTTTATTGATCAATTTTTTCGTCTCATCCTGAAAAAAGAGGTTCTTGATCCGGATGTATTCATCAAGACTTTGGTGATAATCCAAATGGTCTTGCGTTATGTTGGTCAATATTTTAAGATCGAATACAATTCCGGCAATCCGCTCCTGCTCGATCGCATGGGAACTTACTTCCATCACGAAGTATTCACACTCCGCTTCGATGGCTTCGAGCATATGGCGGTAAGTATTGAGTACCGTCGGCGTCGTCAGTGTCTTCCCTTCCACCGGCGCATCGTTCATGAAAAAACCGCGGGTTCCCTGCATTGCGGCTTTGTGCCCCAAATCAAGAAACAACGAATAAATCGCGCTGGCGGTCGTTGTCTTGCCGTTTGTCCCGGTTATCCCGATTACCTTGATCCGCCCCAGATTCAAAAGATCCCATGCCTCTTGCGGCGACAGCACAGCGGCAGCTCCCCGGGACAGGGCGTCTTCTTTGTATTTTTCGTTTTGTTTCGTCAAAACAAAAGCACATTCGGGGCCGCACTCTCCCGAATTTTCTGTAATAAACCGAAACGTCGGAGCGTTTACTTCAATTTTCAAACTTGTTCCCTTTTGCGAGTCGTCTTAATAAATTCCGTAACTGGCGATCGTTCGGATAGACCCCAAGCGCGCTTTCCAAATAGCTGAGCGCCATCTCTTTGTAGCCGTGATCGATCAGGTTATCGAGAAAATCAACGAAATCTTCTTTTTCCGTAATGATAACACGGGTAGAGAACATGATGTTTTCGAAAATACGGTTAAAGTCGCTCTCGTCTTTGACAAGTTCTTTGAACTCATTGTACATAATGCCGTCTTCATATGCCAGCCGCTGTTTGATCGTTTCATCAAAAAGTCCCGACAGCTGCTCAAGCGTTCCGTCCATCGTCTCAAGAATTTCGGAGATGACCACATCAGCCTGTTCCGCATCTTCGCTGCGCAAAATAGTGTAATAATCGAAAAGCGCCTCGGCTCCGGTTTCGCCGCTCATAGCCATGTCTGAGAGTATCGCTCCGTTGTAGGCCTCTTTGGAATCGGGGTGGTCTTTGAGCGCTAGGGAATAATCTCTTAATGCTTCTGTGTATTGTCCGGCTAAAAAATGCTCGTTTGCTTGTTTGAGGGTTTTGGATAAATGGATCGTTTTCATAATAATCCCTCCTGATTTAATACTATATCGGCAATGACTGCCATATTATAATGCGTCTATCTGATTTTCCATGCCTTGCGGCACATTAATAACCATCAAATCAGGATGGATATCCATTCTAAGCTGACGTTCTACACCGTATTTGAGTGTATTGCCGCTGCTGGAACATCCGATACACGCACCTTGAAGCTGTACATAAACCGTTCCGTTTTTAACCGTCAAAAATGCTATGTCTCCGCCGTCCAACGCCAAAGACGGTCTAATTTTGTCAATAACGCGGCGAACCGGCTGTATTAATTCTTCATCAGTAAATGGAATCATAATGTATGTGCCTTTGATACACGGAATAATAAAATCATTACTATAATAGGGGAAAAGGGCTAAACAAGGACTAATGACACATAGATAATTTTAGAGTGAAGCTCGATTTAAGCAGGTGGGTATTGAACTCGTTATACGAGTTCAATGTATGCCATCGGTGTAGCATCACCGCGGCGAATACGAGTTTTAACGATACGGGTATACCCGCCGTTGCGCTCGGTGTATTTAGGAGCAACTTCGTTCATAAGAACCTTAGTCGCTTCTTTGTTTTGGAGAACCGCGAAAATCGCGCGGTGCGCGTTAGCATCACCTGCACGCGCAGTCGTAATCAATTTTTCCGCGAAAGAACGGAGTTCTTTGGCTTTGACCAAAGTGGTTTCGATTTTACCGTTTTCAATCAACGCAATGCTCAGGTTTTTCAACAAAGCGGCACGATGTGCACTTGTACGACCGAGTTTGCGGTATCCGTGACGATGTCTCATAAGATACTTCCTCTTGTTTTCTAAGCTTATTCAGCTTCAATTTTCTTTTTGATCGCGCTGACAAGGTCATCGCTCAATTCTTGACCAACCGTGTAACCGTACTCATTGATTTTTTCCAAAATCTCTTCGAACGATTTTTTGCCGAGGTTTTTAACCTCTTTCAAATCATTTTGGCTCATCATGACGATTTCGCCGATGTATTTGATGTTAGAACGGTCCAGGCAGTTAAAACTGCGTGCACTGAGTCCAAGTTCTTCGATACGAGCGCCCAAACGTTTAAGTTCAGGATGCTCATCGGCACGCTCAGCCACGGCAGGAGTTTTGATGCTCACTTCGCTGTTAAAAACAGCCATTTGAGCATACATAACTTCCAGTGCGTTTTTAAACGCGTCGACCGGCGAAATTTGCCCGTCAGTGACGATGTTAATAATCACTTTTTCAAAGTTCGGATTGTCTTCTACCAATACGTTTTCGATCGCATACGTAGCACGACGAACCGGAGTGAAGAATGCATCAAGAGCGATGTACCCCTCAGAGAGCATGTCGCGTACGTCTTCACTCGGAACGTATCCGATACCCTGATGAATTTTGACCGTGAAGTTTAGATTCGCATCTTCGTTCAACGTTGCCAAAAATGCATTTTGCGTTACCACTTCGACATCGTCATTATCCAAATCGCTTCCGTAGATTTCGCAAGGGCCTGCGAAGCTATACGTGATCTCTTTTTCTTTCAGGCCGTTTTTCAATTTGAAACGGACGCCTTTGAGATTGATAATGAAGTCCGAAATGTCTTCGAGCATACCGCGCACTGAGTCAAACTCATGCTTTGCACCTTCGATTTTAATACCGATCGGAGCATATCCCACCGAGCTGCTGAGCAAAAAGCGGCGCAACGGATGGGCGAGTGAAACCGCAAAACCGGTTTCAAACGGATAGGCAATAATGTTCGCTTCGTTCGCGCTGATTTGCTCGACGACAAACTCTTTCGGAAGAAGCGGTGATGTTTTAATTTTTTTCATGCTGAGCGCCCTTTCTTTAATGATTATTTCGAGTAAAGCTCGACGATTAGACGTTCCTCAACAGGGATAACAACTTCTTCACGCTCTGGGAGACGTGTAAAAATACCGAATACTTTATCCTGGTCGATATCAACCCACGGAGCAAGACCGGTTTGGTTGGTAAGTTCAACCGCACGAACAATTTGATTGTTCTTTTTGCTACGCTCGGCAATTTCAATTTTCTGGCCCGGTTTAACGCGGTATGACGGAATGTCAACACGTTTGCCGTCAACCATGATGTGACCGTGGTTTACCAATTGGCGCGCAAAACGACGAGTCGTTGCGAAGCCCATGCGGTAAACAACGTTATCAAGACGCTGCTCAAGCAAAACAACCAGGTTTGTACCGGTGTTACCTGTACGGCGTTTCGCTTCGGCGAACAATGAACGCATTTGTTTTTCGCTCAATCCGTACATAAATTTGGCTTTTTGCTTCTCACGAAGCTGTGTGCCGTATTCAGAAATTTTAGTGCGGCGCTGACCGTGTTGGCCAGGTCCGTACGGACGTTTGTCAAGGGCACTTTTACCTGCTAGACGGCGCTCACCTTTTAGACCAAGGCTTACTCCGAATCTTCTTTCGATTTTTTCTACGGGTCCTCTATATCTTGCCATTACAAACCTCCTTACACGCGTCGGCGCTTAGGCGCACGACATCCATTGTGTGGTAGCGGAGTAACGTCTTTCATGAATGAAACGCGTACACCCTCGATAGCTCCAACACTTTTAACTGCTGTTTCACGACCAGAACCCGGTCCTTGAACTTTGATTCCCACTTCTTTAATTCCGTGGACCATTGCTTTTTCCATCGCCGCTTCTACTGCTTGTTGCGCAGCAAACGGAGTTGACTTTTTAGAACCTTTGAAACCAAGGCTTCCGGCCGAACTCCATGCGATCATGTTACCCATCTCGTCCGTAACGGTTACGAGAGTATTGTTGAATGAAGCCAGGATATGCACGATACCTTTGGCAATATTCTTTTTAACGATTTTTTTACGGGTTGCTTTTCTTTTTGCCATACTCTAATCCCTTACTTTGTGGCCGAGCCGACAGTTTTCTTTTTACCTTTGCGTGTGCGTGCATTGGTTTTAGTTTTCTGACCACGGCATGGAAGACCTTTACGGTGACGAAGACCACGGTATGAACCAAGATCCATCAACGCTTTGATGTCCATTGCAACTTCTTTACGAAGATCCCCTTCTACAGCGATGCCGCTGCTGCGAATCTCTTTAGCGATCGTTGCCGCTTCGTCTTCAGAAAGTTCGAATACACGTTTATTGTAATCGATCCCTGAAGCGTCCAAAATTTTACGAGATGTGTGCAAACCGATACCATAGATATAGGTTAGACCGTACTCGATACGTTTTTTCTTAGGTAAGTCTACACCAGCAATACGTGCCATGCTTATCCTTGTCTCTGTTTATGTTTTGGGGTTTTGCAGATTACGCGAACTACCCCTTTGCGCTTGATGATTTTGCAATCGTCGCACATTTTCTTCACTGAAGAACGTACTTTCATCGGTAGGCTCCGTTCATTTAGGTCACTTGCCCTCGTAGGTGGATAGTCATCACACCAATACTTCTAACTGCGTCAAACACAGTGAGAAACATTCAACCTGTGTGTCCGAGTGTGCAAAGTGGACGCGTATGATACAGCATTGTATGTTAAATTTTTATTAAGGTAGAAATGAAGGAGAGGCGAAGGTGCCTCTTTTATACGATCCGTATCATAAACGGGGTTTCCAAAACCGAATCGAGGTCTTGGAGCTGAAGCATCATTTGACGAATCGAGCGTTCCGTCGCTTCATGGGTAGCGAAAAGAAGATGGGCGCATTCGGTTTCGCTCGGGCGCTGAATCACCGCTTCGATCGAAATGGCATGGTCGGCGAACAGCTGGGTGATTTTGGCCAAGATTCCCGGTTTGTCCGAAACTCTCAAGCGCAAATAGTACTTGGAGCGGATCGCATCCGAGGGCTTGAGTTTCAACCCTTCCTCAAGCGGATGGTTGAATCCGAGCATCGGAGAACGTTTGCCGGAACGGACAATATCGATGATGTTGGCGACAACGGCGCTTGCGGTTGCATTGCCTCCGGCCCCCGGTCCGTAGTACAGCGTTTCGCCGACGCGGTCTCCGACGACACTGATACCGTTCATGACTCCGTCGATCTTGGCAATCATCGCCTCTTCGCCGACCAATGCCGCATGCACCCGAAGTTCCACCTCGTTACCGTCGCGCTTGGCGATGCCGAGCAACTTGATGGTGTAACCGAACTCTTTGGCAAAAGCGATATCGGCTTGCGTTATCCCTTCGATCCCTTCAATCAGAATCTCTTCGGGCTTGGCGTCGATTCCGTAGGCGATCGATGCTAAAATCAGCAGCTTGTGCGCGGCATCGAATCCGCCGATATCGAACGTCGGATCGGCTTCGGCATACCCAAGAGCCTGAGCTTCGGCCAATACCGTCTCAAACGCCGCCCCTTCGTGCATCATTTTGGTCAGCATAAAATTGCACGTGCCGTTCATGATCCCCATGATCGAGAGGATATGATTGGCCGAAAGTCCGTCGCGAAGCGCGTTGATAATAGGGATTCCCCCGGCAACGCTGGCTTCGAATTCAAACGGGATATCCCCAGCGATCTCCTGGAGTTCGTATCGGTGGTATGCCAGAAGCGCTTTGTTAGCCGTAACAACCGCTTTTTTGTTTTGAAGCGCTTTTTTAAGCACTTCGAGGGGAAGTTCCACCCCTCCCATCAATTCGACGACGATATCGATTTCGGGATCATCGATGATGTCGTACGGGTTTTGCGAAAGGGTGATCGGAAGATCCGCCGCTTTGGCAAGGTTACGGGCGACACCGCTTTTGACGACAATATCATCCCCCGAACGGGCGGTGATAATCGAACGGTTCTCTTCGAGGATCTGTACGACGGCACGTCCTACCGTGCCGACACCGATAACGCCGACACGTGTCACTCGGGAACCTTACCGCTCATAGTGCTCAAAAAATGTTTGATGTTTTTGGCTGCCTGACGGATACGCTGGTCGTTCTCGATCAACGCGATGCGCACGTACTCGTCGCCGTAATCGCCGAATCCGATTCCCGGCGCAACCGCAACGTTCGCTTCGACAAGCAGGCGTTTTGAGAATTCAAGGCTTCCCAGGTGAATAGCGCATTCAGGAATTTTGGCCCAGACAAACATCGAAGCCTGATTACGGCGTACCGGCCATCCCGCACGGTTAAATGCTTCGATCAAAACATTTTGACGATGATCGTATTTATCGGTGATCTCCTGAACGCACGCTTGATCTCCGGTAAGTGCCACGGTAGCAGCGACTTGGATCGGGGTAAACATCCCGTAGTCCAGCCAGCTTTTGATCTTTTGAAGTGCGCCGATCAGTTTGGCGTTTCCGACAAAGAAACCGACACGCCATCCCGCCATGTTATAACTTTTCGAGAGGGTAAATGCCTCGACCGCAACATCTTTTGCCCCCGGGACCGAGAGGATTGAAGGAGTTTTGTAGCCGCCGAACGTCAAATCGCCGTACGCAATATCGCTGATGATATAGAAACGTTCACGCTTTGCCATCTCAACGACACGGGTATAAAACTCGGGCGTTACGGTCGCGGTCGTCGGATTGTGCGGGAAGTTGACGACAAGATATTTAGGCTTTGGAAACGATACGTGGAATGCGTGTTCAAGCCGCTCGAAAAACAGATCTTCGTCCACTTTGTAATCTTCATCAAACGGCAGTTCCATTTTTTGAACATTTCCGCCGGCCAGAATAAAGCCGTAGGAGTGAATCGGATAGGTAGGATCGGGAACAACGACGACGTCACCCGGATTGGTGATCGCATAGGCCAAATGCGCGTATCCCTCTTTGGAACCCATTGTAGCAACCGCTTCGGTATCAGGATCAAGATCAACGTCATAACGGCGTTTGTACCAATCGCAAATCGCTTGACGGAGTTTTGGAATCCCTTTGGAAACCGAATAACCGTGTGTTTTGGTTTTTTCTGCCGATTCAACCAATTTTTTACGGATATGCTCGGGGGTATCACCGTCCGGATTTCCCATACTGAAATCGATAACGTCGCATCCGGCACGACGACGCGCCATTTTAAGCTCGTTTACTTCGGCAAATACATATTTGGGAAGGCGTTTAATCCGGTCAAATTGGATTTCATCAAACATGGGTACAACCTATGACTAAAAAATTGCGCCATTTTAACATAAGAGGCTTAGTTTATCTATAATTTTTCTCTTAGCGTCCGGGAGATTTGGACTCAACCCACATCCCTTCTCTAAGCGCTTTCATCCCCCAGAGATTTGAGACTTTCAGATAATAGGCGCCTTCGGGGAGCAGCAGTTTATAGGATTCTTGGGGTGATACGGAACGAAACGAATAAAGCACGTTCATCGCCCCATCGAGTACCGCGATATCGGGATACCATTGGCCGACGTACGGGGCTTCTATGTGAATGACCTGAGGGGTTTCGATCCGAAACCACTGAGGAGCCTGCGTACGTTCCAGCTGTGTTCCCTCTTCGGTGCCGATCATCGGGACGTTCCAAACCCCTTTTTGGGCATTGACGCTTAGCTTGAGTACTCCCTTGGTCGAACCGTCGTTAACGGCTTCTACCCCTTCATCCGCAAGGTTTTCACTGAATGCCGCCAGATTGAACGCCCGAAGCCCTACCGCTTCCCCGGTTATCTCGCCGTGGCGGTTTTGGACCGAAAAAGTGTGGATATCAAGCTTATAGCCGACCGTATTAAAACCGTTTTGAACCGTTTTTAAAGCAACCATCGGCTCGCCGTGAAATGCGATTACGGTTTTGATACGGTTAGGTTGCAGGGCAAAGGCCAGCAGCGGTACCAAGACGATTATTCCCAGTCCTCTCATGCCTTAATCCTTTGAAATTACCAGTTTTTACCGCCGTTGCGTTCGAGAAACTCGCTTTGGCTTATCAGCCGGATCGAGCCGTTTTCAATGCTCAAATGAACCGTGTTTTTTTCTTTTAAAAGCTGCTGTCCGCTCTTTGAGTTAATCTCGACCATGCCGTGTCCCAGTACGACAAGCCAGTTTTTGCTCGTATCGATCACAATGGGCTCACCCGTAATTTTCTGGGTTTTGGTACCGGTACTCATATCAATCATGCCGACCCATACTTTGTACTTTGGCAAAATTGTAGTGCTGTTCAGCGGCTGTGCCCCTGCAAGCGTAGGTTTGGTCGTGTTCAGTTCGGTACCCGCTACCGTTTGATTCGTCTCAGACGTTACATTGGTTTCGGCACTCACATTAGCCTCTGCCGGCTCTTTGATGGCCTCTACTGCCAGCGAACTCAATTTCATAACGTCTTCGCGCGGCGCATTCGAAAGAAAGCTCTGAAGAACATATCCTCCTCCGAGCAGTATTGCGATCGCGGCGGCGGCGGCAACAACCCATTTTTCTTTCGCATTTGACGGTGCTTGCAGAATCACCGATTTTTTCGGAATTATCAAGTCCGCATGCTTATCCCGATACATGTCGTATTCTTCACGCGTGTCGTTCAGATTGATATCATACTCGCGTTCCAGGATAGAAAGAAACCCCATAAACTGCACCCGACCGATCTTGTCGTAGGATTTTGCAAGAAGCAGTTCCAGTTTATCCCGAGATATGTGGGTTTTTTCATGGATTTTTTCCGATCCAAGCGCCTGTAAGTCTTCGAACGTTTGATATTTACTCATCGCATCCTCTCCATCAAAATTGCGCCGGCCACGCCGACATTCAACGAATCAAAATCGTGCGCCATCCGTATGGAAACACCGTGGTCAAGCCCTTTTTGGACTCTGCCGCTCAGACCTTCGCCCTCGCTTCCCAGAATCAATGCCCGCTTGGGCTCAAAACGCATCTCGCGAACATCCGTCCCTTCCATCATCGCGCCATAAAGACTGAAGCCCGACTGCTTCAGCTCGTGCATCACGTCATGGACGTTGTTCACGATCACCAGCGGCAGATCAAGGGCCGCTCCGCTGCTCGTGCGGATGATCGGCTCCAGATTCGGCTCCCGGATTCCGCAGATAACTAGGGCATCGACTCCCAACGCGTACGCACTGCGGACCAGTCCGCCGATGTTTCCAACGTCCGTGATGGAACTAAGTACCACCACGAAATCGCACCGCTTCAAAAACGGGGAGGCATAGGGTACCACGGCGGAAATCTCGGCGATGTAGCCTTGATGATTGCCCCCTTTGACCATTGACTGTGCGGCATTGGGAGGAATCCGTTTGACCTCAAATCCCATTTTCATGAGGTGGGAATACTCTTTTTTATCGAGCTCTTTGGCCACGTAAAGTGTTTTGATGCGGTCACGATGCCGCTCTATCGCATATTGAACCGGTTGTTTTCCATATATAAGCATAAAGTATTATATCCTAAGATTTCAAGAGGCGGGTGTAGCACTCTTTGGGATTTTCGCCCGTAATGCGGGCGATCAGTTTGGAAGCGGCTTTTTTGGGGATGTCCAGAGCCAGAATATCGGATTCGGACAACGAGGAGCCTCTTCCTTCGGAGGCTTCGATCACGACAACCCATTCGCCGCGGATATCGCCACCGAGGCGCGCGATCAGTTCCTCCGCAGTGCCGCGATAAAAATGCTGAAATTTTTTGGTGATCTCTTTGGCCAGAAACACTTTTCGCTCCGGTGCGGCCGCGGCGATTTCGCTCAGTAGTTTGTCCAGACGGGTCGGCGCTTCGTAGAGCACCGTCGTGTAGCCGTTGAACAACGCTTCCTGCAGCGCCGAAGTACGGTCGTTTCCTTTGTGCGGCAGGAACCCGAAAAAAAGCATTTTGGTTTCGACAAATCCGCTTGCGACGAATGCCGTCAGTGCCGCATTGGCCCCGGGAAGAACATCGTAATCGATCTCGCGATCGATGCAATAGCGTACCAGCATCTGGCCAGGATCGCTAAAACCGGGCATACCCGCGTCGCTTACGTAAACGACGTTTCGGTCAAAAAAATCGGGAGAGAGAGCGGCGACGAAATCGGCTTCGTTATGGGAGTGGAGACTGATAAACTCCGGCTCGGATGTGCTCAATCCGTGCCGTTCTTTGAGTAAATGGAGAAGTTTTTTGGTAACACGGGTGTCTTCGCACAGTAAAACATCCGCTTTGGAGAGAGTCTCTAATGTACGAAGGGAGATATCGGCAATATTGCCGATAGGAGTGGGGACCAATGAGAGCATCGCGTCCCCCTTTCGCTACAAACTTAGCTAAGTTGGTAACGTTTTTTGAATTTATCGATACGTCCGGCAGTGTCTACTTGACGCTCAGAACCGGTGAAGAAAGGGTGGCATTCGCTGCAGATATCGACGCGAACCGCTTCTTTGATGCTTGTTGTTGTAAATGAGTTGCCGCATGCGCAAGTAACCGTGCACGCTACCACGTTAGGGTGAAGATCTTTTTTCATTGTTTTGCCTTGATGGACGACGGCGTTGTACGTCGGCCGGTATAGTTTTACATCCGTACTGGGGCGGATGATTTGGAGGCGAATTATAACGGAAAAAATCTTTTTTTACAATAACGCGGCCGCTACGGCGACGGCAGCCGTTTCGGAACGCAGAACGGTCGGAAGCGAAAACGATTTGACGTTCTTGAAAAGTTTCCGCTCGCTTTCGTCAAATCCCCCTTCGCATCCGACCACAACCGTGTTGATCGGTCCGCCGCATCCCAGAGCATCCCCTCCGAAATCAAGTACCGCCGCATCGGGATGATCGCTTAAAAAAGCGCTCAGGCTCTGCGATTCGGCCAATTCGATGACCGACGTCCGTCCGCATTGCATGATCGAACTCTCCATGAGGCGCATCATGCGTTCAAAATCAAGGCGAAAATTGCGTTGGGAACGGCGGCAATGGATAAACGTAATCTTGCTTACGCCCAGCTCGGTCAGCATCGGAAGCGTTTTGTCGATGGTCTTCGGATCGATCAGACACCATCCGATATGCAGTTTCTTACCCGCTTCGCACGGGGCATTGCGGCGGTTCTCAAGATGAAAATAGGCATTTCGACCGTCGGTTTTCTCCAACCGGTAGAGACATTCGTCCTGAAGGTTCTCTTTGGAACGCAATGCGATCAGATCGCCGGCTTTATGACGGCGGACTTTAATCAGGTATTTGTAATCATCCCCCGAAATACTCAGTTCATCGGCGCCGGCATCGGCATGAAGCAAAAACTTCATACGACGATCATCCAGACGCTCATTGATGCGAGCAGCGCCATTTCAATCCCCAAAAATCGGAACGCCTTGGCTTTGTACTGTGCGAATGAACCTTCCTGCGCGATATCGGTCCGCCGCTTGAGGGTTTTATAGCGCTTGGCTTCCAGAATAATCATAATTACGGCAATGACGATCATCGCTACATTGGAGCCACTGAACGCCAGATGCTTGGCCGCCATCATCACCGCTCCCGTAAAGAGGATAAGCGCTATCAATGACGCCGAGATCGGCATCACGATACGCATCCGTTTGGCATAGCGGATAACATGCTGCGAAAGTGCCAGCATAACGATATTGAAGAAAACGACTCCCATCAGGACAATAACGCCGAAATAATGGATGTTCAATCCCGTTGCATACATAGCTTCCATAAAGGGGATTTTACCTTAAATTGCCTATAATGATCCATTATTTTCTCGAACGTTTGATGCATTCATGCACAAAAATCCCAAGGAGACGAAATGGCAATCAGCGTAGAAGAGGCACTGGAAAAAATTTACGCCCTGTCCAAAGCGCTGGGAAGCGAAATCGAGCCGATCGAGAATGCGGTACACCGTGTTTTGGCCCAAAAGGTCACCGCCGCCTATCCGCTCCCCTCATTCGACAACTCGGCCATGGACGGCTACGCCGTACGGGTGGAAGACGCGGGCAAAACCCTCCCCCAATCCTGCACCGTTTTTGCGGGTGACCAAGAAGAGATCCGCATGGTCGAGGACCAATGCATCCGAATCATGACGGGAGCCAAAATCCCCCAAGGATGCGAAGCCGTCGTTCCGATTGAAGAAGTCGTCGTATCGGGAGATTCGATCACATTGCCCTCCTCCATCCGCCCTTCCCAACATATCCGTCTCAAAGGGGAAGACATCGAAACCGGCATGACGCTGCTGGAAGAGGGGACGCAGTTTCACGCCCATCATATCGCACTGCTCGCCTCGCAGGGGATTACCCATGTTCGCCTCTACCGCCGCCCCAGAGTCGCCCTTTTTTCGTCGGGAAACGAACTGAAAATGCATTACGAACGTCTGGGAGCCAACCAGCTTTACAATACCAATACCCCGACCTTTTCGACGCGCTCCCGCGAGCTGGGATGCGACGTAATCTTTACCGGAACCGCCGAAGACACCCTTGATTCGATTCAAGACCATATCCGCAGCGCCCTGAACGCCGATTTTATCATCACCTCGGGGGGGGTGAGCGTCGGAGACGCCGACTTCACGAAAGAAGCGTTCTCTTCTCTCGGATTTGAGTGCGCTTTTGAATCGGTCGACATCAAACCGGGCAAACCGACGACCTTCGGCCGAATCGGAGAAACCGTCGTTTTGAACCTTCCGGGAAATCCCCTCGCTGCGGCACTGTGTTTCGAGCTTTTCGGCCAAAGCGCCATACTTGCGCTCAGCGGCCGAAAGGACAAATACCTCTCGACCATCACGGCCCGTATGGCCGAGCCGTTCAAAATGAAAAAAGGACGCAAATCACTGATACCGGGATGGTTTGACGGCTCGACCTTTACCCCCAGTCCGAAATTCGGACCCGGAATGGTGCTGCCGCTTTCACGCGCCAACAGCTACATGATGGTCGATGCTTGTGTGGAAGGATTTGAAAAAGGGGCCGAGATCAAAATCATCCCGACGCGATGGTGCTTCACGACCGAATCAAAAGGATCGCTAACGACGTTTTAAACCGTATCGGGGTTGAGAAAAATGTCCCCGCTCAGGATTCTCTCCCATAACTGCGGATCGCTCCACCCCTCGCGCACCTCTTGGCTGAAACGGATGGCATCCAAGGGAATCGTTCCCATCCACTCCGAATAGGCGTCTTCCTCAAAAGCCTGAGCGTACCCCGTATCGGTTTCATGGACGATGATGCTGTGCAGTTTCACCCCTTTTTCCCCGTTGATCATATGGGTGCATCCCAGCAATCGGTCGATCATCAAAAAAATGACGCGTGCGAACTGTTCGCATGAGGGCGAGACGGGAAGCTCGACCCAGCGTTCGGAGTGAGCTTTCATCGCATCGATGTATTCGCGGTTATCCGCATCCCAGATCGCAACCGCATGGTCGAAGCTGTCAATAAGCTCTTTCATCCCCTGCTTCATCAACCCGAAATCGTACACCATCTGCCCTCGGTCGAGGTATTTGGATTCGAACAGTACTTCGACTTTATACGAATGGCCGTGGATCGACGCGCGGCACCGCTGCGTCGAACATCCCCGAACGACATGGGCGTTTTCAAATTTAAATAGTTTACGGATAATCATAAATAAAGCCTTTTGAGGTCACAAAATGTGACTTCAAGTATGTTACGTATTATACCCCGTGATTCTGATCCCAGATACGGATATGGAGACGGTCGGAGTAGATAAAACCGCGCCGTTTGCAAAACTCGATGACCGCTTCGCAGTTGGCCTCGATGTGAGCCTTGTCCCCGCCTAGAGGCATGCAATAGACAGGCGTATAGGGATACGAGGCGATAATGGTGTCGATTTCGGCTTCGATATCGCCAAGAAGCGACGGTTCATCGACGGTAAATTTGAAAAAACTCTCTTTGGCGTTTGCGACGATCGATGCGATCGCATCCTCTTTGACCCGCTTTTCCAACGGTTCACCGCTGTTGGAAAGTTTGACCGAAAGGGCGTAGGCCGCCTCTTTGTAAAAAGGAAAGCGGCGGAAATCGGGGGCTATCGTCCCGTTTGTTTCAAACGTCACCCGGTGTCCCTGCGATACCAGATACTCGATGAATTCGGCAAAGACCGGTTCGTTCACGTAGATGAGCGGTTCACCGCCGGTAAGGACGACGTCGACGTGAGGGGGCAGACGGTAGCCGTTCATAATCCAAATCAGCGTCTGAAGCTCCTCGATCTCCTGCCACATCTCGCCGAAAGCCTTGCGGTTGACCGCGTACACGGTATCGCATCCGGTGATTTCGCTGCCGCAGGGGGCGATCTCGGTACACCCGAATCCCTCGCACGTCAGGTTGCAGCCGCCGAAGCGGAAAAAGAGCGACGGATGGCCCGTGTATTTTCCTTCCCCCTGAACGGAGTAAAAATGTTCGACTAAATACAACATTTTTAACCTCCCGTTTCGTAGAAAGCGCGGCTTGAGGCTTCGGCATCCCCTTCGCTCCAGCGGTTTTTCTCGGGCTTGGTGCGGATGACCTCTTTAAGCACCAGCGCCGCTTCCTTGATATCGCCGCGCCGAACCGCGTCGCGGATCGACATCGCCTCGTCGAAATAGAGGCAGGGGATCAGATTCCCCTCGGCGGTCAGGCGGATACGGTTGCATTTGGTGCAGAAATCGTCTTTGTGCGGTTCGATGATCCCGAATTCGTATCCGTCTTCGAGCTTGTAATAATGAGACGGGGAGTGGCCGTCGAATCCTTCGTCCTCATAGGAATAACGGCTTGCGATGATCGACAGAAGCTCCGGGCTTTGCATCCCTTTGATGTTCACTTCGGCATGGACGTTTTCCATGTATTCGATGAAACGAACCGTCATCTTGCGTGCTTTGCAGTATTCAAGAACATCGAGGATTTCGCCGTCGTTCAGCCCCTTCATCGGAACCATGTTCACTTTGACTTTCATCCCTACTTTCAATGCTTCTTCAACGCCCTCAAGAACCTGCTTCAGGACGTCTTTTTTGGCAATCGTTTCGGCTATCTCGGGTTTGAGAGAGTCAATCGAGACATTGATGCGGCGAAGCCCGGCGTCATACAGTTTCTGCGCGGCCCCTTTGAGCAAAAACGCATTGGTCGTCATCGCCAGATCGATATCGTTTTCGTAGTCTTTGATCATCTTGATAAATTTGTCGAGGTCTTCGCGCAGCAGCGGTTCGCCGCCCGTGATACGGATTTTTTTGACCCCTTCGTCAATCGCTACTTTGATGAATTGAAACAGCTCCTCAAAACTGAGAAGATTCTCTTTCGGTACCCATGAAAACGGCTTTTCAGGCATACAGTACTGACATCGGAAATTGCATCGTTCCGTCACCGAAACCCGCAAATAATCGACCGTTCTGCCATAACTATCTACTAACAAATTTATCCTTCTGACATCAACCTAAGCAATCTGGCGGGAGTGTAGCGAAATGTTGTTTGGAGTTTTATTTATTGAGGAAATTAGAGGGGAAACCCCGTTAAGGGGTTTTATTGTTTACCAGCCGCGAACGACTGCGTGGCACGCAGTACATGCGTTCACGATTTCAGAATAAGACTGGCTGGCTTTTGAAAATTGTTTTTTATCCAATGCGGCAAGCATTTCCGATGATGCTTTATCAATCCGTTTCGCTGCATTGAAGGCGATATTGCTCATATGCTGCTTTTCTTTCGGAAGATATTTTTTGGTTGCTTCACTGTTGTGGAAAAGAGCGTTTGCGTTATGAATCTCTTTTACCCCTTCTTTGATCAATGCGGGCGTATTGTACAGAAACCCTTTTTGAACATTGTTCAAACCGTTTTCCATCTTGCCCATATTTAATACCAAAGTTTCATTGGCCATTGCGGCACCCGCGAGGAGTGCGCCAAGAGCCATCATTTTGATCATTTTCATCCATTACTCCTTAGTGTACTTCGGACCAGATTTTGCGTTTCCACAAATAGGCAAGGATTGCGAAAATCAGCGTATAAATCATTACCCAGATTCCGAGTGATTCACGCTCCGCTTTTTTGCGGTCGCCGATCTCTTCCATGTACGCGATAACCTCTTCCTGAGCTTTTTTATTCAGACCGGTGCGAGGCATTGCCGTTCCCGGCAAAAGTACCTGAGGATCATTTATGAAGCTATACAGATAGTGTTCTCCGCGGCTTTTGATGTACTGAGACAAATCCGGCGGAGTCGCGCCCATATAGGTCTTGATCGTATCGATAGGGGTAGTCGATTCGAGTCCCGCATACGCCATCGAGTGACATCGTCCGCACGCAGCTTCAAACGTCTTTTTATGCGATTCGGTTCCCGATTTCGCCGTTGGAGCGACCGATTGCAGATACGCCACGATGTCCATGATCTCCTGAGCGCTCATCCAGTTATACGAAGGCATCGGGAACGCTTTCCCGCTCTCGGGAGTAAATTTATGCTGGAGCTTCATCGCGCTCACAGGATCATAAATAAAATTCGCCAGATAGTTTTTATCGTAAATCCATCCCGCACCGCTCAAATCCGGCGGAACGACGCCGTAACTGGCGGCCGCATCGGCATTCGGCATAACTTGCGGATGCCCTACCGATTCAATCGAGTGACACGCGATACAGTTGGCTTCTACAAGCACTTTACCGTTTTCGACGTTCCCGACCAAAGACGTATCGACGTTTTTAAGGTCTTTGAACGTAAAGTCCGCCGGAGCAACTTCGGGATGCATCACATGGTGTGCATACGGTTCAATCCCGTAATAGGTAATGCCGACAAGAGCAACAATGACGGCTAAGATTTTAAACTCTTTCATTATTTGCCCCCTACTTTTTTAGCTTCTGCTTTGGTAATGAACGGCAACGCCGCGAACAAAGTCAAAAATGTCAAAGACGATGCAAAACCGACCCATGCGTTCGCACCGGTCGGAGGCAATTTACCATACACGGTCAAGACGATCAAATCGACCATCATAAACCAGAACCAGTATTTGAAATACGGGCGCTGATTCGCCGGCTTCACCATCGGTGAACGGTCAAGCCACGGCATGAAAAAGAAAACGGCGTTCGCGATACCGAATGCGATCAGACCGAGATCTTTACCTGAAATGCCGCCGATCTCAAAGAAGAAACCGCGCAATACCTCATAACTCCACAGGAAATACCACTCAGGGTAGATGTGGGCGGGCGTTTTGAGGCCGTCCGCTTTGTCAAAGTTGATCGCATCCATCGCAAAACCGTAATGGAAGAACACCAGATAAAAGAAGAACAGCATAAAGAATCCGAGGACAAAAAAGTCTTTGGACAAAAATACCGGCCAGAAAGGGACGACTTTGGACCCTTTTTTGTCACCTGCTTTGTATTTTTCCGCTTCTTCGTCGAAATCGAAGAATTCGCCCGCTTCGTTATTGACGTGCGGGAAGCGCAACGCATAGAAGTGCAACACGATCGCACCGATGATCAACAAAGGGATCAGCAATACGTGAAGCATAAAGAAACGGGTCAAGGTTGCATCGGAAACGTAGAAGTTACCGCGAATCCAGACAACGAGTTCGTCCCCGATCACCGGAATACCGCCGAAGATCTCGGTAATAACGTACGCCGCCCAATACGACATTTGTCCCCACGGAAGCATGTATCCGCTGAATCCTTCGGCTGAGAAAAGGACAAACAAAAGCATCCCTGAAATCCAGATCATCTCACGCCCTTTTTTGTACGAGCCGTAGTAGATGCCGGTAAACATGTGGATATAAATCACCAAAAAGACAACCGATGCGCCGACCGCATGGATGTGTCTGAAAAGCCAGCCGTAGGCGACTTCCTGCATTATCGTGTAGTTGACGCTGTCAAACGCCATATTGACGTCCGGTTTGTAGTACATCAACAGGAAAATTCCCGATACGACCAAAAAGGTGAACAATACGCTCAGCAATACGCCCATCGCCCACAAAAAGTTGATATTTTTAGGAATCCAATATTCCGTCATCATCACTTTGGCAAAGTTGACGACACCTAAACGCTGGTCAAACCACTCGAGCATTGAGTCTGCTTTTTTAAATTCTGCCATTGTCCCCCCCTTACGCTTTCGCTGCCATCATGGCTTTGTATTCGGGACCTTCTTCGCCGAGTACAAGCGTTACGCCGTCAAGTTTGAACGGAGGAATATCAAGCGGCCGCGGAGGAGGTCCGAATTTGTTAATACCCGCATCGGTAAACTCGCCCCCGTGACAGGCGCATTTGAAATCATGCTGATCGGCGCGGTACGCCGGAATACAGCCAAGGTGGGTACACAACCCGATCATCACTGAAAAATAGTGGTCGCCGATTTTGACACTGCGTCCGTCGGTCGGTTTCATATCTTCGGTGTATTTAAGGACAAACACCGGTTTACCCCGCCATACAACGACTTCAAGCTTATTGGCTTCTAGCCCTGACACGTCAACCGTCGTGAAACCGGCAGACATGACGCTTGGAAGCGGATCCCATGTCTTTTTCATCGCGATAAGCGATGCGATCCCTCCAACAGCGGCGACGGCACCAAAGGCTTTTCCGATAAACCCTCTTCTGCTTTCATCCATCATTGTTATCTCACTTAATTTGGAAATTTAACGTTCCATCATAAGTTAAAAAGGTTTAAGTTTCACTAAAATCGAAAGTTTTCCTTATGAATTCGATTACTTTTGTGTTGCTTTTGTCGATTTGGTGATAGTTGTTTGATAAAGCGGTACTTATGGCTTGCATAAGCTGTTCTTGTGTCAATGCCGTTACGACGGGAATATTGAGCGTTGCAAACAAAGGGATGAAATCATCCGCATAATCGGCTCTTTGCAGATAGACCGGACGGCCGCCGCCCGCGAGGTTTTGGAGTACCGCCTGAGGCGATGCGCTGATCAGAACGTCGGTACGGCGGACCACCTCATCGTACGCTTCGGCATCATGGATCGTCCCGAAACTCTCTTTGAGACTGTTCTCATACCCGAGAAAATGGTAAAAGCCCATCAGCAGATCCATTTTTGCCGGTTTAAAGACCTCCTGATATTTTTCCAGATCTTTCTCGTAATCGTCATCCCCGAAAAACAGCGCCGTCGGAATCGTTTTTGGAAGCTGATCGTAATAGCGTTCGTCAATCGCAACCGCTTTGCATATCCCCTCTCCGTCCAAATACGGAGAGATCAAAAATTCATTCGGATGTTTTGTGTCTGCCGGATCGTCCGTGACGCGGATAAAAGTAGAAAAAAACCGGGTCATATCCTCAAGCAGCGTCGGGTTGAGTTCGGCGGAATCAAAAATGATTTTGTCCCCGTGTTGCGCGATTTGGGGAATGTTGCGCACCACGTCGACACCGACGGCACGTTTTATCCCGTAGTCACGGGCTTGTGCGGCAATCCGAAAATCGGAGCACAGCAACGTGATGTCCATGAACTCCTGAAGCCGGCTGACAATCGCGGCCGCACGGTGAAAGCGGTCCAAACCGATGCGGTGACCCGTGTGAACGTAATAGAAATATCGCATTATTTTCCTTTTGCCGCCATCTTGATGTAAATATGCAGAATGTCCAGAGCCGCGGGGGTGATGCCGCTGATTTGGGACGCCGCCTGCAAGGTCGGAGGATTGAACCGCTCCAGTTTTTCGACGATCTCTTTGGAGAGTCCCGAAACCGATTTGAAATCAAAATTCTCAGGAATCGCGATATGGAGCATTGATTCCATCCGCTTGATGTCGTCGCTTTGCTTTTCGACGTAGCGGGCGTATTTGGCCTCGATCAGAATCTGCTCTTGGATGTAGGGGTCAAGCTCTCCGAACTGCGGAAACAATCGGACCAGCTTGTCCAGATCGAACGTTTTGCGCGATACGAGCTGCAACGCGGTCAGTTTATCGCTGATTCTCTCTTCGTCCATCGCTTCGAGCACTGCCAGAAACTCTTTGTTCGGAGTGTACACGGTTTCTTCGAGCAGCTTCAACCCCTCGGCGATTTGGCGCCGTTTGGTCTCGATCCTCTCTATCTGCGCATCGTCGAGCAAACCGATGGCATGGCCGTAGTGACCCAGACGCAAATCGGCGGTCTCTTCGCGCAGCAGCAATCGGTATTCGGCGCGGGAGGTGAACATCCGGTAGGGTTCTTTTGTCCCTTTGGTCACCAGATCATCGATCAGTACGCCGATGTAGGCTTCGTCGCGGCGCAGGATCAACGGCTCTTTGCCCTGCAGCGACAACGCGGCGTTGATTCCCGCCATCAGCCCCTGGGCTGCTGCTTCTTCGTATCCCGTCGTCCCATTGATCTGTCCGGCGCAGTAGAGGTTTTTGATCTTTTTCGTCTCAAGGCTGTGGCGCAGCTCGGTCGGATCGACGTAATCGTATTCGATCGCATAGCCGTAGCGGACGATTTTCGCGTTTTCCATCCCCTGCACCGAATGGATCATCGCGCGCTGCACGTCGGGCGGAAGCGACGTACTCATCCCGTTGATGTAGCACTCGGTATTCTCCGCCGTCTGCGGCTCGATGAAGAGATGATGGCGTTCTTTGTCCCGAAAGCGGTTAATCTTGTCCTCGATACTGGGGCAGTAACGCGGTCCGATCCCCTCGATCTGTCCCGTAAAGAGGGGTGCTCTGTGGAAGTTTCCTTCGATCAGGCTGTGGGTTTCTTCGTTCGTGTAGGCGATGTAGCAGGGGAGCTGTTTTTTTTCACGGGCAAATTTCTCCCGGTCGGTCCGGAAACTGAACGGGTTGGGAAGCTCGTCGCCGTCTTGAAGTTCCATAACCGAAAAATCGATCGAGGAGCTGTCGACGCGGGGGCATGTACCCGTTTTTAGCCGTCCGACGTTCAGCCCGAGCTCTCGGAGCTGATCGCTCAGGCCCTTCGCCGCAAATTCACCGAACCGTCCCGCTTCCTGCGTCACTTCGCCGATGTGGACGACACCGTTGAGAAACGTTCCCGTCGTCAGGATGACGCGGGCCGCACGGTAGTCGTTGAGCAAATGGGTGCGGACGCCGACGACCGTGTCATCCTCGACAATCAGGGCGTTGACCGTCTCTTGAATCAGGCTGAGATTGGGGGTCGTCAGAATTGTGTTGCGGGCGATGACACGGTAGCGGTCCATGTCAATCTGTGCGCGGCTGCCGCGTACGGCAGGCCCTTTGGTGATATTGAGGATGCGAAACTGTATTCCGGCTTCATCCGTCAACAGCCCCATCTCGCCGCCGAGTGCATCAAGTTCGCGTACCAGATGCCCCTTGGCCAATCCGCCGACAGCGGGATTGCAGCTCGTCGCCCCCACCTGTTCGGCCAGAATCGATACCATCAGGGTATTGTGTCCCATCCGCGCCGATGCCAGGGCCGCTTCTACTCCGGCATGTCCGCCGCCGACTACGATAACGTCATAGTGCATAATATTCTTCTTTGCATAAATTATTAACGCAATTATAACCTCCAATGTTGAAAGCTATAAAATCCAAAGGAAAAATAGCCTAGAATTAAGAAAACCTTTTGATGACGAGAGATTGCCATGAATAACGACAAGCCCAAAACATTGGAAGAAATGCTTCAAAATTACGATCCTAGCCCGGTCGAATACGATCCGCAAATCGACGGTGATGAAGAACACCTTATCCGAGACCAGCTTCTGGAAGAGAAAGAACGGCTCAAGGATGTTGTCACAAAACTTAAAGAAAAACAACGCGAGACCAGAAAAGTGCGCCGTTAAGGGTGCTCCGCTATAATCTCGCGAAAAACGAAAAGGTACGATAGATGCTTCAACGCGCATTTGATGCTTTTAACGCCGGCAACTATCCCGAAGCGGCGGAATTGTTTGAAGATTTAGCCCTCCAAAACAATCCCGCCGCCCTCGCCTCATTGGGATACATGCACCAAAAGGGGCTCGGTATGGAAAGCTCTGTGGAAAAGGCGTTTGCCCTCTATGCCCAAGCCGCCGAGCTGGATGAACCGGCGGCCCTGTACAATCTGGCCCTCATGTATGCCGACGGTGTGGCGGTGGCACACGATCAGTTCAAAGCGCACGAACTGCTGCTGCGCTCCGCCGTTTTGGGGTTTGCTCAGGCGCAATACGAGGCGGGGCTAAGTTTGGAGCGGGGTCTGGGGTGCGTCCAGAACTTCTCCGAAGCGGCATTCTGGTACGAAGAAGCCGCCAAACGGGGCAACGCCAATGCCTTCAACAACCTCGGCGTCCTCTACAAAGAGGGGCATGGGGTCATGCAGGATTTTGCCCGGGCCTTTCTTTGCTTCTCGCGCGCCGCCGAAGCGAACCTCGCCGAAGCCCAGTACAACCTCGGACTGATGTTCGATCAGGGTCTGGGATGCGAAGCGAATCACGATCTGGCGCTGGAGTGGTGCCGCAAAGCGGCCTATAACGGTCATGAAAAAGCCAAAAGCATTATCCGCTCCTTGCAAGAAGAGGGTAAAATAGTATTTTAACGAAGGGGTTTCATGTTTACGGGATTGATTCGAGAGATGGCGCAGGTGAAAAGTTTCGGGGGCAACCGCCTCAGCCTCAAAGCCGCGCATAAACCCAAACTCGGCGACTCCATCGCCGTCAACGGCACCTGCCTCTCGGTCGTGAGCATCGAGAGCGACGGCTTCAGCGTCGAGCTTTCCCCCGAAACCCTCTCGCATATCGCAACCGAAAAACTTTCGGGAGACGTGCACATCGAACCGGCGATGGCGATGGGAGATCGGTTCGAGGGGCATATCGTACAGGGGCACGTCGATACGGTCGGCACCGTCCGATCCGTAACCGACAACGGCAACAGCTACGACGTCATCATCGACGTCGAGAGCGAATTCATCCCCCTTATCCCCCCCAAAGGCTCGATCACGATCGACGGAGTGAGCCTGACCGTCAATGACGTCTACGACGACGCGTTCCGTCTCACGATCATCCCGATCACCATGCGCGAAACGCTGTTCGGCACCTACAAAAAAGGGACGCGGGTCAACATCGAAACCGACGTCTTCGCCCGCTACATGCGCCACATTCTCAGCGCATCAAAACCCAAAAGCATGGGCTGGGACGATATCGACCGCATCCATTCTTTGTATTAGTAAACGCCGAAGGAGTACCATTGAAACCGCTTGAATGGATCATGCTGGGATCGTTTGTCGCAGGCTTGATCCTCACCGTATGGAAACTCTATGCGTTTCTCCCGGTCCGACGCCTCAGCGACGATGACACGACTCCCGAATCGGTCGAGCTGCTGGAGCGGATCATGCAAGAATGCGACCGCAACGAACCGGGTTTGGACGACGAAGCGCTGTTTGAGAAAATCATTGCCCATCCCGAATTCGATTCCGCACATTTTTGGCGTTTTAACCTCAACCGTCTCCGCCATTTGATCGAGCACTACCGCTTCAAAGAGCCGCACTTTCGTCTTTGAGCGATTGCGCATGAGGGTTGCAGGCGATCTTGTGCGCCATGTCCACCCTCTCATAATTCTCCAATACCCGTCTCGAGGCAAGCGTCGCGTTGCGATACCCTTCCCCCGAATTGAGATAGACGTTAAAACCGTTTTCATGCAAAGCAAGCCGGGTCGCAAGCGCCGTCGAATAGGTTGTCACTATCCCCTCTTCGCCCATCAGCCGCGCAATGTCGGCAAAGTATTCTCTCGTCCACAGCATCGGATTGGCTGAGGGGCTGAACGCATCCTGATAGCACACGTCCCATCTCCCCTCCAGCTCCCGCATCGCGGCTCTGGCATCGGTGATCTCGACGGTGATTTGCGTCCGCTCGTCCTCGTAGCCGCCCAAAGTCGCAATGTCGGTGATAATGTTGCGATACGGTTCAAAGATCTCGGGATAGGGGAAATCACTCAGCGAAGCGACCAGATCACCGTCGAGTTCGGGAGAGTAGATTTCGAGCGTCGTATCGGGAAAATAGGTGTCGCGGTAATAGAGGCTGAGAAGAGTGTTGAACCCAAGCCCGAAACAGATGTCGATCAGTCGCAAATGATCTTTATCCGCGTGAAGCGCAAAAGCGGGCTCAATGTGTTTTTTGAGCGATTCGTTGAGGGCGCCGTCTTTGGTCGAATGGTAATGTTCGTCGTATTCGCTGCTGTAGGCCGTATAACTTCCGTCGTCGCTTTGTACCCACTTTTTCATAGTCCGTTACCCCACATATGCATTTTCTTCGCCACGATCACATCGTACCCCTCTATCAAATCGCTGATCGTATTGGCCGCACGAAATTCCGATCTCTCCAAAAGAGCCTCGATTTCAGAACTTTCCGCCGTCCCTTTGGACTGGACAACGATGATTTCGGCAGAGTTTTCCAATGAGCGGTAAATCAGCTGCAAGAGTTTGTGAGGAAGCGCATGCACGTGCAAAACATCTTGGAGAACGATCGTCTCGTAATCGCGGGTGGCGGAACGGATCGGCGAATGAAAATCCTTGATCGTGTCTGTTTTGCCGATGAGGGGGGAGACATGTTCCGTATGCTCACCCGGAAAGAGCGAAATGTCTACCGTTGCATTGAAGGGCTCCAAAAAGGTGCAGATATCAGAAATCAATCCGTCGGCGTGCGAAGTCGCCACCATAATTTTCATCTGAGGCGACGTCTGAAAAAGATCGCAGAAGGAAGTCATACTGACAAATCGTGCAGTTCTCTGAATAAATAGGCTTCGACGATATCGTCGATGGTGCGCTGATGCGGGGCGACGAGAACCATCATCTGATTGTCGATAAACTCCATAACCGGTTCGTAGTTGTTGGTGACGATGACCGCATCGAGCCATCCCTCGATGCCGGAACGGTCGGCATAGAAGTTGATCTCGACCACCCGCCCCTCTTCGATTTCGACGGTTGCCCAATGCGCTGCGCTCAGAATACCCGTGAGTTCAGATTCCTGAGTATCATCGCCGTCCATCGGCAACAAAAGCAGCATTATTTTTCTACCTTCGAGAGGTCCAGCTTCAGCGCCTCGTTGTCCATGATGTCGATGTCTTTGCGAAGCACTTCGGCGGCAATCGCTTTGGCGTCTTCGAGGGAGTGCATTTTATACGTACCGCATTGGTAAATATTGAGTTCGGGGATATCGTTTTGTGATTTGACTTCGAGAATGTCTTTCATCGACGCTTCCCATGCCTCAGCAACAACCTCTTCGCTCGGCGTCCCGATAACGCTCATATAAAATCCGGTGCGGCATCCCATCGGAGAGATATCGATGATCTCGGTCTGATCCGAATTGAGGTGATCGCGCATAAATCCCGCAAAAAGATGTTCGAGGGTGTGAATCCCCTCGGGAGAGAGAACCGCCTCGTTCGGGCGGCAAAAACGGAGGTCAAAAACGGTGATATCATCGCCTTTTGGGGTTTTCATCCCCTTTGCACGGCGAACGGCGGGAGCGGGCATGATGGTGTGGTCTACGCAAAAACTGTCGAGTAACGGCATGAAAATCCTTGATTTTTATCTTTAATTGAAGCAATATTAGCATATTTCACTGTCGCATCGCTATAATTCGGGGATTAAACCAAAGGTGTAACCCTATGAAAAGCCTTTTCGACGATGCAACGGCCGTCTCATTCCGCAACGACCCTCTGGCCATGAGGGTCTATACGTCGCAGCTGCTGGGCCGGGACAAAAACTTGGTTCTCCACGGAGGAGGCAATACCTCCGTCAAAATCGGCACGACGCTTTATGTCAAAGGGAGCGGCTGGAACCTCGACACGATCGAAAAACCGGGGTTTTCCCCCGTCGATTTGGGGGCATTATGCGCCATGGCCGGGCGCGAGAGACTCTCCGATGCCCAAATGGTCAAAGAACAGCGTGAGGCGATGTCCGATCAGAGCGCTCCGAACCCTTCGATTGAAGCGATTTTGCATGCGATCATCCCGTTTGCGTATGTTGATCATACCCATGCCGATGCCGTCGCCACCCTGACCAATACGCCCGAGGGCAAAAAACTCGTTCAAGCGCTGTACGGTCCCGATATGCTTGTGATCGACTACGTCATGCCGGGATTTGAGTTGGCCAAGCATATTTACAATCTGACGCGCACGATCGATTGGAATACCCTGAAAGGGATGGTTCTGATGCATCACGGCGTTTTTACCTTTGACGATGATGCCAAACGCGCCTACGAGAAGATGATCGACATCGTCACCGTTGCCGAAGAGTACCTTAAAGCTCGCGTGAGCCTTCCGAGTACGGAGTGTGCCCGTAAAGCCGATTCGGCTCTCCTCTCAACACTCACGGAGGAAACATCGTCGCTGCGCGGTACCGACATTACCGCCGTACTCCTCGATTCGCCTCAAGCTCTGACCCTTTCGCGTCTGCCGAATCTCAAAAATATCATTCGCAACGGCGAGCTCACCCCCGAGCATGTTATCCGCATCAAGCCCTTTCCCGTGCTGATCCGCGAAGACGTCTCTGCGGGGATGGCTGAATTTGTGCGCGACTATCGTGACTATTTCGATGCCCATGCTTCCGGTGAGCACATCTGCCTCGATCTCGCTCCCCGTTACGCGATCATCGAGGGTCTGGGCGCCGTAGCTCTGGGCAAAGACGCCCAAGAAGCGGCTGTCATCGCCGATATCGTCGAACATACGATCACCGCAATCCTCTCGGCAGAGCAGCTCGGCGGGTGGGGATCGCTCACGCTTGCTCAAATGTTCGACATGGAATACTGGGAACTTGAACAGGCCAAACTTAAAAAATAAGGATTAAATCTATGAAAATTACAAAAAAAGTGACCTTTATCGCCAAAGAGGAGCATATCGCTACGGTAAAAAAATTATTAGAGGATATGGTTGCCCCCTCGCTCAAAGAACCGGGATGTTTGTTTTACTACATTTTCCAATCACAGAGCAATCCGCGTAAGTTCTTCGCCGTTGAATCATGGGCAGACGAGGCGTCACTGGAGGGGCATAAACACACGGAACATTACGCATACTACAAATCGCACTACGAACCGTTTGTCGATGACAAGTACACCGAAGAGTTAGACCTCCTCACCGAAGCAGCTTATATTTTTTAAATTCCCGGAGCCTTCCACATAGGCTCCAGTGTCCCCTCGCGAACCAACTCCATTTGCTTGGAGTAGACTTTGAGCCATTTTTCTTTTATCTCGCCATACTGAGCGTGATTGGCCCCGTTCGGTTCATACGTCCGCTCAATTTTAACGATCTCTTTCCCTGCTTCTTCAAAGCTTTTATAGACTCCTGCGCCGATTCCCGCAGCCATTGCCACACCCAACGCCGTTGCCTCTTTGACTACCGGAACACGCACTTCCAGACCTGTGACATCGGCCAATATCTGTGACCATAAAGCTCCGTTAGCTGCCCCGCTCGCAAAGGTGATGGAGCTTGGACGTACGCCGCTAAAGGCTTTGATGTTCTCCATGTTGATCGCACTTACGATACACGCGTTCTCTTCGAGTGCGCGAAACATGGATGCGACGTTGTATTTGGATTCATCCAGCCCCAAACCGATGAATGAGGGGGAGGCATGTATCCACTCGCCGTAGTTCATCCGATCGCTAAAAACCGGGGTGATGCCGTACGATCCGAGCGGTACCGTTTTAGCCATCTCTTCAAGCTCGCCGTAGCTTTTCCCGCATCCGAAGCTGTTCCTAAACCAGCGCATCACCAGCCCCGTAAAAAAAGTGATCCCCTCTGCCTGAGACATCCCGCATACCACGTGCGGATTCACCCGTAACAGCATCTCATCGGAGAGTATCGCATCGGATGGGATATTGACCACCTGCTGCCAAAAGCTCCCGCCCAATACGACCGCATCGCCGAGTTTTGAAGCCCCCAGACCCGCCGTGCCGATCTGAACGTCTCCGCCCCCCATGACGACGAGGGTTTCCGTGCTCAATCCCGTCTCGACAGTGGCCTCTGCGCTGACAGGTCCCAATACCTCTCCGCTCTCGCGTATCGGTACAAAGAGATCTTTAAGTCCGCATTGTTCAAATTCACTCTTGTTCCATGAGCGGTTTCGCAGACTGAATGCCCCTGCCGTTCCTCCATTGGAAGGCTCAGACGCCAACTCTCCGCTGAGCTTGAAGAGTATCCAATCGCTGATCATCGTAAAATAGCGGGCTTTTTCATACACTGACGGGCGATTGTTTTTCAGCCACAGCAATCGCGGTGCGGCAGAGAGGGCAAAGGTTTGACCGCTCTTGGCGTAACTTTCTTGTTCCAATGTCGGATAAGTGCGTTTAAGATAGGCTACTTCTTTGCCTGAACGTCCGTCGACATTCGCCACCCCCCAGAGTTCCCGTTTTTCGCCGTCATAAACGACAATCCCCTCACGCATACTCGAGGCAGAGACCGCCGCTATATCAGCAGGATTGATGCCTGAGGCAGCGATGGATTCTCGGATGCACCGCTTGGCAAGTTCCCATCCGCGCTCAAAATCAAACCCCATCGATCCCGCAACGCCCGCTTCGGAAATATGTTCCCATTCGTATTGTGCAATGGCGATTTGATTACCGAGGGTATCAAAGACAATAGAGCGGATACTCCCCGTCCCAGCATCGAGTACGAGAAAATAACGGCTCATTTCAGCTCTTTCATGTTCAAAAATAGCTCCATCGGCAGCCGTTGTTCTACCGTTCCTTCGATCGGCCGGATTTCGATGTTGCAAATAGAATCCTTAAGCTCTTCGGCCAGCTTCAGCAGCTCTTCTTTGCTGTTGCGTTTGGCGATTCCGCGCGCGGAGCATCCGGTAACGCCTTTGTGGTTATACGTCATACGATACATGGCAATTCCAAAATAGTTGTTTTTGGATAAAAAGCAAAGAGAGTTCCAATAGTATGAAAAAAGATTATTTAAGAAAGAATGAGGAGGGTTGAGAGGGGAGGAAGTGTCTTAGACACTTGCCTCTTCGCGACGCTGGAGGTAATCCCATTTCGCATCGACGCGGGCTTGCCACTCTTCGATGAGATGCTCGTATTTGCTGGTAAACAGGTGTTTGAAACGTCCCTGCGCACCGAGGTAATCGCGAACCGGAATAACGTTCTTCGGACGGTATGTGATGTTCAGCTTGGTACCGTCGATGATTTCGTACAGCGGGAAAACCAACGAATCGGTCGCCAGATCGGAAATAGCGATCGTGTCTTCCGGTGCGAATTTCCACTCGGTCGTACACGCCGACATCGCATTGATATAAACCGGGCCTTCTGCCGCAAATCCTTTTTGGATTTTGGCTACCATGTCTTTCCATTTGTTCGGAGCGACCTGTGCCACATACGGAGCGCCGTGTGCCGCCATGATGGCCATCATGTCTTTTTTGTTCATTTTCTCACCGTAGCTCACGCGGCCGGCGGGAGTCGTCGTTGCAGACGCACCGATCGGTGTCGAAGACGAACGCTGTCCTCCGGTATTGGCGTAGACTTCATTGTCCAAACAAACGTACATCATGTTGTGTCCGCGCTCGAAACATCCCGAAATCCACTGGAAACCGATATCGTACGTCGCACCGTCTCCGCCGAAAGCGACGAATTTAGGAGTACGGTCCGGCTGTTTCAGACGCCCTTTGGTTTTAAGCGCTTTGTACATCGCTTCGGCACCCGCAACGGCAGACGAACCGTTTTCGAATCCGATGTGGATCCATGATGCATCCCATGAAGTGTACGGATAGACCGCCGTACAAACTTCAAGACATCCCGTAGAAGCGGCAAGAATCAAATCGTCGTTCGTAGCGTTCAGGACTTCACGGACAATGATCGAGTGGGCACAGCCCGGGCAAAGAAGGTTTGCACCTTCAAAGCGGTCAGCAGAAGTCGAAAACTCTTTTAGGTTCTTGATTTTTTTAATTTCAGACATCGCCTACTCCTTAGAAAAACGAAAGTTTCGGTCCGCGCAGACCGATGTATTGCTGCAATGGAGTCGTCGGTTTACCCGCGTCCATGTTTGCTTTAAGATCGTTATAGATCCCTACCAAATGTGCTTTAGTCAAATCACGTCCGCCCAAGCCGTAGATATAGTTTGTCAAAACGGCGTTCGTACCGGTGTTGAAAAGAGACCCGGCAAGCTCATTGTAAAGCGTTCCGACGGTCCCGTGCGGGCTTGAGCGGTCCAATGCAGCAATCGCTTTTACCCCTTTGAGTGTTTCGGCAATTTGCTCCAACGGCCACGGACGGAATACGCGGATTCCGACTACGCCCGCTTTGATTCCCTGCGCGCGAAGCTCGTTCGATACCTCTTCGGCAGTCTCTACCGACGTTCCCATACATACCACGGCAATTTCAGCGTCTTCCATGTTGTACGTTTCAACGAGATTGTATTTGCGTCCGGTCAATTTTTCAAACTCATCGAACGCGGTCTGGATTTTTGGCAACACGACCGTCATCAACGCGTGCTGTTGACGTGCTTTGTGCTCAAAATGCCAGTCTTCTTCGGTTTGTACGCCGTGCGTTACGGGATGGTCCAGATCAAGCATGTCGTTCATCGGTTTGAATTCGCCGACGAAATTGTAAACTTGTTCGTCTGTCAGAGTTTTGACGCCCTGCGCCGTATGCGACGTCATAAACCCGTCTTGGTGAACCATTGCCGGAAGGCGGACATCGTGGTCTTCCGCAACTTTGAAAGCGATCATGTTCATGTCGTACGCGTTTTGAGGGTTGTAACAATCGATCTGAATCCATCCGCTGTCGCGTCCGAGATACATATCCGAGTGGTCGCCGTTAACGTTGAGAGGCGCTCCGAGAGCACGGTTTACGACGTTCAAAACGATCGGCAAACGCATTCCCGATGCGGAATAGAGGGTTTCGACCATCAAAGCAAAGCCTTGTGACGACGTAGCAGTCGCAACACGTCCGCCCGCTGCCGCCGCACCGATACAGCATGACATCGCGCCGTGTTCGGATTCGGTCATCACGAATTCGCCGTCGACATAGCCGTTAGCGGTGAAATTCGCATAATTTTCAACGATCGGAGTCGATGGGGTAATCGGGTAAGCGGCAACAACGTCTACCTGTACTTGGCGAAGCGCCTGGCTTGCCGCCATATTCCCGTCCCAGACTTCAATGTCGCGTAGTTCCATTGTATCAGCCATTAGTCTTCCTTTGGTTCTTCTGCTTTAGCATTTTTATCTTTTTGAGGCCATTCGGCAAGGGCAATCTCTTCGTCTTTTTGCTCCGGGAACATCAACAACGATTTTGGATTCGTCGGACAGACTTCCACACAAATACCGCACCCTTTACAGTGGTCATAATCGACACCGACCATTTTTTTGTCGCGCGAAATAATCGACATATCCGGGCAGTATACCCAGCAAAACTGGCAGTCGATGCAGTAGTCTTTGTTAAACAAAGGCTTTTCGATACGCCAGTCCGCAACGCTCGCGGTGAACGAGTTTGACTGTGAATAAGGGCGATTTTCGGGGAGCATCGTAGCGATATCGCGTGTTGCTCCGTCAAACGATCGGAGCATGGCACCGATTTCGAATCCATCCCATCCTTTTTTTTCCATCATGTGCTCCTTATTTCACTTCATCATACGCGCGTTGAATCGCGATCATGTTGGCATCGATAATTTTTTGAGGAAGTTTTTTGAGAACTTTAATCATGCTCTCTTTGAAAAACTCGATATCGTACATTCCCGATACTTTCATCAGCGCACCGAGCATAGGTGTATTGGGGATCGCTTTCCCGATCGTTTCCTGAGCTATCTTGATGCAGTCTACGGTGTAAACTTTTTTCCCCTGCAGTTTCGGCTGAGACGCGACAAGCTCTTCGGTGCTCATGTGTGTCGTCACGATGTAGATCGTATTGTCTTTTTCATTCGCGGTGATATCGGCGACATAAACCAGAGCGGGGTCGATAACCAAAACATAGTCAGGTCTCATATACTTCTCGTGGTTCAAAATCGCTTTGTCGTCGACACGGTTATACGCCGTCATCGCCGCTCCGCGTTTAGCCGAACCGTAAAACGCGAATGCCTGAACATGCTTACCGGTGGTGGATACAACGTCTGCAAGACCTTTTGCACCTGTAACGGCACCTTGTCCGGCTCGACTATGCCATCGAATCTCTAGCATGAATTCTCCCTCATGACTTAAGTTTTAAGTTGAATCTTTATCAATGCGTGTATTTTATGAAAGTTGCTCTTAAATGTAGCTTTTCACTTTATGGGAGTCTGACTTGGAAAGAAAATATGTTACTTTCAGCCCCGTTCAGCGATATATCGGACCGCTTCGAGGGCATCGGGTTTTATAATATCTGTTAATGTGAGTAATTGTTCCTTATTATCATACCCGCTGGTCACGGCTACGCTTTCGATTCCGGCACGGCGAGATGCTTCAATGTCCAAACGGGTATCGCCGATCATCCATGCCGATTCTTTTGTCGCGTTCATTACCTCTAGCGCTTTGAAAATCGGTTCGGGATGCGGCTTTGGGTTCTCAACATGCTCGCGGCCGATCAATACCTCAAAGTGTCCCATGACTCCGAAATGCTCCATCAGTTCCCGGGAATACAGCCCCGTTTTCGTCGTGACGATCCCCAGCCGCGCAAAGGCTGCCGCTTCTTTTATCGCCTCGATTGCACCCGGAAGCAAAACGGTCTTCTGGCGCGAAATCTCGCGGTAATAGAGTTTGTACGTGGCCACATGCGCATCTATACGCGGCATCGGAACACCGGCGGCGGCGAACATCGTCTCAAGCGTATGGCCGATCTGCGAAGTGATCTGCGTTTCCGAAACGCCGGCTATCTCGCCGTGCACGCTTAGAGAGTGGCGGAAACTCTCGACAATCGCCTCGGTCGAGTCGATCAATGTCCCGTCCAAATCAAAAAGGATTACTTTTTTCACTTTTTCTCCCAGCTGATATAATCTTCCCAGATGCCGTTAACGGTGGGTTTTACCCCCCTGATTGAGCGGCTGTACACATTGATGTCGTTCGGAATCACCAAAAACAGATACGGGTTGTCTTCCGCAATCTTGGCATAAATGCGGCGCTGCAACGCGGCGATTTTTTGCGGATCGACCGATCCTTCCATCTCTTCGATCAAACGGTCGACCGTTTTGGAGCGGTAACCGACCAGATTGAATCCTCCGGGAACGTCGCTATCGGAGTGCCAGAGGGCGTAAGGGTCCGGAGTAAGCGAGAGGGCCCATCCCAGCAAGACGGCGTCGAATTTGCGCGGAGCGACAACGGTGTTCAAAAATGCCTGCCACTCCATCACTTTCAGGGTCACTTTGACACCGATTTGCGCCAGCTGTCGCTGCATAATCTCCGCCGCATACGGACGAATCATGTTGGAATTGGAGGTCGCGATTTCAAACGTCAGCGGATGCTTTTCGTCGTAACCGGCCGCTTTGAGCAGCGCCTTGGCTTTTTTCACATTGCGATCGGGGGCTTTGATACTGCCGTTGTACCCGTTGCTTCCCGGCAAAAAAGGGCCGGTGCATACGTTGCCGTGTCCCAAAAACAGCAAATCGATCAAAGATTGACGATCGATCGCCAGCGAGAGCGCTTCGCGCACTCTGGGGTCCTGAAACTTTTTGAGGCGCAGGTTAAACCCGAGGTAGGTATAGCTGTGGGAGGGAAGTTCGAGCGTTTTGAACTGTTTGTGAAACGCCTTATCCAATTGCCGCTCGTACTGCATCGGTTCCAGCGCGCTTACATCGATCTGGTTTGATTTGAGCATTAAAAACCGCGTCATCGGATCGGCGATGACGTGAAAAACGATCCGGTCGATCCTGGGGGGATGTTCAAAATAGCGGGGATTGGCTTCGAGAACGATCTGTTTGGAAAATTCAAGCTTTTTGAGGATGTAGGGGCCTGTCCCTACGGGTGCCGTATTGAAGCGGCTCCCCATCACGTCGCTCTCTTTTTCCAGAATGTGACGGGGAACGATCCCCATCATCCAGATCTCAAGCGCTTTGAAATAGGGTTTTTCGTATGCTACGCGCACCGTATAATCGTCGATGACACTGAGTGATTTGACAACCCGGAAATCGCTGGCATAGGGAGTAACGACCTTCGGCGAGCGGATCAGTTCGTACGTATAGGCAACATCTTTTGCCGTCAACGGCTTGCCGTCATGCCACAACACGCCGCGGCGAAGCTTGAACTCGATCAGCGTCGGGGTGAGGAAGCGGTACGACTCGGCCAGATCGCCGATAACTTTTTTTCCGCTCTCGTCGTATTTGACCAGCGAATTGAATAAAAAACCGGAAATGGAGGAACTGGCCGAATCGGTCGCGATCAGAGGATTAAGGCGTGCGGGATTGGAGGATGCGCTCAGATGGAGCGTCGAAGCGATCAGCCAGACGCTTTGCACAAGCAGAAGTAAAAATTTCAATCTCAACCCGTTTTTGGGTGAGATTATAGCATTTATTTCGCTTCTACGATGCGGCCGTTAAGGGGCTGTACCGGGCGGTAGTTGTGATCGTAGAACTTGCGCATCGCGGCAATCTGCTCTTTGGTTGCGCTTTGGATCTCTTTCATCACATACCAGCGGACGTTTTCGCTGCACGGCGGAGTGGTCAGAGACCCCATGAAGTGAAAGTAACGGTCGCTGTTTTTCGGAAGCAGCTGGGCGGGGTTAAGGGTGCCGGCCGTGCCGACGCCGCTCGTTACCGTATCGAGCATCGCATTGCGCTCTTTCCCTTCTTCGAAAAGAACCCCTACGACAAGAAGGTTGCCGAAGGTGCTTTTGTGCACCATATGGGCAACCAGATCGTACTGTTTCCCATTGATTTTTTCTTCGCTTTTGCCGTGAAAGTGAAATTGTACCAGCTGATAGTCCACCCCCTCGACACTGATTTTTCCGCCGTTTTCGACATTGACCTGAATGGCATGGCCGTTATCGACGATCTGGCTTTTGGCCTGAACGTTTTCATCGAGCTTGATAACATGGTTCGGGGCGATGGAAACGGTATCGGCCGTTTTGATGTCGATCGGCGACTGGGCTTTTCCATCTTTGCAGATCGCACTGAAATCGCACCAGTGGGCAGGTCCGTGAGCATCGTAATCCCAATGGGGGGCATGGTGTTCTGAGGCATACGCCCCGAAAGAGAGTAACATAGCCGCTAACGAGAGGGCAAAAGCATTTTTCATCCGAATTCTCCTAAAATAATCAATGCTTATCTTATCGGAGATGCTTTCCCTGCGTCAAATCAAAATAATTTGGGCAAACGTTCAATTTTATTGAACGCTTTTTCTGCTTTGCAGCACATCAACCAATCGAACGATAATAAGAATAATCAGCCATGCCATCACCATTGCGATGATCGTATGGCTTAGGAAATGATCTCCTTTAAAAATTTTATACAGCCCCATGCTCCACGCAACGGCCAATGCCGCTCCCAACGCTATGACCTTGACTTTTTTTCGCTTGAATGCAAAAACCAACGCCAACAACGAAAATCCGAGGCTCGCATGCCCGGCGGGCCAGCAGCGTATCCGATTTTCTTGACAAAAATCCTTCGGGTAGGGGTCCAGAACTCCCACATGCGGATATTCTCCGCCGTACATCTGCCAATCTCTCGGGCATGGGACATTCGTTGCCGTTTTAAGAGCAACGGTAATGGAGGGGACAAGAATGCCGGAGAGGACCAGAATCACCATTACCCTTCGATGGCGTTGAACCCACTGATGTTTATTGCCAAAGAGCAATGTCAGCAATAAGGCCGAAAAAAAGATGATAATGAGTTTTTTAATACCGTCGTACAAAATAAAATCAATCCATGGGTACCGCCCCTGAACGATCAGCCACTCGCGGGTCTGGATATTGTAAAAATGGTTTTGAACCCACACATCGGGAGCGGTACTCCAACCGAAAAACACAATAGACACAATCAAAAGAATAGCGGTGATGATAATATTTTTAGTGGACGCCATATAAAATGTCCAATTCGGAGTTGTAGATGCTGCTATCGATTTCAGTAAAGTTCAATACCGTGTGAAAATACGAATCGTGTGTAAACGGTTTGTGCATTTTTCGTTTCAGCGCCTCTTTATCGATTGCAAAATTTTTGCCGAACCACATGATAGCCGGAACGTGCTTTTGCGCGTCAGGAGCTATCGTATAGGGAAAACCGTGCAGGTACAACCCTTTTTCCCCGAGCGACTCGCCGTGATCGCTGACGTAAAACATCGCCGTTTCGAATTTGGAATCGTTTTGTTTCAAAAACGCAATGGTCTTGGATAAAAAGTAATCGGTGTACAGTATCGCATTGTCATACGCATTGGTAATCTCTTCGGGCGTACATTCTTCAAGCTGATTACTGCGGCATACGGGAGTAAACTTTTCAAACCGCTTCGGATAGCGTTTGTAATACGCCGGACCGTGATTTCCCATCTGATGCAAAACAATCACAATGTCTCCTTTCGGGTGAGCATCGATATATTCCTGAAGCCCGACCAGCATCCCCTCGTCCCGACATTCTCCCTCGTCGCACAAGGTATTGTTTTCCGGCGTTTTAAAATCCTGATATTCTCCTCTGAGGGCCACCCCTTTGGAATCGGAATTATTATCGCGCCACAGCACATGCACGCCCGCATGACTCAAGACGTCCAAAACATTTTCGGTGTGTTTGGCTTTGTCTCCCTCATACTTTTCCCGGCCAAACGACGAAAACATACACGGAACCGATACCGCCGTTTCGGTTCCGCATGAGCTGAATTGAGAAAAATTGATAATATCCTCTTTTTTCAGCAGCGGATTGGTTTCGCGGGCATAGCCGTTAAGCGAAAAATGATCGGCCCGTACCGCTTCGCCGACGACCAGAATGACCAGTTCCCGGTCCACATCGCTGGCAGGGATTTTGGCGTCTTTGCCGATAACCTGCAATCCTGAGTAATTATGCGAAAACGCTTTAGACACATATTTACCGACCGAATAGAGGTAGTACGCAGGATTCGCGTAGTAGCGCAGCGGCTTATGTTCCCGAAAAAACGAGGTATAAAACTGGCTGAACACCAACATAACGGCAATCACTCCCCCCAGTGCGATACCCACCGTTTTCATATCATTAAGCGCCTGAACGCGAAACGGAGGATACACGATTTGAAGACGATACACGATCCATGAGGGGGCAACGCCCAGCAAAACGAGGTACAACCCCATCTTCCAGCTCAGAAGATCGGCCGATTCGTTGACGTTGGTCTGCATCGTATTGGTAATCATATGGGTATCGACAACAATGTCGTAGGTATCCATAAAATAAGCGACCGCAGCGGTAAGCATCAACAAAAGAATCAATACCGGTTTGAAGATCCACCGATTGGTCAACAGCGTCAATAGCAAAACGCTGCTTGCAAATAAAATGACGGCGACGGATGCAATATGTACCATGCCGATCCCTGAAAAAGAATAGGCATTCGTAATATGCTGAAAAAACGACATATTGGCAAATAAAACCCAGAACAGCGAAACGGCCAAAATCAGATTTCGGCTTTTAACGGGTTTGTCAAACCATGAAACCACTATTGCTCCCTTTTAAAAAAGGACATTTTAAAAAGGTTTGGGCAATCGACGGCTAACCGTCGGCTAACGGTTGATTAACGGATGAAAAGATCGATGCGGTACGACACCTCATCCCCGGAAATGGTATAGCGTATCCCGATCTCTTTGCAGATGCGATCCAGCATCTTCTGGCCGATCCGGGAGCTGAAAAGGTATTTTTCACCCCCTTTTTGATTGGCGATACGGATGCTTTTTTGGGCGGGATCAAACATCACCGTGATGTCGCTCCCCTCTTGTGCGTACGTGAGGGCATTTTCGATCAATGCCGTCATCAGCTTGCCAAACAGTTTACGCGGGGCCTGCACAAAGAAACTCTCCCCGCTTACATTGATCCTCAGCCCTCGTCGGCGGGTCAGGATATCCACTTTGGAAATGACGTCGTATAAAACGTCTGCAATCTCAAAAGATGAGCTATCCTCAAAATCGGAACTCTCAAAAAACAGGACGTTTTTAAGTTCCGACATAAGCCGTTCGATGTCATTGCCCAATTCCGCCACCATTTTTTCTTTCGAAATACGGTCGCTGTTCGTATACACGTCCAGTCGCGCCCGCATCAAAGCGATCGGCGTTTTAAGCTCATGGGCCATCTCTTTGAAAAGCGCTTTTTCTTTGACACGGAATCCTTCCAAACGGTGAACCAGCGTCGAAAATGCGCGGGAAAGTTCATCGATCTCCTGCCCGGGATTGTTGAGTGTAAATTCGAACGGATCACCGCTTTTCCATCCTCTGGCCCGCTCGGCCAAAATGGCCAGCGGCCGCATATAACGCTGCAACAGCAGAAAACTGACAATCAACACGAAAAGAAGCGACACCAGATAGCGGGTGCCCAGTTTTGCCCCGTATTTGGCCACGGACGCATCGATCTTGTCATGATCGCTTATGATGTTCAAAAAGAGATTGTTTTCCAGAGGAATCGAGGCGCTCACCTCTTTGTCACCCGGGATATAAGGAACCCGCCCTACTTTAAAACGGACGTGACTTGCCTCGGAGTCCTTCAGGATCAATACGTTGTGCGGAATGGAATACAAAAAGGACAAATCGCTCGATAGGGTGAGAGGTTCATGGATATATTCGTCTTTGCTCTCAACGAGCAGATGGTTCAGTACTTTCTCCAAATCATCAATTTTTTCCTCGTGTATCGTGCGCACCGCTACCTGCCAGTTGACGGCAAAGGCAATCGCGATCAGCAGGGAAAAGAGAAGGACGATTTTGAGTTTCAGGGAATTAAAGCCGGTTTTCAATCACATACCCTCGCGTTTTGACCGTCTTGATCACCTTGGGATCGAGTTTTTTGCGGATCCGTGCTACCAGCTCGTCGATCGCATTGGACGTGATGTTTTGGGGATTGTCGTACAAGGCGTCCAGAATCTCTTCGCGCGCGACAATCTGAGGTGCTTTTGAGAGAAGATAAAAAAAGAGGGCGTGCTCGTTTTTACTGAGTACGATAGGCTCCCCGCCGCGTGTCAGGGATTCGCTTTCCGGATCGATTTCAATCCCCTCAATCATAAAACGGCGAATGCCAAACCGACGCGAAAGGGCAACGATCCGGGCACGCAGCTCTTTGATGTCGAACGGTTTTTCGAGATAATCGTCCGCGCCGAATCCGAACCCTTCCACCTTATCGTCCACCCCGCCCAATGCGCTAAGAACCAAAACAGCCGTTCCGGCGTTTTTGGCCTTGGCGTAGGCGATCAGCTCTTTGACCCTGTCCATTCCGTGAAAGGTACGGTCCAAGATGACCACCGCATAATGAAACGCGTCGAGATGTCCTTTGGCTTCTTCTACGTCCGAAGCCGTATCGACAATCCATTCGTCCTCCAGCGACATCCGCAGAAGTTCAAGGAGTTCTTTTTCATCATCGGCAATCAAAATGCGCATGTTACAGTTCCTCTAACCTGTGAGCAAATATTTTGATACTTTTATCCCGCAATGTCGATTTGATATCGGATGCCAGGACATCGGCATCCTGTTCCTCTAAAAACAGGCGAAACAGACCGAATTCCCGTCGGGCGCTTACCTGCTCTTCGGCACTGATCAAAAACGCTCCGGCCGAATAGCGGTTGCAACGGAAAAAATAAAAATCATCATACCCTCGGGAGAGCAAAAAATCGACCAATGCGTCCTTGACCCCCATCTCGAAATAAATATCCAACCCTTTTATGCTCATTTTTGGGTCCTTTTGTAGAGGATTTTAAACGCCGGAGGCAGAATCAGCAGCGTCAAAACGGTTGACGTCACCAATCCTCCCAGAACAACGATGGCAAGCGGTTTTTGGACTTCGCTGCCGACCCCTGTCGCGAACAGCAGCGGCAGTAATCCCAATGCAGCAATAAACGCCGTCATCAATACCGGCCGTAGACGCCGCTGTGCACCCATACGGACAGCATCGTCAATACTGCACCCGTTTTTCAGCAGCGCATTGAAATAACTGACCATCACCACCCCGTTCAGGACGGCAATCCCGAAAAGGGCAATGAAGCCCACCGATGCCGGAACCGAAAGGTATTCTCCCGACACAAACAGCGAGATCACTCCGCCGGTGACGGCAAAAGGGATATTGAGCAGAATAAGCAGTGTTACCGGCACGGAGCGGAACGTAAAAAACAAGATCAGAAAGATCACCCCGATGGAAAGGGGAATCACCATCATCAGTTTGGCGGCGGCCCGCTGCTGATTTTCAAACTGTCCGCCGTACACGACACGGTACCCCTTGGGGAGTTTGACGTTGTCGGATATCTTTTGTTTGGCTTCTTCGACGAATCCCACAAGGTCACGCCCTTCGACGTTAGAGCGCACGGTGTTCAGCCGCTCCCCGTTCTCGCGATCCACCTTGAGGGCTCCCTCACTCGTTTGAATATCGGCAATACTCGAAACGGGGACCGAAAAACCGTCCGCAAGCGGAAGTTCGAGGGATTTGAATCGCTCGATATCGGCGGACACCTCTTCATTCATCCGCATGATAACCGGGATACGGGCATTTCCGATCGGAAGTTCATCCACACTCACCCCTTCCAAAGCCACTTTCAAAAACAGCCCCAGTTCGGCCGAATCGACCCCGGTTTTGGCCGATTCGATCCGGTTGGGCTTGACGCTGAGATAATTGACCCCTTCGTTGAGCGTCGTGAAAACCTCGGTCGCCCCGTTCATCCCCGAAAGGGTGTCCGCAATCTCTTCGCTGAGACGGTTGAGGGTGTCGATGTCGTTTCCGTAGATTTTAACCGCCAAATCCCCACGCGTTCCGGTCAGCATCTCCGACACCCGCATCTCGATAGGCTGGGTAAATCCGAAACTGATCCCCGGAAAGTCGCTTAAAGCGGCTTTGATTTTGTCCTTGATCTCCTCTTTCGAAGCGGCTGTCCATTCTTCCTGAGGCTTGAGGGCGATAAACGTATCGGTCTGGTTCAATCCCATCGGATCAAGACCTAGTTCGTCCGAACCGGTGCGGGCGACGATACTTTTGACTTCCGGCACTTTTTCAAGAATCGTTTTTTGGATCGCGAGATTGAGTTCTTTTGACTTTTCAAGTGAGATCGACGGCGGAGTCTCGACACCCAATATAATGTCCCCCTCATCCAGTGTAGGCATGAAACTTTTGCCGACGAACAAAAACAGCGTGAAGCTGAATATCAAAAATACGATCGCGCTCACAAACAGCGTTTTGGTACGCGTCAGCGAAAAATCGAGCATCGGCGCGTACAGACGGCTGAAAAAATTCCCCAATCGGGTCTCTTCGTGCGGAGTACTTTTTAAGATCAGCGAACAAACGACCGGAATCAGCGTCAGCGACAAAACCAGCGAACCGAACAGCGCAAATACGATCGTCATCGCTACGGGGGCGAAAAGTTTCCCCTCCAACCCCTCCAGTGTCAGCAGCGGCAAAAAGACGACGGCAATGATCAAAATACCGCTGAAAACGGCCGTAGAGACCTCTTTGGTCGCACGGTAAACCTGATGCAGCTTCGGCAGTGACGAATCGTTTTCACTGAGTTTGGCAAACGCGTTTTCGACGACGACGACCGCCGAGTCAACCAGCATTCCGATCGCGATCGCCAGCCCTCCCAGACTCATCAAGTTGGCGCTGAGTCCGAAATACTTCATCATGACAAACGCGATGGCAAGCGAAAAGGGAAGGATCACACTCACCGCGATCGCGGCCCGGGCATCCCCCAAAAAGAGCATGAGCAGTACAACGACCAAAACGATTGCTTCGACCAGCGCTTTTGAAACGGTGGAAACCGCTTTTTCGATCAGTTCGCTCCTGTCGTAAAACGGCACGATCGTGACCCCTTCGGGCAATTGCGGCTCAAGTGCGTCAAGACGCTGCTTGATTTGGGTGATCGTTTCCTGCGCATTGGCCCCTTTGAGGGTTAGAACCAATCCTTCGGTCGCTTCGCCGACGCCGTCTTTGGTCACATATCCCAAACGGGTGCGCGCCCCTTCGCGAACCTCGCAGAAATCGCCGATTCGGATCGAACCGCTGTGCGAATGAATCGTGATATTGGCGATTTCGGAGGGGTCTTTAACGCCGCTTTGGACTTTGACCAGATAGCTCTCTTCAAACGCATCGACCCGTCCGGCTCCGTCGTTTTTCAGGTTGTTGGAGAGCGTCTCTTCCAGCGCACTGAGCGTTATTCCCAAATTCCGCATCGCCTGAAAATCGGGCTGAACGACGATTGCCCGAGCCTCGCCCCCGAGCGCGTTTACGTCTGCGACCCCTTTGGCTCCGCGAAGTGCGGGTCGGATCACGAAATCAAGGAGTTCCCGTTTCTCTTTTTGGGTAATGTCCCCCTCAATCGTGAACATAAACGCCTCTCCCAGCGGAGTGGTGATCGGCGCCATCCCTCCGCTCACCCCCTTGGGAAGTTCAGGCAGAAGCGATGCGAGCTTTTCGGCAACCTGCGCACGGGCACGGTAGATATCGGTGCCGTCGTTGAAATCGATGGTGATATCGGCGATCGCGTATTTGGACGTACTTTTGAGAAGCTTCTGGTTTTCCAGCCCCAGCAACTCCGCTTCGAGGGGTTTGACAACCCGGCTCTCGACCTCTTCGGGGGTCATCCCCGGCGCTTTCATGATGATTTTAACCTGGGTCGATGAAATATCGGGAAAGGCATCGATGGGAATCTTCATGAATGAATAGACCCCGTATCCAAACAGGGCCAATGAGAGCAGAATGACGATCAGACGCTGTTTGAGGGAAAATTCAATGATAGAATTGAGCATTATTCAAATCCCATTCCGCTAAGTGCGCCCTTGAGGGTAATGATCCCTCCGCTCACCACCCGGCTTTGCGGGGTAAATCCGTCTGCTTTGACGGCTACGTGCTCTTTGAAATATTTTTGGATCTCCACCGTTTTGGGTTCAAATCCTTTTGCGGTACGGATAAAACAGATGTCGCGGTTTTTGTATTTGGTAACCGACGTTCTGGGAAGCAATACCCATTGCGTTTTTTCCCCCGCGGCGATATACATCTCCGCGGATGTTCCGGCACGGAACGAAACATCCGGTTTCGCGATCCGTGCAACGGCGGAACCTGAATTGTTCATCCGGTTAACCGATGCGGAAACGGAAATAACGCTGCCGATGACCTTGCCGTTTTTATCCGATACCGTCGAGCCCTTGCGAATCGACGCTATAAGCTTGGGAGGGATCATAATAACGGCATTCAGAAGCGAAGCATCGGAGATTTTCAGATACGGCACAAATGCCTCGATCTTCTCTCCGCCCATCAAAGGACCCTGCGAAACGATCCCCGCGCGTTTGGCACGGATGGCAAACATCATTCCTTCGCTGGGGCGGATATCGGCCCCGGCATACTGAAAGCGTCCGGTGATTTCCGCAACTTTTGCCTTCAGACTCATGACCTCGAGGGCGCTTCTTTGTGCATCCCTCTGCGACAATACGCCATCACGGTAAAGCGTATCGTCTTTTTTGGCGTATTCCCGGGCTATTGCGAGCCGTTGCTGCACTTCTTTGAGTTCAAAACTGCTCGCAAGAAGTTCTGCCGACGCGATGCGGCACACCACTTCTCCTTTTTTAACGGCGTCTCCGGGCTTTTTGGCGACGTTCACGACGGTCGCTTCGCTGCTGAGCGTATACGTCGAAGAGCGTTCGTCACCGTAATCAAACGTTCCGATAAACGGCCCCATCGAATCGCCCTGAATCATTCTGACGTTTTGGACGGTGATGCCGATTTTTTTGATCTGGGCATCGCTCATGGTTATCGCACCGAACGCCAGCGCACTCGTCAACATTGCCAATACAATCATTCTCATTCCCATATTCTCCCCAATTTCTCTTCGGTTTTCGCCATTTCGTCGACGTAATCGCGTTTGAGCCGCAATGTCTCGATCTGTGCGGCATAAAAACGGTTTTTTGTTTCCAAATATTCGAAGAGGCCCGTAATGCCCCCTTCGAATCCTTTGTGCGCCATTTGGTACAGCGCTTCGTATTGCTTTTGATTCGATTGGGATTCATCGATTAACTGCCGCATCCCCTCGAGTTGCCGAAACGATTGCTCAAGGGCAACGCGCAGTTTTTGTTCCGAAAGGGCTTTTTGCTCTCCCAAAGCGCTACGCGTCGACATCAACGCGGCAATCCGGCGCTCATTTTTGTCTCCGAAAGACAAAGGGATGCTGACCCGCAAATCGACGCTGTGCTGCGTAGGCTCCTGTGTCATCCCTACGCCGATCCCTACCGTTTCGACATACGAACGGCGCAGCGTTTCGATCTGGCGGTTCAGTTCTTCCTGCGCCAAGGCAAAATTTTCCAGCACCGGCGAGTTCTTGAGCATCCGCTCCGTGTCGGGGGAAGAAAGAAACCGAAACGGCATATCGTCCACTCTGATTTCACCTTGCAACAGCGTCATTTCTTTCAGGATGCCTTGATGTTTCTGATACGCGATCCGCGCTTCTTCTGCCTCTTTTCGGGCGGTGCGCTGTTCCGTCTCGAAACGGGCAAGCTCCATCTGCGAGATTCTGCCGGCCTGATGTTTTTTCAGTGACATCGCATACGCTTTTTTGGCCGATTCGTATTTTTGGCCGTACAGTTCAGCTTCTTCCCGGGCAAGCTCGCCTAGCAGATATTCGTGTTTGAGGCTGCTTTGGAGAAGTCCTTTGTGAAGTGTTTCACTCCCCGCAGCCGTTTTGATTGCCGCATCGAACTCTGCGCTTTTCGCTTCTTTGACCCACGGATTTTTGGCGCTGAATCCGACCATGACCCCATATTCCGTTCCGTCTCCGCTTTGTTCGTCGGCGCGGATGCGGCGCGTCGACCCTTCCAGTGTAATCGGTTCGGCGGCAGCGTAAGCGCCTTTTTCATGACGAAGCGCCTGTTGCTTCCCTTGGGATTCGCTTTTTTGAAGCGAATGCTCGTATGCCGCCCGGCTCAGGTCGTCGAACGTCATCGCCGAACACAGCGCAGGCAGGAGTATCGCTGCGGCCAATGCGGAACGTGATCGTTTCATAAACGCTCTTCTTGGTGGACGATACGGCCATCACTCGGGTCAACAAAAAGCTTGAACGCTTTGTTACTATCGTCATAGCCCCATCCGACATACAGCAGATTGGAAGCGATGTCTGTCAACATCAGCCGCTCAATCCGCCACCCTTGCGCGGAGAGTTTTGTCTTGACCTCATCGCATTTCAAAGGGGCTAGTCTTTGCAGTTCCTGATGAATGCGCATTTTCTGAACCGGATGGTTTTTATGATTTCCGAAAACGGCAAGATTATGGATCGGCTGAGGAACCTTTACCGACGAATCGATCTGAGCGAAAGCCAGCGAACAAAACACCGTGAGCATCAACATACTTTTTTTCATGAGAGTCTCCTAAACTAGTAATGCAATCATAATCTTCCCGCATGAGAAAATCATTAGAACCGTTTCGAATCTCTGCTTCCATGTTAAAGTATTAGCTATTTTTATGTTATAACTTTAAATCTTAACATCAGGAATACCTCTTTTGCCTATTCTCAAAGAACTACTCAAACTTTATATACTCTTCATCATTCTCTTTTTTCTTGGGCGGTTAGGGCTTTATGTCCTCTATTTTGACCGCCTTGGCGATATGACGCTGGCCGAATCGCTGCTGAGTTTTGTGTACGGGCTTAAACTCGATACGATGGCCGTATCCATTATTCTTGTCATACCCGCGCTGGTCCTTTCAATGATTCCGCGCGCTTTTGCGCGTTTCGGGAAACGTTTCATCAACGGCTATGTTCTCGTGTTTTTGCTCCTTGCCCTTTTTGTTGAAAACGCGACGTTCCCTTTTGTCGCGCAATATGACGTCCGTCCCAACTATCTGTTCATCGAATACCTCACCTATCCTCAGGAAGTCGGTTCGATGATTCTCAAAGAGTACCCGTTCCATCTGATAGCGGCGACTGTCATGATGGCGCTTGCGGCATGGGGCTATCTTCGTTACGCTCCCCTGCGGCTGGAAGAAGCGATGCAGACTCCGCAATGGCATCGGCTCCTCCTCCTTTTCCCCATTCTTCTGGTGCTGTTCATCGGTATCCGCTCCTCGTTCGGCCACCGCCCGGCCAACATCTCCGACGCGCTCTACAGTACGAACCGCATGGCCAACGAAATCGCTAAAAACTCCCTATACAGCGTCGGTTATGCCTATAAAAGCTATACGCAGGAAGCGAACATCGTCAAACGGTACGGGAAGATGGATCTAAAAGAAGCCTACGCGCGCGTTTCCGCACAGCTGAATATCCCGATCGGCGGAGAACTCCCCTTCAACCGTGCGGAACCGACCCGTTTTCCCGCAAAAGAGCCTAAAAACCTCGTTATTTTTATCCAAGAATCTATGGGTTCCCAATTCGTCGGGTTTAGCGGAGGAGATGCAACGATTACCCCGAACATGGAAAAGCTCTCGCATGAAGGACTTGCCTTTACCAACCTCTACAGCAACGGTACCCGCAGTATTCGGGGGCTTTCAGGGATGACATCGGGATGGCTCCCGCTCGCGGGTGAAGAGGTCGTCAAACGGAACAAATCCCAAAACGACTTTTTTACCGTCGCTTCGCTGCTCAAACCGCTGGGATACAAATCCAGCTTCATTTACGGGGGCGAGGGACGTTTCGACAACATGCGCGGTTGGTATCTTGGGAACGGGTTTGACGAAGTGATCGAACAAAAAGATTATAAAAATCCCACCTTCGTCAGCACATGGGGAGTCAGCGATGAAGATCTGGTAATCAAAGCCAATGAAAAATTCAAAGCCCATGCCGCCAAAGGGGAAAAATTTGTCAGTGTACTGTTTTCAAGTTCGAACCATTCCCCGTTCGAACTTCCCGAAGGGAAAATAGAATTTATCCCGGGCAAACCCAAATACGGGGTCGAAAACGCGGTCAAGTATGCCGATTTCGCGATCGGAAGATTGTTTGAACTGGCCAGAAAAGAGAGTTATTATAAAAATACCGTGTTTGTCGTCGTATCCGACCACAACGTCCGGGTCTACGGTGATGACGTCGTTCCGGTGAATATGTTTCACATTCCCGCACTCATCGTCGCTGAGGGAATCAAGCCCCAGACCTTTGATCGTCTGGCTACGCAGCCTGATGTATTGGCCACGGCGCTCGATCTGATCGGCACAGACCTCACCCACCCTGTATTAGGCCATTCGATCTTCAGCGACGCCAAGCGAGAGGTTTCACTGATGATGTTCAACGATACGTTCGCGCTGCGCGATCACAATACCGTTGCCGTCATACAGCCGAACAAATCGCCCGAAACGTTCACGTATGAGCAAGAACGCCTCAAGCCGGCTCCCCATAATGCGGAACTGGAAAAAGACGTCTTGGCGTTCATCACCGTTTTGGACGACATGTACAACAAAAAACTTTTTCGTGCCCGCTGATACCTCTTCTAATTTTTGATCGAATTCAGTAGGGTTTCAAACGCCGACTTGCTCGAGCGTTCGACATTTTTCATAATGTCGACCCCTTGATTCAAGTCCTCGCCTTTGGCAAAAATATCGATTGCCGATTTGATCCCCTGATGCACCGTTTTATGGTGTTGCTCGATCTCGCTCATCGCTTTATGGTCATGCACCAGTACATTTTTGATCGAACCGTACCATTGGCCGAATCGGCAGCCCGTTTCATCCGGAATCGTCGTATGCCGTTTGGATACCAGCGATTCATACGCTTCCAGTTTAAGCAAGATGTGATCGATTTTTCCGTTGGTGACGTGGATATTGTCCGCCACGATTTTTGATTTTTTGGAAATCAGATGGGCATTATCGCCGACCTGAGTCAAACGCTCTTCAAAATCGCTCAACGTACCGATCGCACCGCGTGCCTCTTGTGAAAACACCTCACTCGTATCCATCATCCCCGATGAGCTTTGTTTCAGAACGTTGATGTTGACTTCGACTTCAAGCGTTGCTTTCTGGGTTCGTTCGGCAAGCTTGCGCACCTCATCCGCAACGACGGCAAACCCTCTGCCGTGTTCTCCCGCCCGCGCGGCTTCGATCGCGGCATTCAGCGCAAGAAGATTGGTTTGGTCTGAGATGTCTTTGATCAGGTTGATAATTTCCGAGATCGATTGGACGTTGTTGTTGAGGCTTTGGGCCTCCCCCTGTAAACTTCCGGTAAGTTCTTCGATCTTTTGCATCGACGTCATGACGTCTTCGGTTTTGGCCGATATCTCTCCCGCTTTGGTTGTCGTGATTTCGTTGAGATGATTCAGCTCATCAAGGTTGGCAACGTTTTGCGTTACGTTGTTCTGGACAAAACGCATACCGTCCTCATAGGCTTCGAGCAGCACATTGTACAGTTCGACTATCGCCTGAGCTTTGGCATGAGATCCTCTCTCGTCTTCGACGCTGCTGCGTAAAACCGATAACTCGCTGCCAAGCTGTGCATTCTGTTGGCGGAGTTCATTTAACTGTTGGCGCAAAGCCGCATTGTCAGCTTCCAATTTTTCGATTTTGGCATGATTGAAAAACATAACTTCCCTTGATTTTTTTTATTACAGGAGGATAATATTCTTACCGTGCTGACGGAACACTTAAATGAGAGATTAAACAAAATAACGGGAAAGATTTAATACGGATAAAGAAGAAGAAAAAAGTGTTTCCCTCCCAAAGGAGAGAACAAAACGATTAACGTTTTGAGAACTGCGGAGAACGGCGCGCTTTGCGTTTACCCGGTTTCTTACGTTCAACAACACGTGAGTCACGTGTAAGCATGCCGAACGGTTTGAGGATAGCACGGAATGAAGGATCAAACGTACAAAGAGCACGTGAGATACCGTGGCGAAGCGCATCGGCTTGACCAGAGAATCCACCGCCGACGGTTGTCGCGTTGATATCTACTGATGTGTCTTGTTTTGTCAATGAAAGCGGTTGGGTAACACGCAATTTTTTTGCTTCAAGACCACCCAGCCATGCGTCGAGTGAAAGACCGTTTACAGTGATTTTACCTGTACCCGGAGCAAGCCATACTTTAGCGATCGAAGTTTTTCTTCTGCCGGTTGCATACGTTTTTGCCATCGTTTATCCTTACTTAGCGATCTGTGCAGAGTGTGGGTGTTCAGCACCTGCATAGACTTTGAGTTTTTTCAACATCGCACGACCCAATTTTGTTTTAGGAAGCATACCGCGAGCTGCAAGTTTGAAAACTTTTTCTGGGTTAGTAGCCAAAAGTTCTGTAAATTTTTCACTTTTTACGTTACCGAAGTAACCTGTGTGACGGTGATACGTTTTAGTAGCCGCTTTGCCGCCACCGTTGATAACCGCTTTTTCAGCGTTAATGATAACAACGAAGTCACCACAGTCGATATTTGGGGTAAAATAAGGTTTGTCTTTACCGCGAAGACGAGTAGCAACATCCGTCATGATACGACCGAACGTTTTCCCTTCCGCATCGATCAAAACCCATTTACGTTCGATTTGCTCAGGTGAAGCAATTTTAGTAAATTTCATCTTGAGTCTCCTTTTAAAGTCTCTATAAATAGTGGCGCAATTGTACCTGTTTAGTCTTATAATCTGCTTAAATTAAGTTTTTTATAAGCACTCTTCCCATTCGATCCCGCTGCTAAGAAGGTAACACAGGTAGCCTCTCACTTTTTCGCCGCTCAACGATGCGACCGCGTCGATATAGCGCTGAACCTGGGCGCGGTGTTTGCCTTCCTCTTCCCGACCTGATTTGTAGTCAATGACAATCCACCCCTCTTTGCCGCGCACCAGCAAGTCGATGACATGGATCGATCCGCGATAGCGGAGTATCTGTTCTTTGCGCCGTTCCCCCTGCGACAAAGCCAAAAAGGTCGGATCCTGCATCAACCGCTCAACCCGACCCCCGATCTCTTCGATCCCTCCGGATCTCAGCACCGCACCGTAGCGGTTTCGAGCCGATTCAAGCGCGCTGCCGAGTGCAGCCGCGGAAAAGTCGCCCATCATCTCCAGCGTATAGTGCAGCGCTGTCCCGAACTGCACGGCGGCATAGTCGTGCGCCGCCTCTTTGGGGGCCGCGATCGTCTCTTCCTGCCGTCCGAAGCGGCTGGCGCGGTAGATCAACGGTTTTGGGGCTTGGAGCACTTTCGCGTGCGCGTGCGAGCACCGCAATTGCCCCCATTCCGCCGCACACAGCTCCAACGGCTCAAACCACGACCCCTTCTCCTTGGCAATGACGCTCAGCGATTCGACCGCACGGGTCAGGGCGACATACAGTGCGTTGAGGCGGTCTTCCTCCGCCGCTTTTTTCTCTTTGGCCAGCGCCTCGGCATACAGGGGATCAAGCGATTCGCGGTCTTTGATCCGATAAAAAAGGGTGTTCAGACGCGCTCCGTCGTATTCGTACACGATCGGATCGTTTTTGGCGCGCGGCTTGCCAAGTTGATCCAGAACGATCACGTGTTCGAACTCCAGCCCCTTGGATTTATGGACCGTCATGATCCGTATCCCGCGTAAATCGCTCTGCGGCGAAGCGGTTTCAAGCCGGTCGATCTCAAACACGACCGCTTCGATATCGCGGTAAGTGCGCAACGCTTCCACAAACAGCAAAGCACTTTTATCGGCGATGTCGTAACGCCGGATAAACGCGATAGCCGCCTTTACCGGATCGGCAACCTCCGTGCGGTCAATTTCGTCCGGCGAAACGCCCAGAAGCGCGGCACAGTTGAAACGGTAAATCGCCGCATCGAAATAGCCATAGCGCAGGTATTCGATGATCGAACGGACACTCCGCTGCGATGTCAGGCGCGCCGTCGTTTCGGTAACCACTTCGTACCCAAGATGCGTCAGATGTTCCTCCACCGCACTCCCGTCGTTATTCGTCACCGTCAATACGGCTATCTCTTCGGGTGCGGCACCGTTGTCGATCAATGCGGCAACGGTGCGTTCGAGCGATTCCAGCGGCTCGGCGCTGATCCCCACCTGTACGTATCCGCCGGAGAGTTTCTCGGGACTTTGCTGGGGGGTATAATTGGCGATTTTCCCCTCGAAAGTCCGATTCACAAACTCCACGATCGACCTGCGCGAGCGGTAATTGACCCGAAGCGGCTCGATACGGACGTCAAAAAGATCGGCGACCTGGTGAAACAGTGCGCTCACCCCGCCGCGAAAACGGTAAATCGACTGCTTGACGTCTCCGACAAAGAAAAAACTCCCCTTCTCTTTCACCCCCGTCCCGGCGCGAAGCTCTTCGATCAGCGGCCGAAGTATGTCGAACTGGATTACGCTCGTATCCTGAAACTCGTCCAGCAGCAGATGTTTCAGATGCGAGTCAAGGCGGAAATAAAGAAACTCGCTTTCCAGCTTTTCCCGCAGCAGCGTATGCACGCTCAATGTGATATCGTCAAACGAAAGTTCGTTGCTCTGGACCGCCATCGTACGGCGGCTCTTGATATAAAGCTTCAAAAGGGTAAAAAGCTCTTTGAAATAGAGCGCTTCACGGCGGCGGAAATGGTGCAGCACCGCGTGCTGAATCTTTTCCAGCAGGGTATCCATCTGCGGCTCGTACCCTTTTTTGAACACCCAGTAGTTCATGCTCGGCTGATAGAGCCATGTTTTTTTCAGAAGCTGTTCGAAACTCTCGATCTCAACGGCTTTGTTGGCCGTATCGCTCAGCCCCTTGCTGTGAACGAGGGTTTTGAGCTCTTTTGCCGCATCCATCGCCTGCGCGATCCGCTCCTCACTCACCGCTGCCGTATCAAACGCGTCCATATCGAACTCTTTGTGTTTGGCATACAGCTGTGAGAGCAAGGCGAACAGCGCGCTCAGACGCTTATCGCTCAAAATCGAAAGGTGCACCAGCGCATGATCCGCATTCGACACCTCAACCTCATTCAAAAAGCGCTCCAGAAGTTTCACTTCGTGATGGTTCTGGGTCGTTTTAAACGTCGGCATGATCCCGGCGTTGAGGGCAAATTTGCGCAAAATGCGCCCGAAAAATTTATCGATCGTTGAAATCTGCACATCGGCGTGCAAAAAACGGCGCAGCACATCCGAACGCCGCGAGAGAATCTCCTCGCGGCTCAAGCCGCACACGTCGGCAATGGCGTCAAGTTCTCCCCGTTCATGCAGATGCTCCAGCGTCTGCACCATTCGATCCAGCATCTCGTTGGCCGCTTTGTTCGTAAACGTCAGTGCAACGATGGAGCGGGGGTCCTCCCCCATAAACAGCAGGCTCAGGTATCGGACGACAAGGTTGAAGGTCTTGCCGCTCCCGGCGCTCGCCTCATAGGCCAAAAACGGTTCAAACGCCACGCATCGCCTCCCGATGGCACAGATAGACATAGGGGCAGTTGCGACAGCGGCTCAGATCGTCACACATCTCCCATTCCCATCCCTTTTGGGACGCCATCGTTTTCAATATCTCCCGAAGTTTCTCGTTTTTGGCCTCCAAAAACTGTTCGCGCTTCAATTCGCCGCGGTTCAAATCGTAATAGCCGCATCCCGCGACCTCCCCCAGCGAGGAAACCAGAAACGCATAGACGCTGAGCTGATAATCGGTATCCTCTTCTTTGGGTTCCTTGTCGACGTCAGGGTATTTGCCGCTCTTGTAATCGATGACTTCAAACTTCCCCTCTTTCACATCGATACGGTCGACCCGTCCGACAAGGGTGATCCCCTCGACCAGCGCGGTAAGCTCTTTTTCACGGTGCGCTACTCGCCACCCTTCTTGAAACCGTTCGGCCTCATGACGGTAAAAATCATCCAGTTTTTCAAGCCACAGCCGTTTCATATGGCGCTGCAGAGGATCGTCTCCCCGGGAATCTTCCCATTGCGCTTCAAGCGCTTTTTTAATCTGTGCGGGCGTCTCATAATGATCCTGCCGGCCGTAAACCGATTCGAGTGATGCGTGCAGTACGTTCCCTATGTCCCGTTCTTCCGAAAGATCCCTCGGAAGCTCATGCGGCGAGAGATGCAGCAGGTAGCGGTAGTAAAATTGTCTGCGGCACGTGAGGAAACTTTTGAGTGAACTTGCCGAAAGGGGATGCGCGGTGAAATCGTATTCGCCGGTGCAGTGTTCGGTATTGCGCGGACGTTCTGTTTTAGGACGAAACAGCGCCTCTTCGTATCGGTACTGCGCGCTGCGCATCGGGATCTTCATCTGCAGCAAAAACCGCGACGGGACGGTTTCGGTATTTTGGACGCATCCGATCGCCACTTTGCGCGCACGGCTAAAAAGCATCGCGTAGTAGTGCTTTTGCAGCGATTCGCGGTCATTCGCCGTCGGCAATCCGGCGTATTTTCGGGTTTGGGTATTCAAGAAAAGATCTTTGTCGCTTTTGTGCGGGACATACCCTTCGTTGAAATCGACGACAATAACCCCATCATATGCCACGCCGCGTGTTTCCAGCAGCCCCATGACGGTAATTTTTCCTCCCCGGACATCATCGATGCTGCGATTGCGCAGACGATTCATGAACATCCGCAAAACGCTTTTGAAATCAAGAGTTTCGAGCGCTTCGGCCAAATGGGAAAACTGCTGCAATTCGTCGCGGACGATCTCAGCCGACGCCTCTTCCGTCTCCTCCGTCACGATTAGCTGCAAAAACGCTTCAAGCTGACTAAGGCGAAACGGCTTCGGATAATGCTCTCTGACCCAGTCGATTTTTGCCGAAGAAACATTGCGTATCCGTGCACGGTTCAAGACGTTTGCCTCGTCCAGATAGAGCATAATGCCCTCTATTTCACGGTAAAGGGCGGTGTTGTCAAACCCTTCTCCCATCGCAAAGTTAAAATTCCCTTCATCGTCAAACGCCCGTAAAAGCGGCGCAAACGACTCATCGGGAAGTACAACTGCAATCCGCTCGGGAGCCATCCCCTCATGCGCAAACGCTTCAATCGTCGCTTTGATGAACCCGACTTGCGCCAGACGGTTTTGAAACACGTCGCATACCAAGTCCGTCGCATGCACCGAAGGAGATTCCCGAATCACGTCGCCAAGGCTGAACGAAAGCTCGTAGCAGTTCCCCTCCGCAATCGCAAACCCCATCTCTTCGAGCCGTGAACTCATTTTCCGGTTGTAGGCGGTGGCGTTGTAGGTGATCGTCAGGGGAACGCTACGGGAGCATTCACGCAATATCTCTATTTCGCGGCGGCTCAAATACCCTTCGACCTCGATCCGCACCGAATCAAAATGGTTCAGAAATCCGGTATCGATTCGACGCGTTTCGGAAGCGAAAATAGGGTCATTCCATCCGTTGCGTTCGCATATGGCGCGATAACGGCTCCGAAGGTGGATCAAGATCGCGATATGCTCTTCGTATTCGCCGTAGACATCCACTTCCTGAAGCGTTTCGACCTTGACCTGCTCGGAAGAAAGCTCTTCGAAAAAGCGGAAAATGTATTGGGCGTTTTGGATAAAACTGAAGAAATTGCGTTCGATGTTCAACGCGGAAAACGCCTTGAAATCAGAAGCTTCGTACAGTGCGAGCAGACGTAGATCGTCATCCGGAGTGATCAGCCCTTCGGCATAGGCGCAGCGGTTTAAAAACTCCCCCATGCTCATGTAATGAGGAAGCATCCCCTCCTGTGCGGAATCCAGCGCATTTCGGATGCACCGCGACGTAGGATAGACGATGCATTCTCGCTGCAAGGTCATTAAAATTCGAAGGTGTTGGCGTTGCGGGTATCGGCTTTAAGATTGTAGTAACGTTGGTCGTTCCCGACACTTATTTTGGCCAGGATATCCCATCGTCCCGCTTTGGGAAGATCGACGGCATTGAAGGTGTACTTGCCGTTCTCAACCGAAGGATTTGCAAGCTCGATATTGAAATCGGTGTTGTCAGGGCGCGTCAACACGACGTCGACTTTGGCATCATTGATGCTTTTGCCCTCTTTGTCGGTCACTTCATACGCTATGACCGTCCCTTTTTCGCTGATCCCTTGCGAGACAAACGCTACCGAATATTTTTGGTCGAACGCTATTTTGGCATTAATGATGTCGTTGACGTTGGCGTCGTAGGAATGGTAGTTCTGCATCCCGTAATCGGACATCTGCACCGGATTGTTCAAAGCCACTTTAATCGTAACGACACACGCTGCGATGATCCCCGCAATGGATAAGGCAATGATAATCGGCCATTTCGTGCCGGGATTTTTAAACATTATCGTCCTTCTTACGAAAATATTTCCCGCGAACATAAAGAATAATCGCGTAAAGAATAATACCGTAAAAAATCACCCGTAAAATATTGATAAAATTTTTGCTTCCGCTTCCGGCGGACGAACTTAAGGTTGCCCCTTTGTGTGCCGCAATCTGTTCGGCAACATCGGCATAGCCGTTAAACATCGCCACCGAATATTTGGAGACGATATCGTCCCCTTTGGCACGCTCGGCCAAAATAGGCAAAATGGTGCCTCCCCGATTGGCGATCAATTCCTTGGCTTCGTCGTAACTGCGGGCAAACATGACCGCACTCACTACCGCACCGATGAACGTTGCGTTGGGGCTGAGAACCTGTTGTTTGTTAAAATGCTCATATAAAGAGACGGGACGAGCCAGAATGTCCACTTTTTGTTTCAGCTCAATAAACGTCATGATGACGGCAGGCTCATCCAATTCACCGGCAAGTTTCTTTTCGAACTCGGCAATTGTTTGATTCTCTTCCAAATCACGTACCATGACCAAATACAGCGACACGCCGGTTTTGGCTTTCAGCTCGGCTCCGATTGAATTGATTTGCTGGGCAAAATTGGGGTTTTTAACAACGTCGTCTTTATATAAATATTCTGCGTTAAGAGAGAGTGCGGAGAATACGATGAAGGTGAGGGCCGCCAGCCCTCGCGAGAGTAACAAAGCGCTACCCTTACCCGACGAAGAGGTGATTAGGTGTAACCACCGCCCACAGCGTTACCGCTGCGGAAATCACTAATGTCCAAGTGATGAGTTTATCCATGATACTTGCCATTCCAAACTCCTTACTTGACTTCGACCCGATGAGCAGCATTTTCGGTGCTGATCATCTTGATCTCTTTTTCGTTTTCAATTTTGTAGAAATTGGCTGCATTGTTTTGTTGCGCACCAAGACCCAAAACCGTGAGGAATACAAGGATAGAAAGCAACAAAACCGTTGCGATCAACATCCCGGTGATACCGTCCAATGCAAAAATACTACGATTTTCCATGAGACTCTCCTTATTTACTGAGGTCGGTGACATAGGCACCAAGCGCTTTGACTTGAACTTCAGTCAAGTTGTTGAATGCAGGCATTGCACCGATTGCACCTTTTTTACCGTGTTTGAGAACATCGGCTACCAACGTCGGGTTGAAGTCTGCGATGCTTGGCGCAACCATCTCCATACCTTTACCGTCAGGTCCGTGACATGCCGCACACGTTCCTGCGAATACGTCAGCACCTTCCGTGCCTTTCATCCCGCCGGCAACGTATTTAGCAACCGCATCGATTTCCGCATCGGTAATCAACGCGTTGGTGTTCATGTTCATCAAACCGTTACGATCCGGCATAGGCGCTGGGTAACCGAGCATCCCTTGACCGTTATTGATAACGTGTTTGATTGTTTTTTCTTCAAGACGTACGGTAAGGTTCGCCGCTTTACCGTCGATACCGTCCGCTTGAAGACCGTGACACGGCGCACATTGAACGATAAAGATTGATCCGCCCATCTCTTTGAGGGTCTCTTCGTCCATATTGGCGTGTTGTGCTTCAAATTTAGCGTCATGTGCCGCTACGTCTTCGTTGTATTCACCGATTTGTGAGTACGCGTTAACAGGATAACCGGCAAGGAAATACCAGATAGCCCAAATGTTCAGACCCAGGAAAATAACCGCCCAACCGAAAGGAAGTTCGTTTTTATATTCCCCGATGCCATCCCAGTTTTCATCTGCAAGTTTACCGCTTGCTTTGTCCGTTTGCATTTGACGGATGTATTTCAATGCTACGAAAATTGCGATTGTAGCTGTTGCTACCGCACCGAGCATTGCCAATTTGTTGACGATGTCATCACCCATTTGTCCGCCGGCGATTACCCAGGTAAGGCCGAGCAGTGCAGCAACGAAGACAACACCGAATACCATCAACTTATTCATTATGGCTCCTTCTTATTTATCTCATCGTTTTTCGAGATTTCTTCGACAGGCTTGTCAGTAATCTCATCATGTAGCGCGATGTTTCCGTACTTTTCATAATCGCGCTTCCCTTTCCACTGCGAGCTGTAGAGGTGGTAGATATACGCATAAAGCACTACCACCAACAACGCCGTGAAGAAAAAGTACGCATAAGCTTGAATCGTACCGATATCCACGCACTGCCCCTTATTTCAAGCTGTTCATATACGCGATAAGCGCTACGATTTCAGGAATCTGACCCGCAGCTACCGCATCTTTAACATCTTGGTCTTTCATGTCCGCCGCAATCGCTTTTGCTTCTTCAAGAGCATCAGCGTGTGCTTCTTCCAATGTTGCTGCCAATTTGACTGTCGATTTTGAACCGTCAGCCATCGGGATTTCAGCATTGTAAGGAACTGCAAACACTTTATTAACCGTTACTTGCTCAGCATATGCAGTATCGATGTCTGCAGTGTTTTTGAACAACCAGCGATATGCCGGCATGATTGAACCCGGAACAACCGCTGCAGGATCTTTCATGTGGTTTTCATGCCAATCTGTCGTACGGTAGTTTCCTACACGCATAAGATCCGGACCTGTACGTTTTGAACCCCAAAGGAATGGGCGGTCATACGCATATTCACCGCTCAAGCTGTAGTGACCGTAACGGTCAGTTTCAGATTTGAACGGGCGAACCAATTGTGAGTGACATGCGTTACAGCTGTTTTTGATGTAAACATGACGACCGGCAAGTTCCAGCGTGCTGTACGGCTTAGTGCCGACAACCGGCTGAGAAGCCTGTGCAAAGTTTGGCAGAATCTCGATAAGACCTGCGAACGAAATAACGACAAAGACAGCTACCGCGAAAAAGAACGGGTGTTTTTCTAACCAGTGAAACATTTTCCCCTCCTTATTAGGCGCCCATCGGCGATGCGTTTTGAAGTTCACTCTCTTCAACACGGCGAGAGCTTGTCATTGTTTTGTACATGTTGTACGCAAACAAGAACATACCTACGAGATACAATGTTCCACCAACCGCACGGATTGTGAAATACGGGTGCAATACAGAAACCGTATCGATGAATGAGTAAGCAAGGTTACCGAACTCATCGTGCGCACGCCACATCATACCTTGTGTAATACCTGCGATCCACATAGAAGTGAAGTACAGAACAACACCAAGCGTTTGAACCCAGAATTGTGTGTTCATCAACGATTTAGAGTAAATCTCACGTTTGAATACACGTGGAGCCATATGGAACAATGCAGCCATGATCATGAATGCAACCCATCCAAGAACACCGTCATGCACGTGACCGACGATCCAGTCTGTAAAGTGAGCCAACGCATTGACCGATTTGATCGCTTGGATCGGACCTTCAAGAGTCGAGAACATGTAGAACGTAGACGCGAGGATCATGAATTTGATCAACGGGCTAGCCGCTACTTGCTGCCATTCACCTTTCATGGTCAAAAGCATGTTGATTGCAGAACCCCATGACGGGAGAATCAATACAACCGAGAAAACAGAACCCATAGTCTGCATCCAGTCAGGTACAGTCGAGTAGATCAAGTGGTGTCCGCCCGCCCAAAGGTAAACAAACATCAGACCCCAGAATGCAAGAAGAGACAATTTATACGAATAAACCGCTTGTCCCGACTCTTTTGGGAGGAAGTAGTAGATCATCGCAACGATGGGAACAGTAAACCCGAACGCAACCGCGTTGTGTCCGTACCACCATTGTACCAATGCATCATTGGTTCCGGCATACATAGAAACCGAGTGATACCAGTCACCGATTCCGCCAGATGCGAAATACGTAGGAATCGCCATGTTGTTGAACAGGTAAAGCATTGCAATACCGAGGAATGTAGCGATGTAATACCAGATAGAGATGTACAGTGATTTTTCACGGCGGATACCGATCAAACCGAAAAGTCCCATACCCCAAAGTACCCATACGACAACTACCGCGATATCGATAGGCCATTCGAACTCAGCATACTCTTTAGAGGTAGTGATACCCATCAAAAGTGAGCCGACAACAGCAACAACTACCAGCATATAAAGCCAGAAGTGCAATTTACCGAGGAACATCAAAAATTTTGATTCTGCCATCGATACTTTCAAGACACGTTGACCTACATAATACCATGTAGCCCAAATACCACTCAGGGTAAACCCGAAAATTACGGCATCTGTGTGCAACGGACGAAGACGGCTGAAGTTGGTGTATTCTGCCAACCCTTCACCCAACATCGTATTAACAGCCGGAAATGCCATTTCCCACGCCAAAATAACGCCGACAAGCATCCCGACAATACCGAGTACAACAGTTGTAAGCATAAACATCTTAGCGACCGTGTAATCATACTCCAATGGACGATTATCCATTTACGACCTCCTTAAAGATTCAAAGCATAAGAGCCTATTAGGGCACCCCTAAGAATCGAAACACCGATTTTTAGGGGTGCCCTTAACACTTTTGTAACAAAAGTAGGCTATTAGACACTCTAATGATAGCAATCGCAGTATTTAAGGAATCTTAAATTTTTAAAGGTTTTGCGCCATATCAAAACTTAACGATAATTTTAAGGTTTTCTACAGAATAAGGAGAAGAAAAGTAACACATACAGAAAAATACGGGGGAAACAAGGAGGGTTTCGGGTTTCCCCGAAACGAAGAATCAACGCTGGATAAGTTGAAGAAAGTCGTTAAAAATAGAACGGCTCTCTTTTGGACCCGGGCTTGATTCGGGGTGATGCTGCACCGAAAAGACGGGGCCGGTTTTATAGCGGAGCCCTTCGATCGTATTGTCAAAGAGATTGATATGGGTCACTTCCGCAATCTCACGCACCGATTCGGGAACATTGTAGTTATGGTTTTGTGCCGTAATTTCGACCATTCCCGTTTTCACGTTCTTGACCGGGTGGTTTCCGCCGTGGTGGCCGAACTTCAACTTATGGGTGTCATAGCCGTGCGCGATGCTGAGCAGCTGATGCCCCAAACAGATTCCGCAAATCGGCACTTTGCGGGCGATCAGCTTTTTGATCTCTTCTTGCTCTTTTTTCAGTACCAGAGGATCTCCCGGACCGTTTGAGAGGAATACACCGTCGATTTCACCCGATTCATAACGCTTGATCAAGTCGTCGCCGTTAAAGGTATTGGGGAGTACTTCAACGTCGAAGCCTGCTTCGGTGAGTTCGTTGAGAATATTGCGTTTGATACCGAAATCGATAGCGGCAAGGCGCGCTTTCGGCGCGGGAGCGTCGTTATAGCGGAATGTTACCGGATCGTATGCGCCGTCGCGGTGCTTATACGCGGTTTTGGTACTGACCTCTTGGATGTAATTGATCTCTTCGATGCGGGGAGAGCTTTCAAGAAGTTTTTTCAACTCCTCTTTGTTGCTCACTTCGGTCGATGCGATCATCATCATCGCACCCTCGGTGCGGAGCATTTTGGTGATGTAGCGCGTATCGATATCGCAGATACCGATGATTCCGTGTTTTTCCAGAAACGTATGCAACGCTTCTTCAGCACGAAAATTCGAATAACGTTTCTGATACTGGCGGACAATGATCCCTTTGCAGTGGGCGGAAGCGCTTTCCATATCTTCGTCATTGACTCCGACGTTGCCGATTTCGGGCATTGTGAACGTGACGAACTGTCCCGCGTACGACGGGTCGGTAATTATCTCCTGATACCCGCTCATAGAGGTGTTGAATACGATCTCCCCTACTGCAGTCGTATCGGCACCGAAACTTTTTCCCTGAAGATACGTCCCGTTCTCGAGATAAACCCAAACATCACGCATTATGCTATCCCCCTTCGCACCAGTTCTTCTTTATAAAGCTTGTCATAAACGATCTCATACTCATCCGTTCCCGGGATAAGATGACGTTTGTAGCTTTTGATTTTTTGGAATACCGCCGATTCGATTTCGCTCGTGTCGGCAATTGACGCGGTGATCGCATCGTAAATGACGTTTTTGATCCGGTTTTCGCTGACATCGTAATGGATCAGATCCTCTTCATACAGCGCATCCAGAATCTGGTGAGCGATATCGGAGTAGCGGTCTTCGTACGAAAGGATAACGCCGAATTCGGGAGCCAATTTCTTTTTGATCATAAAGAAAAGCTGACGTTCGTCGGCAAGGTAAAAATCGATCTGCTCTTCGTTGGCGTTCACGATCTCTTTGACTTTTTCTTCGAGTGCGATCTCTTTTTTGATATTGGCAGCCAATATGGATTCCGCTTCTTTTGCGGCACTTTCCAGCCCTTTTGTCATCGTGACCAGCCCGCTGCGGCTTAGATCAACGGCGATACGCGTTGCGATATGGGGTACGTGTGTCAGTGAAACCTTCATTGCCTGCCCTGAGTGAAATTTTTGCCATTTTACTCAAAAACACCTCTAAAATGGCTTAGACGTTTTTCTGAGATTACGGCTTCGGTTCAGGAATCTGTTTTAGTTTCGCCGTAATTTCTGATCCTTTTTGGGGTTCCATTTTGGCGAGAATCTGCCCGGTTACTTTGGTGTTAAGGGTGCTCATAATGGCGGCCGCCTCATCCGCCGACATCTGCGACAGTATCTGCGCCGATGCGGCCGGCTTCATTTTGGCAAAGGTCTGCGATACTCTGTCGGATTTAAGCTGTTTGATCTCGTCGAGCACTTTTTTATTCTCGTCGAGCATCTTTTTCACCGAAGCCTCTCTGGCTTTGATTTCGGACAGCTTTTGATCGACTTTGGTGTCTTTGCCTTTGATCATCACCTCTTTTTTCCGCAGCAGATCTTCGGTTGCCCGCTTAAGCGCATCGAGCGACTGGCGCTGTTCGTCAATCCGTTCCAGCTCGGACAGCAACTCGTTTTTACGGTCTTCGAAAATTTTCGTACACTCGTACGACTTCGTGTTTTGCGCTGCGCTCATGGCCGCCGTGCTCAGCAGTAATATCCAAAATAGTCTCATCACATTTCTCTTTTGTAGGTTATTGTTCCGATTTCATCAAGCATTTTAGCTTCTTGGGCTTTTATTTTTTTGATCTGCGCGTTCACTTCCTGAACTTCCAGATAGCTGAACTTCTCAAAATCGATTCGGGACGCGTGAAACCGTTCCCGCATTTTCTGCTGCTTTTCTTCTGCGCGCTCGAGCATTTCCTTGCATCTCTCGATAGTATCGTGTTGAGTCTGTATCATCATGTTGGCCTGGGAAAGTTCGCGGATGGATCCGCTTTGGGGCAAATGGAGTGAGGCAAGGGCCTGATAGGCCGTGTTGAGGCGGTCGCTCGCACCGGCGACTTCGTTGTTCGCCGCGATGAGGGCTCGTTCGGCTTCGTCCAAACTCTTTTTTTTGAGTTTTACCAGAGGCTCGTAACGCGATTTTCCCATAACGGCTCCTCTTTGCGGTTATTATAGCGTAATGGTATCGTTCCGGTCGGGCGATGTCGAGATCATGCCGATTTTTGTTCCGGTGTACTCTTCAAGCGCTTTGAGATACTCCTGCGCTTCTTTTGGAAGCGCGCTGAACTCACGGACACCGACCGTGCTTTTCCAGCCCGGGAATGTTTTATAGACCGCTTTGACGTTTTCAAGATCAAGCGGAAGATAATCGATCACTTCGCCGCCTACTTCGTATCCGACGCACACCTGAATTTCGTCGAATCCGTCCAGTACATCCAGTTTCATAATGGCGAGTTCGTCACATCCGTTCAACCGGCTCGCATAGCGGCACGCAACCGCATCGAACCAGCCGCAGCGGCGCGGGCGTCCCGTCGTCGTACCGAATTCATGCCCCTGCACTCTAAGACGCTCGCCGATTTCGCCGTGATCTTCCGTCGGGAACGGACCGTTACCGACGCGGGTGCAGTAGGCTTTGACGATCCCGGTCACTTTGCCGATGTCTTTAGGATTGATCCCCAGACCCGTACACGCTCCCGCCGAAATCGTCGATGAGCTGGTGACATAGGGATAGGTGCCGTGGTCGATGTCGAGCATCGTCCCCTGCGCCCCTTCGAGGAGGATCTTTTTCCCCTCATCCATCATTCTCCACGCCATCTGCGTCGTATTGGCCAAAAACGGAACCAGTTTTTCGGCGTAGCCGTTCAATTCGGCCACCAGTTCTTCGCGCGAAGGCAACTCGATCGCCAGTGCTTCGAAAATGGCTTTGTTTTGAGCGAAATACTCCATCACGCGTGACGTCAACGCTTCTACGTCGCGCAGTTCACCCAGACGAAATCCGGCACGGGCGATTTTTTCGCTGTACGCAGGTCCGATACCTCGGCCTGTCGTACCGATCGCTTTTTCGCCGCGAAGTTTTTCTTTGGCCTGATCAATAAGGGTATGAAACGTCAGGATCATGTGTGCCGATTCGCTCACGAACAAGCGCCCCAACAGATTGTCGAACTGTTTCATCTCTTTGATCAGCGCTTCGGGGGAGACGACGACGCCGTTTCCGATGATATTGACCGCTTTGGGATTCAAGATTCCTGAGGGGATCAGATGAAGCGCATGCGTTTTGCCGTCAACGACGATCGTATGTCCCGCATTGTGCCCCCCCTGATAACGGGCGACGACATCGTAGCGCTGCGCGAGCAAATCGACGATTTTCCCTTTCCCTTCGTCACCCCACTGGATACCGACAATTAAATCTGCTTTCATGTTTTTCCTATTTTTATTGATGTAATGCGTCGATCAACGCATCGGTATAAATCGCAAAACCGACCGAAACGGTCTCATCACTCTTGTAACGTCCGCCCATGGCATACGTCTCGTTTTTTTCGATAACCCGGAAAAAAAGTTCGTCGTAGTAGAGCATTTTGGCGTAATACAAAGGGGCAACGACGACATTGGCGTAATCCAGGTCAGCGCAGAGCTCTTTGATTTTGACCAGCTCGGACTTGATGGCATCGGGAACGACGGCGACGATCTCATCGATCTCGCGTGCGTGCTGAAGGTAGACCAAACGGGTCAGCCAATCGATCTTCAGCGATAAAAATTTCTCGATGTTGACGTGCCGGAAATCATCCAGATCAAGACCCAGCATCTCCGAAAGGATACGCGGAATATTGATGTTGGAGATTTGCAGCAGCGGCGAAATCTGAAGTTTTTTCAAAATCCGGGTCGCCTGCGTGAGCGCCGCCGAGAGATTGGTCTCATCGATGATTTCGACTCCGACCTGATACTGCTCGTGTGCCGGATAACGGTATACCGGCTGAATGTAAAACCATTTTTTGTGTTCGGTATTGCCGCCGAGGCGTTTGTTGACAATCCGGACCACATCGATCGTCGAATCGGCACGAAGGCTGATCGGATGATTCGCGCTGTCGTTGATCCGGATCAGTTCACGCTGATCGCAAACGCTCATATGCTGATGGTACGAAAAAAGCGGCGTCAGGATCTCTTCGAATCCGGCGTCGCTTAACAATTCGCTGGCCGTATTTTCGATGCGCCGTTTGGTTTTCGCGGTGCCGGCGAAATAGAGTTTCGAGCCTTCGGGGATTTCGTGTTCAAAAACCATAACGATCAAAGCCCGAAATAGACGGTGTTAAACACGCGGTTAGCGGTTCCGTCATACGCGCGGCGGCCCATTTTATCGAGAGCCAATTCCACCGCGTTAGCTGCCCAGCACGCTTCATACGGAGCAATCAGCCCCATGTGGTTGATACGGAAAATCGAATCTTTGATGTGATCTTGACCGCCCGCGACATTCACATCGAATGCTTTAAGAGTTGAACGGATTTTTTTCGCTTCCGCATCCCCTACCGTCGTCATCGAATCGGCTGGGCTTGTCGGATAGATGGAGAGACCGATTGCCATCATCGCTTCACGGGTCGCTTTCGCGCGGCGCGCCGTGTCGGCGTACAATTTATCGAGTCCCCCCTCCGCTTTGATACGGTTCAGCACCGATTCCAAACCGATGGTAATCGTCGTAGCCGCCGTCCATGCCGTCGTGTTTTTACGCTGATTTTTGATCTCGGTTGCGAGGTTGAAATAATACCCTTTGCCGCTTCCGATCTTCTCGATGGCGGCATTGGAAAGGCCCATGATTGCCAGTCCGGGAGGGAGCATCAACGCTTTTTGGCTTCCCGAGATCAGACAGTCGATATGGCTCACGTCGATTTTTTCGACGCCGACCGCCGTAATGCCGTCCGCAATCACCATGATCGAAGGGTTATGCGCTTTTACCGCCGCGGCGATGGCTTCAACGCTGTGGCGTAATCCGCCGGCACTTTCGCAGATTTGAAGTGCGATGGCATCGACGTCAGGGTTGGCGGCAAGGGCTGCTTTGACCTCTTCGACGGTCGCGGGGGTATCCCATTCGTGCTTGATCTCGACGTTCGCGATGCCGTGAGCCACGGCGATGCGGCCGAAACGCTCGCCGAATTTTCCCGAATTGATCGAGAGGAGTTTGGAGTGGGCCAGATTGATCACCGCCCCTTCCATTGCGCCGGTTCCTGAAGAGGCAAGCATCAGTACCTCATCCATCCCGAGCAGTTCGAACAACAATGCACGCGTCCGCTCGAAAATCGCTTCAAATTCGGGAGTACGGTGATGGAGTGTTTCGCCCGCCATTGCGATACGTACCGATTCGGGTACAGGGGTAGGACCGGGGGTAAAAAGTAACATGGAATCTATCCTTAGTCTGAGTGCAAAATAGCGATATTATAGCCAACGGGAAGTTAGGGGAGGTTTAAGGGGGGATGCTATGCTACAATTGCACCAAAAAAAAGAGAGTTTTTGTGACCTTATTTGACGCATTGATCCTTGGGGCCCTTGAGGGGGTTACTGAATTTCTTCCCATCTCTTCGACGGGACATCTGATCCTGGCTTCGCAACTTTTGGGATTGGAGCAGACCAATGCCCACAAAGCGTTTGAAGTCTCGATCCAGCTCGGAAGCATCCTCGCCGTATTGTTTTTGTATGCCCAGCGGCTTTTGCAGGACAAAATGCTCTGGCTCAAAATCGGTGTTGCTTTTTTGCCCGCCGGTGCCTTGGGATTTTTGTTTTACAAGCAGATCAAAGCCCTGTTCGGGGTTGAGACGGTGAGTATCATGCTGATTGCCGGGGGAATCGTCTTTCTCATTTTTGAGTATCTTCGCCGCAACAAGCCGATCGATGCGGGAAAAGATGTCTCCGAGCTCACCTTTAAAGAGGCCTTTACGATCGGTGTCTTTCAAAGCCTTTCGATGATCCCCGGAACCAGCCGTTCGGGTGCGACCCTCATCGGCGGATTGGTTATGGGGCTCAGCCGTAAAAGTGCGGCGGAATTTTCGTTTCTCCTCGCCATCCCCACGATGATCATCACTACCGCATACGATCTGCTCAAACACCGGAACGAAATGGTTGTGGATGACTATTTCATGCTCACGGTAGCGTTTATAACGGCATTTGTATTTGCCCTCGCTACGGTCAAGCTTTTCGTAGCCTTCGTCAGCCGCCACACGTTTACCCCGTTTGCGATTTACCGCATCGTCGTCGGATTAATATTCTTTTACTTCGTTGCTGCGCTCCCTGCGTAAGCACGTAGATATTTAATCTGATCGATCAAAATTTTTGCCAGTTCCAACGCTTTGGAACGGTGTGACAATCCTTTTTTAATATCATTGGAAAGTTCGCCCAAGGTTTGGCTATGGCCGGAAGGAATAAAAATCGGATCGTATCCGAATCCGTTTTCTCCTCGTAACTCCGTGATAACATCCCCGTGCATCCAACCGTGCACACAGCTCTCTCCTTCGCGGGAAACGATCGCAATCGCCGCCGTATAGTGGGCCGGGGAAGTGTGCAGACTTTTTGCTTTCAGCGCCTCAACCAGTTTCAAAAGATTATCCCGGTCAGTCGCATTTTCTCCGCCGTAACGGGCGCTGTAAATCCCCGGTTCTCCCCCCAGCGCATCGACGCTGATCCCGCTGTCATCGGCGATCACCACCGCGTTTTCATCCCCCAGCGCGGCATACACGGCGCGGGCTTTAATGAGGGCGTTCTCCTGAAACGTCGAACCGTCTTCGACGATCTCGAACCCTTCGATCAAATCAGTGTAGGGGTGTACCTGCCGATCATGCAGCAGTTCGATTATCTCGCGCACTTTTCCCTTATTGGACGTAGCCAAAACGACATTCATTCAGTATCCTTAGGTCAGACTTAGCAATCTTTGGTTCCATCGGCGCTTCATAAGCAGATGTATTATAATGACGGAAATTTTAGCTTATCCAAGGTCACAACGTGTTTAAAACGGTTTTCCCTCTTTCTGCGATTCTATCACTCCGATTTTTCGGTCTTTTTCTTGTTCTTCCCGTACTTTCGGTCTACGCACTCGATCTGGAGGGGGCCACGCCGTTCCTCGTCGGCGTCATCGTCGGCGGGTATGCCCTGACGCAGGCGATTTTTCAGGTCCCTTTCGGGACGATGAGCGATAAAATCGGCCGTAAGCCGACCCTTCTGATCGGATTGGTCATTTTCCTCGTCGGCTCGATCATCTGTGCTATCAGCACCGATATCTACATGCTGATGGCGGGGCGCTTTTTGCAGGGTGCCGGAGCGATCGGAGCGGTCATCCCCGCCATGATCAGCGATCTGGTTCACGAAGAATCGCGCGGCAAGGCGATGGCGCTGATGGGGGGAACGATTGCGATCAGCTTTGCGGCCGCGATGGC
>NZ_JQGL01000016.1 GCF_000747095.1 Sulfuricurvum sp. MLSB
CGCTTCCGATCCTTACCGAGTATTCAACCTATGTGGGGCAAAACCTCGCACTCTATGAAGCATTCAAACAGATCAAAACAAACGAATACGATGCCCTGAATGTCGAACAGCGCCGTATCCTCGATCTGAATATTTTGCATTTCGAGCTTGCCGGAGCGCATCTGGACGAAGCGTCCAAAACACGACTTGCCGACATCAACCTTCGCAAAAGTACATTGACGAACGATTTTTCCCAGAACCTCCTTGATGCGACGAATGCCTACGAAAAAATCATCACCGATGAAACCGACGTGGCCGGCATCCCCGAAAGCGATCTTGAAAACGCGCGCTTCGAAGAAGACGGCGTCACAAAATACCGCTTTACCCTCCAGATGCCCTCGTACATCGCGTACATGACGTACGGGCCCAACCGGGCCATCCGCGAAGAGCTTTACCGAGCGTACACAACCCGTGCGCCTCAAAACAGCGCGATTATCGACGAACTGATGGCACTGCGGCAGGAGAGTGCCAAACTGCTCGGATTTGAAAACTACGCGCAATATTCACTGGCTTCGAAAATGGCCCCGGATACGAAAGCGGTAGTCAAATTTATCAACGAGCTGATCGAAGCGTCCCGTCCGCAGGCGGAAAAAGAAATTGCCGAACTGCGTGTCGCAGCCGGAGGGCTTGAGCTGCAAAGCTACGACACCGCCTACTACGGCGAAATTCTCAAAAAAGCGCAATACGACATCGACGAAGAAGAGTACCGTCCCTATTTCGAACAGCATTCGGTCATGGAAGGGATGTTCACTTTTTTACATAATCTGTTCGGTATCCGTTTTGAGGCCGTACAACTTGAGCTGTGGGATGAAAAAGCAAGTGCATACGATCTGTATGACGGCGAAACCCTGTTCGCGCGCGTTTACTTCGACCTCGAAGCACGCAAAGACAAACGGGGCGGGGCATGGATGCACAACTTCCAGACCCACTGCGAAGATGAAAAAGGGCGTATACACCGCTCCAGTGCCTTCGTCGTCTGCAACTTCCCCCCTTCTTCCGAGACCACTCCGTCTTTGCTCCGTCACGACGACGTCGTTACTCTCTTCCATGAAATGGGACATACCCTGCACCATCTAATGAGCCGGGTCAAAGAACGCGGAGTAAGCGGGGTAAGCGGCGTCGAATGGGATGCTGTCGAATTTCCGTCGCAGTTTCTGGAAAATTTTGCCTATGAACCTCAGGTACTCAAACTCTTCGCACGCCATTATGAGAGCGGCGACGTCCTCAGCGACGAGATGATCGCGAAACTTATCCGTGCCAAAAACTTTCAGAGTGCGCTGTTCATGCTCCGCCAGCTTGAATTCGCCCTCTTTGATTTCGAACTCCATTCGCGTCTCTATCAGGGAGAAGAGATTCAGCACCTTCTTGACCGGGTTCGGGAACGGACATCGTTGATCAAGCCCCCCGCGTATAACAAATTTCAAAACGGCTTTTCGCACATCTTTAGTGGTGGATACAGTGCAGGGTATTACAGCTACAAGTGGGCTGAAGTGCTCAGCGCCGATGCCTACTATGCGATCGTCGACGAAGGAGTTTTCGGTTCTGAGCTGGCCCATCGCTACAAAGAAGTGGTATTGGCCAAAGGGGGCAGTCAAAGCATGCAGGAACTGTTTGTCGAGATGATGGGACGCGAATGCGAGACGAAACATCTTCTTCGCCTCAGCGGAATCGAATAATGAAATTCTTCGCTCTTTTACTCTTTATTTACACCCTTTTAGGAGGTGCCGAAGTGAAAATCGCATCCTACAACGTCGAAAACCTGTTCGATATGAACGATGACGGGAACGAATACGAACAATACATTCCCAATACATCGTGGGGCTGGAACGAGGAAATGTACCGCATCAAACTACGCAATACGGCACAGGTGATCCGCGATATCAATGCCGACGTCATCGGTTTGCAGGAGATCGAATCCGAAACTGCCCTCAAAGCACTCAAAACCGAATTGAAGCGGCAGGGGCTCTACTACCCTTACCACGTTTTTGCACGGGCTAAAAACACGACCGTCGCAACCGCTCTGCTCAGCCGCTATCCAATCAAAAGTGCCCTGAGCCATTCGGTGAGTTCCCACCGTTCCTACCGCGATATTCTGGAAGCCAAACTCGACATCGAGGGCAAAAGCCTTCGCATCTTTGTTAATCACTGGAAATCAAAAAGCGGCCCGGAGAGCATGCGTATCGTGAGCGCAAAAGCACTCAAAAAGCGCCTTTCGGCCCTCGATAAAAACGAACCGTTCGTCCTTCTGGGGGATTTTAATTCCGATTACGAAGAGTACCGCACTTTCATCCGAAGCCGAAAGCACAACGACACCGGGGGAATTACCGGAATCAACCACATACTCGGGACCCTTGATGAGCAACAAAATCCGATCACCTATTCATCGCTCAAGTCGTGCGGAAACTGCCTCTATAACTTATGGTACGAGGTGGATAGTTCCGAACGGTGGAGCCATGAATTTCGGGGCAACAACGAAGCGCTCGACAACATGATCATTTCCCACGCACTTGTCGACGGAAAAGGCATCGAATATGTACGCGGCAGTTTCAAACGATTCGAAAAGCCCTATCTTTTCTACAAAGGCAAACCCTATCGTTGGCAGCAGTCGCGCAAAAAACCCAGACACCACACCGGAGAAGGATATTCCGATCACCTTCCGATCTGTGCCGTTTTTAAACTGTAACGCAAATCGGTTATAATGACTGCATGCGTCTGAATGTAGTTACACAGTATCTTACCTATCAGCTCTATCATGCACTTACGCTCCTTGACACGCTTGTGCGGAGCCACGACAGTGAAGAAGTACATGACTTTCGTATCGCCATACGGCGGGTGCGCTCATTAACGACTCTTTATCTCAAAGAGAGCGTCCCCTTTCCTCGCGAGCTCAAAAATGCCGTCAAATCGACCAACGCCATTCGCGAGCTTGATGTCCTGATCGAATCGCTGAATAAAAAACGCTCTCCGAAAACGTGCCGCCAGTTATCCCGATTACGGCGCGAATGTCTCGATTCGTCTTTTACCGCTGAATTCAAGGCCCAAACACTTCTTGCAATACGAAACTACTACGACACTCTATGCGATGCGGATCCCGATATCAGCTCGAAGCAGCTGATACAGACGGTCGAACGCCATTACTCCTCCGCCGTTGCCGATTATGCGGCCATCAGCGACGCAACATCGCAAAAAGAGCTTCATCAACTGCGGGTACGGTTTAAAAATGCCCGATACGGGCTGGAGTTTCTTAGCACGGCGCAGCTCAGAGACGAACACAACAAAATCGCCGAATGCAAAAAGATTCAAAATCAGCTGGGAGCGGTTCAAGACGCCTATAATCAGATTGAGTGGCTCAAAAAAGTGCAGAAGCACGCTCCCTCCTCCGAAACCGCCGGAGTTCTGAAAGAGCGAAAAAAATGGCTGAAGCAGCTTAAAGCCGCCAGTCGATCGGTTCAATCCCCCGCGCTTTAAGATAATCGTTCGTCCGACTGAAGGGTTTTGAGCCGAAAAATCCGCGATACGCCGACAGAGGCGAAGGGTGCGGGGAACGGACGATGAAATGTTTTTGCTCATCGATCAACGCCGCCTTTTTCCCTGCTGGCGCTCCCCATAGGATAAATACGATGTGTTCTCGCTGTTCGCTGAGCGTCGCGATGACATGGTCGGTAAAGCGCTCCCATCCGTGTTCTTTGTGTGAAAACGCTTCCCCCGCACGTACGGTGAGAAGCGTGTTTAATAACAATACCCCTTCCTTTGCCCAATGAGTCAGATCGCCGCTTTGGGGATAAGGACAACCGATGTCGTCGACAAGTTCCTTAAAAATGTTTTGCAAGGAAGGGGGAAACGCCGTTCCATGGCGTACCGAAAACGAGAGACCGTGCGCCTGGCCCGGCCCATGATAGGGATCCTGTCCCAAAATTACGGCTTTGACATTGCCAAAAGGGGTCGAATTGAAAGCATTGAAGATTTCATTCCCGCGCGGATATATAGTGCGCTGTTTTTTCTCTTCGATCAAAAAAGCTTTGAGCTCGCTCATATACGCACGGTCAAATTCGCTTTTAAGCGCTTCTTTCCAGCTGTCATGGATTTGAGGATTAAGCGACATTATTTGAGGAGGTCGTCTTCGAAAATGACCATCTCATAGACGCTGCGCTTGGTGACAAGCGATTTTTCGGGCGGTACCGTCGTATTGGTCCGCATGCGGGAGAGTTCGAGGCGCATTTCGGCCATCTCCTGCTCCATTGTCTCCATTTTGTCTTTCAGACGCATCACAACGTCAACGCCTGCCAAGTTCACCCCCAGCTCACGCGTCAACCGCAGAATCGTTTTGATCTTTTCGATATCGCGCTGCGAGTACAGGCGAATGCGCCCGTCAGAACGGGAAGGAGCGATCAGGTTTTCACGCTCATACTGACGCAATGTCTGCGGATGGATGTCCAAAATCTTGGCAACGATGCTGATCATGTATACCGGTTCATCGTAATGGTGCATAGCCTAGTCTCCTTGCGGCAGCGATTTTTTCATCTGTTCGACAAGCGCCGGATCGATTTTGTCTACAGCCGGCAGCACGATGTTGGCTTTGAGGTACAAATCTCCGCGTACGCCGCTTTGACGGTTCATGACCCCCATCTCTTTGAGACGGAAACGCTGGCCGTTTTTGGTGTTTTCCGGCACTTTCAGCGTCACCTCTTTTTCCAATGTCTGAATGCTGACCTTTCCGCCGAAAAGAGCTGCGTATAAAGGGACATTGAACGTCTTGACGAGGTTGTCCCCTTCACGCTCGTATTCGGGATTGGCCGCGACGTCGATCCGCAGATACAGATCGCCGGCCTGCCCTCCGGCACGTTTGCCTTTTCCCCGGACACGAAGTTTTTCGCCGCTTTTGATCCCGGCAGGGATTTTGATATCGAAACTCTCTCCTGAGAGGCTGATCGAATGTTTTCCGCCGAGTACCGCTACCGCAAACGGAACAGTGACGTTGGCGTCGATGTCAAGGTTCATACCGCCGAAGCCGCCCCCACCGAAACCGCCGCCCCCAAATCCGCCGAAACCGCCCCCTCCGAAGCCGCCTCCGCCAAATCCGCCGCCCTGACCGAATATGTTGCGCAGGATATC
>NZ_JQGL01000017.1 GCF_000747095.1 Sulfuricurvum sp. MLSB
TTCTCTCCGAAGCACGCGGTAAAATCGTTGCCGAGTACCTTGTTTCACAGGGAATCGATGCGTCGCGCATCACGGTCAAGGGGTTGGGCGCTCTCAATCCGGTCGCTCCCAATGATACCGAAGAGGGACGCTCGAAAAATCGCCGCATCGAGTTCGTCCTGCGCTAATCTCTTTCTCTTCTCCCCGTATCAGGGGAGCTGCTCATACAAATCAAACAGATCGATATCATCGGGCAAGCGTGTTTTCCCGTCGCGGTGCGAGCGGGTGTAGGCGACAAGGCGCTTGAAGTGTTTGCGCAAGTGGTAGGCATCGGGGACGTTCGGACGGAACCAGTCGCCTTTGACACTGAAAAGCCAGTCGATGACCCCTTTGATATCCATCAGCGTATAGCCGTGAACGTCGATCAGGATTTTGATCTGCTTGGCCCAGCTCATGACGTCGAAGGGTTCCTCGAACTGCGGATCGATCGAGGCAAGGCGCCGGATGAAATACTGCGCCGTTTCGAATTCTTCGCTTGAGGGTCTGGCGTCCGTGAGGTTTTGAGCTGAAATGACGGAGGGGGCATTAGATGCGGATTCTTTGCGCGCCCACCGCTCGAATTCGGCGCACCAGTCGAACGAACGGCGGTTTTGGGAACGCTGGTAGAGGTTGAAATCGTCAAATACGTCGCGGCGCAACCCTTCGCGGTCGCACAGCTCCAGCGCGAAGGCATGGAGTTCCTCGAACGCGCCGTTGGAGAGGTTGAGATAGTAGTTGCTGTCGATGTATTCGGTCGGTGCGGCAGCCGCTGCGGGAACGTCCGGCATCTGAACGGGGGCAAAGGTGTAACGTACCATCATCCCTTCGGGTGTTTTTCGGCGTGCCGAAGCAAGAACCCCTTTTTTGACAAGCGAATCGAGCGCTTCAACGACTTCTCGCGGGCTGTGGCGCAGCGCAGCGGCGAGAACGGAAGCTTCGACTTCTCCGGGTTTCTCACCCCATCGTTGGGTATGACGGGCAATGAGGGGAAGGATGGCCCTTTCCAGCAGGCTCAGATCGTCGCGGTCGATCAGGAAAACGGGAAGCGAGATCATGATTTCAGGAGCCGTGCTTTGAGCGGTGCGGCGATGGACTCGGTTTTCGAGCGTTCACGGCGGAGAATTTCATTCGTATATTCGCTCATTACCCGCGCTTCGAAAAGTCCCCGGTCCAAAGAGACGTAATCGTATATCCACCGCTTTCCGAGCGCTTTGACGACATTGACGTCGGTTTGATCCAATAGGGGCTGTTCTTCGCCCGCGCGGCGGATCGAGGTAAAACGGATCTCTTCGAATCGTTCCAGCGCACTTTTTTCACTATCGCGCGTGAGGGTGATGTCACGGCGCAGATCGTACATCAAATGGTAGAGTTTATCGGTGCGTTCGCGCGCTTCCTGTTCGATCGGGGTAAGCGATTCGTCTTCGAATTCCGCCGCGACTTTGGCGATTTTTTCGAATCCGTTTTTAAACGCCATTCCCCCTGCGGAAAGGCGGCGGAAGAACTCGCGGTACTGCGAGGGATGGATGGTTCGGACGAGATCGGCTACATGCGCGCGGAGGTTGATATCCTCCTCGATCTTGAAATATTCCATCAGCGAGGTGACGAATTGGGCGCGGATCTGTTCTTCAGTGTGTCGTTGCATGAAATGAGTATAGCATGTGTCTGTTTAGATTTGCGTTAGGGTCTCTTTGCCCTATTCGTACCGAAAATAAGGTACAATTATAGTGGGTGTCAGTAATGGTACCTTAATCCGTACCAAAAAGTATATTATGCTCACGATCAATGAAACCGTTATCCCCGAAGGGGACGAAGAACTCGGCGACAACCTTCTGTACTATGATTATAATACCGATCATCTCCTTTCGTTAGAGGCCAAAGGGCTGAGTATGGAGGATGAGGGGTATATCAGCGCGTACCGCTCGTTCGAGGGGGAAGTGTACGAAAACTACATCTACGAAAAGCTGCTGCGGTATGCGGCCAATGAGCCGAAAATCAAGAGCTTTATCATCAAAGGCCCCCACAAGCATCGCACCCGTGCGCAGAGCGACGCACTCTCGGTCAGCTGGAAAGGGCAGATTATCTACCGCGCCCGCCATAAAGAGATCGGAGAATTCGACGGCCTTTTGTTTACTGACAAAGAACTCTATTTCGTTGAAATGACCCTCGTCAAATCGGTCAGCAACCTGAAAAAACGGCTCCGTAAAAAACGGGCGTTGCTGGAAGTGCTGTTTCCCCGTTACAAGGTCAAAGCGGTTCTGGTGCTCAATGAAGGGGCAACGGGGACATCCGAACTTCCCGATTACGCGTCGGTATGGCTCACCAAACCCTACAGCGCCCGCCATATCCTTGAGCGTCTCAGCACCAATGCCCCAAGAGAGCCGATGCGTCGTGTCGAGAGCAAAAAAATAGCCCACGCCGAAGAGATCAAAACGGCATCGTTCAAATACTATGCGACCTTATCGTGGATGCTGCGCTCACTTCGCGGCAAAGACCCTCTCGACGTCGAATTTTTTCGCCGCGGTTCGACCCAGCGCTATCACGATATTTACACGAAAGTGTACATAGGGTATGTGAGCATAGAAGATTTCAAGCGCATCGCTCCGGGTGCGGTAAGCGAATCGAGCAATGCGGCCCGCGCCGTCGTCGCGATCGAAAAAGACCACAGCGGAGGATACTTTCTCACCTATTTCGTCCGTCATTCGGCAAAGAAGCTTGATAATGTGACCGTCGTGAACGGGGTAAGCAAAATCGTCAAAAAAGATCCTTTCGGGATCACGCTCACGGAAATGAATCATCTGGACAAGATGATGGGGAATGAATTTGTGCTGAACATCGACCAGCATGACCGGCTTGAGAAACTGATCGGTACGATTCGGCATAAATAGCTCGTTTATCATTAATTATCCTTTTTTCCTTTATACTTTCAGCACGTTTAAAATATAAGGGTTGATTATGAAAAAGGTTATCATTCTATTGTGTGCCGCGATTGCGCTGTGTGCCGCTCCCTACAAAGTCGGACAGTCGGTCATGCCGCTCGATCTGACTGACCAGTTCGGCAAGAAACATGCGCTCAAAGCGATGCCGAAAACGCTTATTATGGCGTTTGAAAAAGGGACCGGCGCTACGGTCAACGAATACCTCGCCGCACAGGATAAAGGGTATCTTGCCAAGAATAAAACGGCTTTCGTCGCCGACATCAGCCAGATGCCCAAATTTATCACCGAAAGTTTCGCGTTGCCCAAAATGCGCAAATACCCCCACACCGTTTTACTGATTCAGGATGAGGAGCAGGGATTGCGATTTCCCGGCGAAGACGGAAAAATCACGATTATGAAATTCCGGGGCAACTTCTTGACCAAAGTGGAATTCATCTCTACCGCGTCTGAATTGAAACAGGCGATTGAGCAGTGATCACTCCTGTTAAAGCTCTGCGCAAAAACCGCTTTAAAACAGCCCTGATTTTTCTGAGTATGACCGTCTCCATTGCGGCGATTTTTCTGATCAGCGCAATATCGGGCGGGGTTGTGAGCATGTACAGCGCGATGCTCAAAACCGACGGCGACATCATCGTCACCCAAAAGGGGATCGCCGATACCTTTTTCAGCGACATCAACCGCTCCATGACAACCACCATTGCCGCTATGGAAGGGGTCAAAGAAGTAAGCGCTCTGATCTTGGGTGCCGCACCCGTTGACCCGCTTCCCATCGTCGGCATCTACGGGGTGAGTGATAACCGCTTTAAAAGCTATACTCTTAAGCAGGGAAGCTATCCCAAAACACGCGAGGTCATGCTGGGATCAAAGATCTACGAAACGCTGAAGCACCCCGAAACGATTGTTCTCTCCAAACAGACGTTTACCGTCAGCGGCGTTTTTAAAAGTAGGATCGGATTTGAAGACGGCGGGGTGGTCATGCCGTTGGAGGATGCGGGAAAACTGTTTCATAAAAGCGCTTCGATCTTTTTGATCAGTTTGAACGATTTGGGTCAGAGTGACGCAATCGTTGCGAAGGTCAATGCGCTGAATTCCCAGATCGAAGCGAAAACGACCGAGAGTTTCATTGATTCGTACAATCAGTTCAAAATCATCCAGACCAGCTCCGACGTCATCGGAGCGATGGCGTTTTTAATGGGGATTCTGGGGATTGTCAGCATGATGAGCATGGTGGTCAACGACCGCAAAGCCGAGTTCGGAATCATGCGTTCCATCGGCCTCTCTTCGGGGGCCATCATCGCTAAACTTCTCTGGGAGACGCTGATTATCGCTCTGGCGGCTTTTTTCGTCGCATGGGGACTTTCGGAAGGGGTACTGGAACTCATCGAACATGCCGAGAAATTTCAAGGGTACATCAACGGTGAAATCACGGCGGCATTGCTGCTGAAAGTATTTATCGTTTCGGTAGTGATGGCTCTGGTAGGGACGCTTTTGCCTGCGGTGTATGCCTCGCGTATTGATCCGATGAGCTTGATACAGAGGGGGGGCGCATGAAAATCGAAGCACACGCTCTGGAGCACTATTACGGAGCCGAACATATTCTGCGCGGCGTTGACCTCTCGATCCCTTCGTCAGGTTTTACGGCGATTATCGGCGAGAGCGGAAGCGGAAAAACGACCCTTCTCTCGATCCTTTCCACTCTCCTTCAGCCGACGGGAGGGACGGTCACGTATGACGGCAAAGCGCTTGCCGAGCTGGGGAACATCGACCTTTTCCGCCGCCGTAATATCGGATTTGTCTTTCAGTTTCATTATCTGATCTCCTATCTGAGTCTTCGTGAAAACGTCGCGTTGGCGGCGCTCGCACCCGAGGGGATCGATCCGCTGATGGAGAGGTTGGGCATCGGGCGTCTGGGAAGCCGATACAGCGATGAAGTCTCCGGCGGAGAACGCCAGCGCGCGGCGATCGCCCGCGCGCTCATCAACCATCCCTCCGTCGTCTTTGCTGACGAGCCGACGGGGAATCTGGACACGAAAAATGCGTTGGGGGTGTATGAGCTCTTCCGGGAATTTTCAAACAGCGGAACGGGTTTTATCGTCGCTTCGCACGACAAGAAGATTGCCGATTTTGCCGACACGATCATCGAAATGGAGGACGGAATTGTTAAAAAAATTCATCACTGACGAACTCCCTCTTTTACTGGTCTGGCTTCTACTCGCAGACACTCCTCTCGCCCGAGCGCGCACGCTCTTTGCACATCTCGCTGATGCTGTACGGGTTCTTTCCGCTGCTGCTGTCGCTGCTGCCGTTTGCGCTGTTCGAAAAAGAGGGGGTGCTGAGCGAAGCGGGCGTAGCCCATCTGCGCCGCTATTTTGTCGTGTGGAACCTCTTTTTGCTTTTTATGAGCATGGCGATCCTTTTCGGGAATATTCGGGGCTTGCCGTTTTACGATTTCCCCTACGAGCTCAACTTCCTTTTGGCGTTCAGCGGCGTCTTTTATCTGCTGGCCCTTATCGACGCACTTCGCCGTTACGAAAAGCGTCCGCTGTGGGTCAATGTTTCGCTGGCAGCCGTGATCGCGGCACCCATTGCACTGGTGGTTTTGATGAACCCCCAGTACGGGCAGGTGGAAAAGAGTCTCATCGGACCGCACGGGGACAACACGCTGGGGATGAGTTTTACCCTCATTCCGATTTATTACCTGCTTATCAAACTTAGCGCAGAGAAACCGTTTGTCCCCCGATGGCATTGGCTGTGGATCGTTCCGCTTTCGGGTTATGCCCTTTCGCTTGTTATCCGAAACTTTTTTCACCCTCTCAGCTACAATGAGGAGTGGTTCTTCCAGTACCTGACCCTGCTGTATCTGCCGCTGTTGTGGGTGTGGCTGCGGGATGCCGGGGTGAGCTTTGCGCGCAATCCGTATCTGATCCTCTCGATAGCCGCGTTCGTATTCGTCGATGTGGAGGGGAACATCCTCTTTATCCCCGAGTTGCGCACTCTGATTCACCGCAATGACCTTGTTGTGGGGCATGCGCATATCGCAATGGGGCTGGGAGTCGCGTTTATGGCGTTGGCCATCGCCCATCATCTGCTTCCCCATTTCTTCCGCCGTATTCACGCGCTTGCGTGGACGGCGCTGATGGCGGTAATGGCGGGAGTGCTGAGTATCGCCGGATTGATCGAAGCGGGATTGATCGCGGGGAGTATCGAGCCGTTGCTGCTCATCCGTGCGATTGCCGGCGGTGTCATGTTGCTTATGGTATCGGCAATTCTCTATGAGCGGATCGCACTGCGCTTTGATACGCCGCTGAAGCTCTATCACGGGATCGGTTTTGCCAGCGATGCCGGAGGCGGCATCGTACTTCTGATAGCCGGAGGAATCCTTTTCGAACAGCTCGGATTTCATTTCAGCGGAACGTACGAGTACGTTGTTTTCGCCTTTATGATTGGGACGGGGTTGGCTCATTGGGCGGGATTGCACGGCGATTCTGAGCGTTTTGCCGGCCTCAGCGCGCAGATTCGCGCCGTGTGCGCTTCGGTTTTTGCCGCGCTGTATATGGCCGGAACGCTGGACGGAATTGCCCTGCTGGTCGCTTTGTATGACGGTATGTTTGCCCTTGTGTATTGGCTCTTTTTACGGGGGCGCGCGTGAATTTTCTCGTCATCGTTTTAAGTTCCCAGATGCTGTATTACCTCCTGATTGCCCAGACGGGGGTCGTCGGGGCATTCGATTCGCACATCCATGATCTGTTTACCCTCCCGATCGGCGGAGTAATCGGAGCGCTTTTAAGCGCGTATTGGCGTCATCGCGAGATTCGGCAGGAGCTTTATTTTCTTTTTGGAGCGCAGATCATCATTTCATGGCTTTATCCCAATTATTCGTTGGGAATGCTTTTGGCGTTGGGTTTTGTCGTCGGGTATACGACTCCGCTGATGCTGTACGTATTCGGTTCGCAGGGAAAGGTGCAGCTTGCGATAGGGCTTGGGATTTCGTATGCCCTCGGAACGGCATTTTACAGCTATCCTTTCGCTGAGCGCGATATCATCGCCGTGATTTTGCCGCTCATATCGGTTGTTGCGCTTCGCTTTGCACGGCTTGGGACGGTCCCCCGCCCCGAAGTCAGAGAATTTGACTGGCAGAGTGTCGCGGTGATGATGCTCTGGATTTTTGCCGATTCGGCGCTATTTGAAACGCTGAGCCGGTCCGGCGACATGGATATCTGGAGCGAGTATACGCTTCTGATTGTGACGTCGCATCTGTTTGGCGTCTTTTTGGCCTATCGATACGGACATGAGCTTCTCTCGCAGACCCGCGTCATCTGGCTGCTGTTTACGGTGAGCTATCTGCTGTATTGGGTCAAGGAGCCGATTTTTCTCTCGGTTGCCTATCCGATAGTCATTTCGTACTATAATGTGTTGCTATTTCAAAAGCTGATCGGGATGCGGGATGTACGTCTTATTGCTCTGTCGATGGTCGGAGTCGGCTGGATCGCCGCATCGGCGGCTAACGGCGTCGCATTAAGTCATCAGCTATGGATTGCCGCAGCGGTGTTGGGGCTTTTTGCCCTTGTTTATCCATTTATTATGAGGAGATTTAGAATATGAAAAAATTAGCGTTGGGAGCCATTGTGCTGGCCGCATCATTGTATGCAGGAAATCTCGGTTTTGACTCGGGAGTGATTAAAGCTCATACCGAAGTATTCGGTGACAGTTCGATTGATCCGGTGTTCAAAAAAGCCCATTCGCGATTGACAATGGAGACGGAACCTTCATCATTGCGCGGCAGTATCGATGTGAATATCGTCGATTTTATCAGCGATAACAAAAAGCGCGATACCAATATGTACGAGACGATGGAGTCCGATAAATTCCCAAAAGCGTCGTTCGATATCAAAGAGGTTGTTGCAAAAGGCGGTGACAATTATATCCTCAAAGGGACGATGAATCTTCACGGTGTCGCCAAACCGATGAGTTTTGAGGGAACCGTCGCCGAAGAGGCGGGCAAAGTCCGCATCAAAGCCAAAAGTGTTATGAAAATGTCCGAGTTCGGTATCCAGCCTCCTAAAATGGTCTTTTTGGTCGTGCGCGATCAGGTTGATCTGAATGTCGACGTCGTACTGAAACGATAAACTTCTCCGATTCGGAGCATTCGGGCCGCCGAGGGAGTTTCGCTACGCCGGATCAGCTCATGAAACCACTCCGGCGGCTCATCGAGCGGTTCGTCGGAGAGACGGAAGGTTCCGTAATGGATCGGGATCAGCGTCTTTGCCCCCAGATCGTTAAACGCCCGTATCGCTTCGGGCGGATTGAGGTGGTTGGGCTGCATGATCGCTTCGGGGCGGTAGGCTCCGATCGGCAAAAACGCTTCGTCAATCGCAAACCGCTCCGCAATCTCCGCAAAATGCTCTCCGTATGCGCTGTCCCCCGCATGGAAGAGCGTATGCTCTTCGTTTTGGATCACGTATCCGCCCCAGAGAGCTTTGTTCGTGTCAAAAGGGGTGCGTTTGCTCCAGTGTCTGGCGGGGACGAGGGTGATAAAAAGTCCTCGGGCCATGACCGATTCCCACCATTCCAGCTCAAAACACCTTTCCCGTGCAATATGCCCTTTTAAATATCGCCAAAACCCCTGCGGCGCAACAATGATCGTTTCGGGATTTCGCTTTAACAGTTCCAGTACGGAAGGTTTGTCGAAATGGTCGTAATGGGCATGGGTGATGAGGATCAGGTCGGCGCGAAGCTCTTCTCGCGGCAGCGGCAGAGGAGTATGACGGGCGTACATCGGAATACCCCCCAGTACGGGATCGATGGCGACCGTTGTGCCGCCGATACCCAGCCACAGCGACGCATGCCCAAGCCACAGAGCGTATTCCCCCTCCGGAAGGGCGTTTTGATACTCGATCGGCAAGGGTTTTTCATCAGGGCGCTGCGCCGCCAAACGCTTCGAGAGCTGCCATCGCAAAATGGTGCGTAATCTGATTTTCGGCGACGTGTAGCGATCGAGCATAAAACCCCTTTCTTTTTTTTATTGTACCAAAAGGGGGAAAGGATTAGTATTCGCCTAAAAAAGGGATGGGAATGGAACAGTTTGCATTTATCATCGGATTGCTGTTGATCGGTGTGCTGCTTCAAAAGGCTCCCGCCCCCGCCGATTTTTCCAAAAGCCTCAATTTTTTCGTCATCTACGTCTCGCTCCCCGCAACCGTACTTCTGCAGGTCCCGAAAATCCATTTCGATCTCTCCGCACTCGGGGTGGTTATCGTGCCGTGGCTGCTGCTGCCGATTATGGCGGGAATCGTTATTGCCATGACCCGAAACCATCCGCTTCATGTCAGGGCGGCGCTGCTGCTTGTCGTTCCGTTGGGGAATACGTCGTTTGTCGGAATTCCGATCGTCCATACACTGCTGGGAGAAGGTGCCATCCCCTACGTACTGATGTACGATCAGTTCGGGACGTTTTTGATGCTCTCCCTGTACGGCAGCGCGGTAATCGCCCGTTATGAAAGCGGCATTTTTCACAAACGGCTGATCTTGAAAAAACTGCTTCTCTTTCCGCCGTTTTTGATTCTGCTGTTTGCTCTGGGGTGGGGGGAGATGCCGCAGGCTGCACAGCCTTATCTTCAGACGCTTTCCTCTACACTGGTGCCTCTGGCACTCGTATCGGTGGGCTATTCGCTCAAGTTCGGCGGAGAAATCGATTATCCCCTCTTTATGAAAGCGCTGGGGCTGAAACTGCTTGTGATGCCGCTGATTGCATTCGGTATTTTAGCCGCATTAGGCACGGATCTGCCGGCGCTCAAAACAGGGGTGCTGGAATCGGGAATGCCCGCGATGATAACGGCCGGAGCGCTTGCGATCGCGTCCGGATTTGCCCCGGCACTCAGCGCGGCGTTGGTGGGGTATGGGATTGTCGTCTCGCTCGTCACGCTGCCGCTGATCGCGTATCTGATGGAGAGGCTGCTTTAGGGCACCTGCTGATGCGATCCGTCGCAGTAGGGTTTACGTCCCGAGCGGCCGCAGCGGCAGAGCCATTTGTCGGTATCGACGTCGACGGAGAATTTGATCGGTGTTTTCCCGGTTCCTTCGTGGCTTCCGTCACAAAACGGGAAGCTTTCGGACAGGCCGCACGTGCAGTACGCGTATTCGACATTGGCGTCCAAGGATGCTTTAAACGGTTCGTTCTGGAACTTGGTGTCCATGACATACTCCTTTAAGCAGTATAAGCAAGTATCATATCACGTTTTTGGCGGCAACATTCCCCATTACTAAAATTTATAATCAATGATAAGCTATAATTCCAATATCTTTAAAATCATTTTGTAGGTAGATAATGGGTTACGATAGTGTAAACGAAGTTAGCGCTCTTATCAAAAAGACGTATTACACCTATGAAAGATTTCAATTGTACGCAACGTTCGCGTTGCTGTATCACGAAGAACCGATCAGTGTCGTAGAGTTGGCAAAGTATATCAGGCTCTCCGATCAGCTGATGCAGATCGATGAACACCACTATCTGATCGTTTTCTCATTTACCACACAAGACAACGCGTACAAAGCGGCGCAAAATCTTCTCTATAGTCTGGACAAGCATTTCAACAACCACACCAGTTTTATCGCGCTGGATTCTTTCGACGTCTCGAAATCTCCTAAAATTGTGTTGCGCCGACTGGAACAGATTCTCGCCGAAATCCGAAAAAGCCCCTATCACCGAATCGAAACGGAACAAATAATCGAAAATTAAAAAATCGCTAAACAGATGCATGAACAGAACAAAATTTTATTTTGGAAGTGTTTTTTGTGGAAGATTTAAAAGTAAGTGGCGGGCAGACTGAGATTCGAACTCAGGGACCTGTTACAGTCGCCGGTTTTCAAGACCGGTGCATTCAACCGCTCTGCCATCTGCCCGTAAATTGAGTGTATTTTATAGTGGAGGCGGCACCCGGATTCGAACCGGGGATCAGGGCTTTGCAGGCCCATGCCTTACCACTTGGCTATGCCGCCGTTTATGGTGCCCGAAGCCGGACTTGAACCGGCACAGTGTTACCACCGAGGGATTTTAAGTCCCTTGCGTCTACCGATTTCGCCATCCGGGCAACTGACACAAAAAAATACCCCAGTTCAAACATTGACGATACAATGTTTCAACTAGGGTTATGGAGCGGGAAACGAGGTTCGAACTCGCGACCCCAACCTTGGCAAGGTTGTGCTCTACCACTGAGCTATTCCCGCATCTTTTTGTGGACTGGAAGTATAGCAAAAAATTTTGGGCGTGTAAAGAGGTCGGAGATTTTTTTTTGGTTTTTTGACAGGGGACAAGGTTTTTAGAGCATCGGTGCGGTATAATCGCGCTATTTAAACATTATGATCAAAAAGGAATCCTATGCGTAGTGATACTATCAAAAGAGGATTTGACAAGACTCCGCACCGCAGCCTTTTGCGCGCGACGGGGCTCAAAGACGAGGATTTTAACAAACCTTTCATCGGGGTGGCAAACTCCCACATTGACATCATTCCGGGACACTTTTTCCTTCAGGAATACGGCCGTATCGTGAAAGAAGCGATCCGCGAAGCAGGCGGCGTGCCGTTCGAGTTCAACACGATCGGCGTCGATGACGGGATCGCAATGGGGCACGACGGGATGCTCTACTCTCTTCCGAGCCGCGAACTGATCGCCGATTCGATCGAGACGGTGATGAATGCCCATAAGCTTGACGGACTCATCTGCATTCCCAACTGCGACAAGATCGTTCCGGGGATGCTGATGGGCGCATTGCGCGTGAATGTTCCGACGATCTTCGTCTCGGGCGGTCCGATGAAGGCGGGGCACAAGAAAGACGGTACTCCGATCGACCTTGCCACGGCGTTCGAAGCCGTCGGCAAACATGCCGATGGCAAAATGTCCGACGAAGAGCTGTACGAGATCGAGTGCGAAGCGTGTCCGAGCGGCGGGAGCTGTTCGGGGATGTTTACCGCGAACTCGATGAATACGCTGTGTGAAGCGATGGGTGTGGCTTTGCCGGGTAACGGCACCGTTTTGGCGATGACGCCTGAGCGGATCGAGATGGTCAAAACGGCGGCCCGCCGTATCGTCGAGATGGTCAAAGACGAAAATAGCGCCAAATGGAACATGCGCAATATCCTGAACGAAAAAGCGGTTCACAACGCATTCGTCGTCGATATGGCGATGGGGGGAAGCTCGAATACGGTTCTGCATATGTTGAGCATCGCCAAAGAAGCGGGAGTCGAGTTCGACATCACCCAGATCAATAAAATCAGCGAGAATGTCGCCCACATCGCGAAAATCTCTCCGTCGCTATCAACTGTTCATATGGACGACATCAACCGTGCAGGCGGCGTTAACGCCGTTATGAAAGAAGTCAGCCGACGCGGCGGAATCCTCCACACCGATGCGATGACGGTCACGGGCGAGACGATCGGAGAGCGGATCAAAGACGCCGTGATCAAAGATCCCAACATCATCCACACGAATGAAAATGCCTACTCTCCAGTCGGCGGTCTGTCGATTTTGTTCGGGAATCTCGCCGAAGAGGGTGCCGTCGTCAAAACGGCGGGGATCGCTCCGAGCATGCGGCAGTTCAAAGGAAGCGCGGTGTGCTTCAATTCGCAGCAAGAAGCGATTGCGGGAATCGTGGGCCACAAGGTCAAAGCGGGCGACGTCGTCGTTATCCGTTACGAAGGTCCGAAGGGTGGTCCGGGGATGCAGGAAATGCTTGCTCCTACAGCCCTGATCATGGGTATGGGGCTGGGCGAGAGCGTTGCGTTGATCACCGACGGCCGTTTTTCGGGTGCAACCCGCGGAGCTTCTATCGGGCATGTCAGCCCTGAAGCAGCGGAGGGCGGTCTGATCGCGCTGATCGAAAACGGCGACGAAATCGAGATCGACGTCGATGCGCACCTGCTGCAGCTCAATGTCAGCTACGAAGTGCTCGAACAGCGTCGCCTCCACTGGAAACCGATCCAAAAAGAGATCCCTTCCAAATGGCTCAAACGCTACAGTCTCCTCGTTTCCAACGCTTCCAACGGTGCGGCTCTGAAAACAGAACTATAAATACTGCAGCTTGCCTCTGTCGAGGCAGATTGTTTTTCTGTACGTTTTTAGGTGTTTTTGGCGTGCGCAAACTCCGGCACGATTCTTCTCAACCCTTCAACAACATTTTCCGTCTGCGCCAATGCGTCGATATCGTTGCGCAGTTCGTCGATCGGGTACGCGGTCGAACGGGCAATCATAATCGATTCAAACGCCGTTTTTCGTTCGCTTTCGTCGATCAAAAGCTCTTCGTAAAGTTTTTCACCCGGGCGCAATCCCGTATAGACAATTTCCACGGGGCGGGTAGCGTAGAGGCGGATCATCGTCTCTGCCAGAGTGCGGATCTGAACCGGCTGACCCATATCGAGGATAAAGAGTTCTCCGCCCCGTGCAATGGCGGCCGCTTGCAACACCAACTGGCACGCTTCGCTGATCAGCATGAAATAGCGGGTGATGTCGGGGTGAGTGATCGTAATCGGACCTCCCGATTCGATTTGCGATTTGAATTTGGGAATAACGCTTCCGCTGGAACCCAATACATTGCCAAAGCGGACGGAAACGATCTCGCTGTTTTTGGGATCGACGTTTTGGGCATAGAGTTCGACGACCCGTTTGGTGGCTCCCATGACGTTGGTAGGGCGGACTGCCTTGTCGGTCGAGATGATGACGATTTTGGGGACGTCATGTCCGATGGCACAATCGATCAGGGTGCGCGAACCGATAACGTTGTTCATCACCGCTGCATGAGGGTTGGCCTCGCACAACGGAACGTGTTTGAAGGCCGCCGCATGGATCACAATATCGGGGCGCTCGGAGGAAAAGATCGCATTGAGCGTTTCACGCTCGGTAATGCTGCACAGATGCAGTGCCGCTTCTGGGAGTTTTTCGCCGACCTGATAAAGGTTGTATTCGCTGTTGTCGATCAAGACAAGCCGCGCCGCGCCGAAACGGCGGCACTGCAGTGCGATTTCGCTCCCGATGCTTCCGCCTCCTCCGGTGATAAGGACGGTTTTGTTTTCGATGAAGGCGCCGATGGTCGCGGTGTCAAGGTCTTTGGGGTGGCGGGCAAGGAGCTCTTCCACCGACAGTGGAGTGATCGTTTCGGCTCCGTCGGCAAGGAGGGCGGAACGTTTGATCTCTTTGATCCCCGCTTCGCTGAGAAGTTGATAGGCCTGACGGAAATCCTCATTGGGAAGCTCGCCGTCGATGATAGCGGCGGTGATTTCGCGCTCGCGGACCGTTTCGCCCAGATGTTCGGTTCCGATGATTTTGAGGTTCTGAACGGTAGAGCCGATCATGTGGCGGTTTTTCGGCTGGAGCGAGACGACGGCAACGGGATAGTAGGGGATGGAGCCTTCCAGCGCACTTTTGATCAGGTTTGCGGTATTGGGCGATATGCCGACGATCAGAGTCGGTTGTACGTTGGCATGATGTGAACCGAAACCGAAGATCAGCCGCTTCAGCAGACGCAATCCCCCCAGAAAAATAATCGAAAGGATTAAATCGATAATAATGACGCTTCGGGGAAACGGGGCAAATAGATCGGGCAGTGCGACGTAGATCAGCGACATGGCCGCGTACGCGCCAAAGAGTGCGTAAACGAGTTTTTTCCCTTCGGGGAGTCCGTAAAAACGCCAGATGACGCGGTAGTTTTTAAAGGCGTAAATGAACACGATTTTCAGTGCGATCAGGGTAATAGCCACCGTGCAAAAAGGGTCTAGAAATTTTGTCGGGATATCGAAATTGAATCGGAGCAGATAGGCGCCATAAAGCGTTATAAAGGAGAGAAGAATATCGGATACGACAAAAAAAGCGATCCGTTTGGCGCCGGTGGGGCGAAGCATCGTACTCACGCAAGAACCTGTCTGAGAATCGTGCATACCCGCGATACGTCTCCGCGGTTCATGCGGGTACCGCTGGGGAGGCACAGCCCTTTTTCGAAAAGCATTTGTGAAGTGCCGTTTTCGATGTGCAAGGCGCCGTTGAACAGCGGTTGCAAGTGCATCGGTTTCCACAGAGGGCGGCTTTCGATGTTTTCGGCTTCAAGAGCAAGGCGGACGCGTTTGGGATCGGTGCGCTCGAAGGTCAATGTGCTTAGCCAGCGGTTCCCTCGACTGTTCGGGAGTTCAGGCATAAACGTGATTTCGCCGATATCGGCCAACTCCTCGCGGTACCAGTCAAAAACCTGCCGCCGCGCTGCGATCCGCTCGTCCAGAACTTCCATCTGGCCGACGCCGATGGCGGCGATGATATTGCTCATCCGGTAGTTGTAGCCGAAGTCGGTATGTTCGTAATGGGGGGCATCGTCACGCGCCTGCGTCGAATAAAAGCGGGCTTTGTCGATGAACGTTTTGTTCGCCGATACGAGCATGCCGCCGCCCGAAGTGGTGAGGATTTTGTTGCCGTTGAAACTGTAGGCGCCGAAGATTCCGTACGTTCCGCTTTGTTTTCCCTCATAAATCGCTCCGAGGCTTTCGGCGGCATCTTCGATCAGAAAAATTCCGTGACGGTCGCAGATCTGAGCGATACGGCCGATGTCCGCGCACTGGCCGTAAAGATGGGTCAGGATCAGTGCTTTTGGCTTTTTGGGGGAGGCCGCAATCGCTTTTTCGAGAAGATCGGGATCAAGATTCCAGCTGCGCTCATCGCTGTCGATGAAAAACGGCGTCGCATCCTGATACAAAATGGGAGCGATCGAACCGATGAACGTAAACGAGGAGGCCAGGACGATATCGCCTTTGCCGATTCCCAGTACCCGCAATGCCAGATGAATGGCGGCGGTGGCACTGGAGAGTGCGAGAACATGAGGCGCTTTCGTATAGTCGCGGATACTTTGTTCGAACCGGTCGACCATCGGCCCAAGAGGAGCGATGTAATTGCTCTCAAACGCCTCTGCGACGTAGGTCTGTTCGCGGCCGCTCATGTGCGGCGGAGAAAGAAAAAGGCGGGATTTCATGAAAATACGGTCCTCCACAGATAACCGATATCCCCCATAAACGACCATTCGTGAATATACCGGCGGTTGAGGCGGACTTTATCGGGCCAAATAATTTCGTCATTATAGCGTTTTGGGTCGTCCTGCGATGCAAGAATGTTCTCTTCATCCTTGTATTTCAGCGTCGCCGGCCCCGTAATCCCCGGACGAAGCGTCAGAATTTCGGCGTCGTCACCCGTCAATGTGTCGGTGTAGCCGCTGACGTCCGGACGCGGACCGACCAGACTCATGTGTCCCAAGACAACGTTGATGAGTTGCGGGAGTTCGTCGATTTTCGTTTTTCGGAAAAACGCGCCGCTTCGGGTAATGCGCGGATCGTATGCCGTGGTGATCGTCGTTGAGAAATCTTCGATGGGCCGCATGGTTTTGATCTTGATGAGCGGAAACAATTTTCCCATCCGTCCGACGCGCATCTGAATAAAAAAGCCGTTGCTGCGCGTTTCGACGGACGCAACGACAAAGGCGATCAGGATGATCCACCATGTCAAAGACAATCCGATCAGGGACACGATGATGTCGAAGGTGCGTTTACAAATTTTCTGGCGTAATGTCATTTAGATTTTGAGCTTGTAAATTTTTGTCATCGGATCGAGAATGACCGGCTCGAACAGATCTTTGTCGTAGTGCTCAAAGACGAACATCTGGATATACGTCGAGTTCAGGTAAAAATCATCAAGAACCATAAAGCGTCCGTAGTTCGGCATATAAACAATATTCAACCCTTCGGAGGCGAATTGCTGCCGATTGACCTGCAATTTATTGTTCTGATCGTAGCCGACTTGATAAAACTCTTTGATCGGAATCTCCTGATTCCCTATTTTCAGAATGTTTTTTTCTTTCAATACCGTAATGCCGTTGCCGAGATCCAGCGCTTTTCCGGTGTCCTGGACGGACGCGGTGCTGTACATGTAGGGCTGTTGGCGGTTGTCGGGCGCATTGAGGTCCAGATTGCTAAACAACGTAATCGTCGGGAGGATATCGATCATCCGCCACGGGAGGTAGACATAGACATCGCGGGTCTTTTTCGGCAGCACGACGGACTCTTCATAGCGAAGGGTGTCAAGGTAGTCGCTGACGTTCTTGGGAACGCCGTTTTGGCCTATGAACAGGGTGTCCGCGATTTCTTTGTATCCCGAAGACACATACGTTTCGACGGCGATGCGGGCAAGGCGCGCCGCTTCTATCGGCGAAGAGGTCGTTAGAATCTCACTGACGATAAAATTATCATGATTGTGCTTTCCTCCGTCGATCAACGTATTGGTGTGAGTGTAAAACCACAGGGGATACCCGTAGTCCCACCAGGCAACCGTGTAATCTTTGGAGTCGGAGAGCGATTTGAATTTTTCGAGCGCGGAAACTTCTTTCGCGCTCATTACGGTCGGAACCTTGTACTCTAGAATGTGGGCGATATGGGGGGAAAGGAAAATGAGCGTCGATGCGACAATGATGCCGTAGCGGATTTTCAGCGATGCGGCGGTTGCCGTGATCACATAAAGAAAATAGACGGCGCCTAACGCCGCGACCGGAACGGCGTAGATAGTAAAGCGCAATCCGCCCCAGAAGGAAAAGAGGCCGATTCCCAGAAGAGGAAGGGTCAAAACAAACGCTTTGTGCCGAAAAACCAGGGCGATGTAGCCGATGAAAGCGACAAACAGCAAAGGGATGCTTCCGCTGATACGGTTAGCGATTTCGGAAAACGGTATTTTCCCCGCTTCGCGAACCGTCTGGGTTACTTGAAAGAAGTGGAGCCCTTCGCTTTCAGTCCCTTTGGCAGTGTAGCTGAGGATTTTGGCCCATATCAGCGAAGCGACGTTGCCGTTGACCAAAAAGACGGCAAACGCGGCGGCCCCGAGGATGATCAGGACGCGGATAGAGAGAATCCCGCGCTGATAAAGGAAGGTGAGTGTGGCAATCAGGACAATCTTGATCCACACCGGCACTAAAAAGAGGGAAACCGACAGGAGCGCGATGGAATAATAGGTAAAGGACTCTTTGCGGTGGAATACCAGCATGTATCCCATGTAAAAGATGCTTACCGCATAGATGACGGACAGCCCCTGATCGTATAAAAAGGGGTAGAACATGATCGAAAACGCACTGAGCAGCGCCCATGTGATATTCTCTTTCATCGTGGTGGCGATCAGGAAATAAACGATCATCATCGGCGCCATGGCAGAGAACATATCGGTATCGTAATAGCCCGCCATTGTGCGGTTATAGTAGCTCCACGCGATCGATGCCAGCAATGCGGAGAAAAAACCGAAATACGGGGCATTGAAAAGACGCGCAATCAAAATCAGCGGGACGACGACGAGCGAGGAGATGAAAACGGGGAGGTATAGAACAACGCTCTCAAGGGGAAAGACTTTGGAAAGCAATGCCGTGAGCGCTATGGTCGCCGAGCTCCACGGCTCTGCGATTCGAGGGTTGGCGTCAAAAATATGGCTCAGTGCATTGTGCGCCGCCGTAGCGAAATAATAGCCGTCATTGGTGTTGATCATCAGCTGATTATTCCAGTAAAACTCCGGCATCCCAGAGGCCCAGTCGATCCAGATCAGCCGCATGGCGACACTGAACGCGTAGGCGACAACCATTAAGAGAATAAGGTGAAGCGTTGAGGTCCGCTCATTCGGGAGTGAAAAATTCATCAAGAGCCTCGAAACAGGATTTTTTTTGTGAGCGCTATTATACCGCCAATGCCCCCAAAGCCGTAGCTAAAGTGCAAGACGATGAAGGCGGCGATCTGGTGAAGCCACGTTGTATTTTTTTTGATCTGAGCGGATCGGACGGCGATGATGCCAAGGTACATGCCCAGTAATGTGCCGCTGATACACAGAAACGGCGGGTACAGCAGAGCAAGCAGCGTCGGAACGATCAGCCCCAGTACGAACAGCAACGGCACGAAGTGGCGCAGGCTTAATGAGCGGAGCGTATGGGTGTAGTAGGGGGTGAGGATATTCCAGTAGCCGTTTTGGTAGTTGTTTCGGGCAAGCCCCGCATAGGTCTCGCGCGCATAATAGGTGCAGGTGACCTCGGGGATCAGGTAAATTTTTCCGCCGCCGCGTAGAATCCGCTTGTTGAGTTCGATGTCCTGATTGCGAATGAGCCGTTCATCGAAGAGTCCGAACGTCTCAAAAGCGTCCCGGCGGTAGCAGCCGAACGCGACGGTATCGACTTCTTCGACGGTTGCCGCGCCGCTGCGGAAACGGCTTCCCGTTCCGAGACGGTCTTCGAGGACGTTGATGATTGCGTTGGCCGTCGGGGTATCGGAAACGGTACGGGTGTTCAAAACGCCGCCCGTGCACGCGGCGTCCAGACGGATCGATTCGGTAACCAGCTTTTCAAAATAGTCTTGCGGATAGTCTCCGTGGGCCGAGAGGATGACGATGAATTCCCCGTCTCCTTGTGTGATTCCCAGATTCAAAGCCTGAGGAGTAGCGCGCTCAGGATTGTCGATAAGGCGGATGATGGGATGTACGGCCGCGTATTCGCCTACGATTCGCCGGGTGGCATCATCGCTGATCCCGTCGACGACGAGTATCTCCATCGCTTCTTTGGGGTAGGTGGAAGAAAGGATCGAATCGAGGCATTTGGCGATGTAGCGCTCTTCATTGCGGCAGGGGATAATAACGGATAATTTTTTCATAGAGATTCAGAACCTGTAGCGGATTTGGCCGGAACGCCGTAGGCGGTCGCTCCGGAGGGGATTGAGCGGTTGACGAGACTGGCGGCGCCGATGATCGCTCCGCGTCCGATGACGAGCCCCGACCGCCCTGAGAGAATCGTGCAGCGCATCCCGATGTAGGCCCCTTCTTCGATAAGTATCGGCGTATGGGCCTGATTTTTTCCGTGGCAGGCGAAATAGCACCCGTACGAGATCGTGACGTTATCGCCGATTGTGGTCAAAGAGGGGTCCATGTCGTCCAGATAGCATTTCATCCCGATAAAGACGTTTTTCCCGATTTTGAACCCGATCGCGCGGTAGAGCAGAATGCGCAGGGTGTTGTAGGGGATTGCGGGGATCACCGCCACGTTAATGAACTTTCGGATCGGTTTCCAGAGGATGAGCCAAAACGGGTAGCGTGTATAGTACGGCGGGGTGCGTCGCAGCACGTATGTGTAAAAAAGACGGACCAGAAACATTATGCCCCCTTTGAGGTAAGCTGTGAATAAAGCGCGAAGAGTTTACGTTTTTCGCACTCCCAGTTGTAGATGTCCATGACCGCTTTTTTACCGTTTTGCCCCATTTTTTCCGCTTCATAGGGATGGGTGATCAAATACTCGATTGCTTTGGCGATATCGTCCGGGTCGAGCGGATCGACCAGCACTCCGCATTCGGCCGTTTCGACGATGGAGCGCCACAGCGGAAAATCGGAGGCAATGACGGGGATTCCGGCGGCCATGTATTCGAACATCTTGACCGGCAGCGCGTCCATGTAGTTTTGGGTGGGGTGCAGCGTGACCAGCCCTGCTTTGGAACGGCTGAGTAGATCGGCAATTCCGGCGCGCCCCAGAAAACCGAGCTCGTTGACCTTATCCCAGCCGGGAGTGCGGGAAGATAGAAGGTGTGTCTGTGAAGACTCAAACGAACCCGCCAAATTTAGCCGCACGTTGCGCGTATGGCTCATCGCTTCGACGATTTCGAGGATACCGCGGATTTTGGCGATGCCGCCGATGTAACACACTTCGTTTTTTTTCACATCCCACGGAGTGTCGTTGGAAAGCTCGCCGAGAATCGGAAAGTTGTTGATATCGACCGTCTGCGGATTGATCCGTAAAAATTTTTCCCGTATGTAGGGCGTTGCGGTGACGATGGCGTCAAAGCGCCGACATGCATAGCGCTCGTACATTTCGGAAGCTTTGGAGAGGATGATTTTGGCCGCTTTGTTCAAGTAGGGTTTGCCAAGAATCTGTTTGGGAAGGTCTTCGTGAGCGTCGAAAATGACCGTTTTCCCCCGTTTTTTGAGTTTGAGACCGATCGGCATGAGTTCGGGGTCGTGCAGATGATATACGTCGGCGTCCAGTTCGAGCGCTTTGCCGTAGACGGCACTTACGGTGCGGGTAATACGCGAGAGGCGGCCGCCCGTTCGCGCACCGGCATCGATGATGGCGACGTTGTTCTTGACTTCGTCTCCAAGGCCGTCGGCAACGATGAGGCTAACGGAGTGTTCGGCGATTTCGGCCAGAGAAGAACACTCTTTGACGAAAATGCGGGTGTCGTAGCGGGGATGGACGGACGTTAAATGGGCGATTTTAATTAATTTTGATGTCATAGATCCGCTCCCATTCGGCGATGTTAAAAAGTTTCCATTTTGTTTTTGCGTCCAGTTTCGAATAGTCATACGGATCGCATACGCTTCGGAGCAGCAGGCTGTTGCGCACCGATGTTTCCATGGTCGGCGCGAGTTGTTTGAGCCATGTCGCCGTAGGAGCCTCGAACCCGATTTTGTCCCTGCGCCATACGACATCCGAGGGGAGGAACTTTTCGACCCCTCTGCGCAGCAGGTATTTCGTCCAACCGTCGCGGATTTTCAGCTCGTTGCGGATCGCAAGAGCATTCTCGACGTTCCGATAGTCCACGAACGGTAACCTAGCCTCGATCGAATGGGACATCGAGTTTTTGTCTTCGTATTTGAGAAGATGGGGCAGTTGAGTGGAGGTGATTTCCAGAAGCTGCAATCCCAGAATGTTACCATAGTTTCGGGCCGAATCGCGGAGGGTGTCTAGGCTGAGATGGCCGAAATACTCGGGTTTGATGAATGACAACTTCTTTTTGAGCCGCCATAGCCGGATCGACGCGTTCGTGAAATAGACGAAATACTGGAGCAGTTTCCATACGGTCAGTTTGGAATGCCGGAAACTCAGCCAGAACCCCCGGATTTTCTCGGAACCTTTGAGGCTCAGGAGATAGGCGGGGAGGTAGCGTTCGTATCCCATGAGAGTTTCGTCTCCGCCCTGGCCGTCGAGCATTACTTTGCAGCCGAGCCGGTTCGCTTCCTCGAAGACAAGGTACTGCATGACGATCGAGGGGCTTCCGAAAGGTTCCTCCTGAATACGAATCACGTTTTCGAGGCATTCGCGGAATGCGTTAGCATCCGGTTCGATGACGCTTAGTTTCAAGGCGCAGTGGTCGGCGACTTTTTTAGCCCACCGGCTTTCGTCGCTGGCGGCTTCGGTCGATTTGGCATGGATGGCGTTCAGTGAGCGTTCGGTAGTATTGTACATTTTTGCGGCGATTGCGGCGACGCTTGAGCTGTCGAGTCCGCCGCTGAGGCAGGTTCCCACTCTGACGTCGGAGCGGAGACGGATTTTGACGGCGTCTTCGAGAGTAGCGGCATAGGTGCGGACCGCTTCTTCTTCCTCCAGTGCGCCGAGTTTCTCATCAACCGTGATTGCGTAATAGCGCCGCAGGGTAAATTCCCCCGTTTTGAGATCGTAGAGGAGATTGTGCGACGGGAGGAGTTTGAAGACCCCCTCAAAAAATGTCTCGTCGGTGTGCTCTTCGTAGCTCAGCACCAGGTAGTCCATCAGGATTTTCGTATTGACTTTCCGCTCGTCCAGAAAAGGGAAGAGCTGTTTGATCTCCGAGCCAAAGGCGAACCGTTCGGGGGTCTGCGTATAATAAAACGGCTTGACCCCGAAGCGGTCGCGACTGCAGAAGAGAGTCTCTTTTTCACGGTCGTAGAGGGCGAAGGCCCACATTCCGTTGAAGTGCGAAACGCACGCCTCCCCCCAGTGTTCGTATGCCGCCAGGATTACTTCAGTGTCGGTATGGGAGGTGAACGAATACCCATCGTCAATAAGCTCTTCGCGCAATTCGAGGTAATTGTAGACTTCTCCGTTGTAGACGATGACGTAGCGCTGGGAGCGGTGCATGGGCTGGTGTCCCTCAGGGCTGAGGTCGAGGATCGAGAGTCTCCGGTGGCCGAGGGCAACGTTTTTTTCCAGAAAGAACCCCTCGTCATCAGGCCCCCTGTGGCGGATCAGCCCGTTCATGGACCCGATCTCCTCGGAGGAAACCGGAGTATTGTTTCTGTCGATAATTCCGCTAATTCCACACATAGGTTACTTCCGTATCTCTTGTTTGATAAAGGCTTCGAGCTGTTGAGAGTGATTCGTCGCCCATAAAGGGGACGTTTCGTTTTCGAAAGGGAGTTCCGCCGCTGCGGCAAACCCGTGCACGTCTTGGATAATGCGGATGTTTCTGCTCTTCATACCGCCCATGAAATTCGTGGCCAGACCGTCGATGTCGGCCAGGATCGCTATTTTTCCGAAAAAAAGAGCTTCCTGCGCACAGGTTGAATAACAGGTCATATGAATATCCGAAACGCGCATGACATCGTAACATGAATATTCACCCTTGAACAGATAGACGTTGGGACCCATGCCGAATTCGGCATAATAATCCCGGTCGAAATGCCTCAGAGAGAATATAAAAGCGATGTCGGTATGCTCTCTGGCAAGTTCGCGAATGAAAAGGGCGAGCTTTTTTTCGGCCGTGTACTGGGTTGATACGGAGACACTTAGGCGGTATCTGCCGGTGAGGTCGAGGAGTTCTTCGGGGAGCGGTTCGCGTGCGATCAGCTCCAGCTGGTAGCGGCCGACGGGATAGATTCGGGTAAATGGGTTGTTCGGGGTGTTTTCGAGTGCACGCTTATCGTATTCTCCGAATGCAAGCAAAACATCGGGGAAATAGGAGGTATCGAGCGGTTTGCTCAGGTTGTAGGCGAAATGTTCGGCGCCGATGGCGGAATGTTGCGCTTCGACGGTTTTGATCCCCAGTTCCGATGCGGCTTTGAGGATCGCCTGATCGCTGTCGTAGCAGCTGACAAAGACCGCTTTGGGGCGGTAGAGCGCAAACAGCAGCCGGTAAACCTTTCTGCGTACGTTGAACGCACGGATGAAGGAATCGTAATCAAAGGAGGTCGCGTTCTCACGGTTGATGGTATCGAGCAGCGGTATTTCGATGCGTTGTCCCAGCAGCCGTTGGGGAACGAGCAGCAGGCGGACGATCATGTCGATTAGTCGTTTGGAGACGATTCGTTTCGTCGATATACGGTTTCGGGGGAGATGATCCGGGTTTGGGAGATCGACGTAGAGGCATTTCTCCTTCCCCAGCAGGTCAATGAGCGCTTCAAAAGCTTTTTCGCGGTAGATCCCCTGGTGCAGGAAACGCGACTGCGTGTTGGAAAAAACGACGTATTCGTAGCGTTTGAACCAGTTTCGGAAGCCGTAAAACGTTTCGCGGAGTGCTTTGAATGCTTTTTGGAGAGAGTTTTGCTTCCGTTGCCGAGCGTACTCTCCCGTCATATTCTGGACCGTGTGCCAGAAATAATAGGTTCTCAGGTACGACCAGACTTGTTCTCCTTCGTAACGAATGGTTTCGACGTCGTAACGGCGTTCGGTTTGTTTAAACGTGCTGTTCATGGTTTCTCCAAAACATCCAGGGCATGGGATAGAGCCGGTAGGCGACGATCCATCCGAGGAGAAAAATCATCCCGTATCCGCAAACGAGGGCGTAGGCCGAGCCGATGACGCCGTAACGGAGGATAAAAAAATAGTTCAAGCCCCACAGCACTGCGAGCGAGAGGGTTGTAATGACCGAGAGAAGGTAGGTTTTTTTTACGTAGAAGATGTAGTTGGTCACGATGAAATAAAATCCCTGCAACAAGAAAGCGACTGACAATACCTGCGACAGTACGATACCGCTCCGGTAGCCTTCCCCGATGAAAAAACGGTACACAAGCGGTATGAAGGCAATGAAAACGAGGGTGAATCCGGACATTGCCAGCGCGACTTTGTACGTTTGTCGGACGATAAGGATTTTGGTTTGGAGTGAAGGAGTGGCGTTGAGCTGTTCATAGAGATGCGGCATCCATGCTTGGTTGATTGAGGTCATGACGATCAGGATGGCGCCGGCAACCTGAAATGCGACGCTATAGATTCCGACTTCTCCGGCCCCCAGCATATTGGCCAAAAAAAGTTTGTCCGACATCGCCAGTAAAATTCCCGCCAGGGTGTGGGGAAGCAAGGGGATGCCGAAGCGCAGCGCTTCTTTGATTGTGCCGCGTGAAACGCGAAACTCCAGGTACCCCAGACGGCGAAGTACAGCGAGGCTGACAAGCGTAAAAACGGTGTATGCTGCGACGATCCCCAGAATACGTCCTTCCCATCCCATTCCCATCGAAATGATGAAATAGAGGGTAAAGGCGAAATTCACGAGGGTAAGGGAGATTTTGAATTTTCCGTAATTCAGCGGTTCCTTTTTGGCCTGGAAGATGACCGGCAGCATCGTCGGGATCGACTGCATTAGGACGAAAAAAGGGACGTAGAGAATCCATTGCACAGGAATTTTGAATATATCCGAAAGAGGGTTTTGGAAAAGGAAAAAAAGGAGCTGCAAGATGCTGAAAGCTCCAATCGGTATCCAAATCATCGACGAAACGAAGTGGCCAAACTCGGTGCGGGAGAGTTTGGAGTATTCCATCACGAACAAGCTGTGAATGTTTAACAGGACAAACGGAAACGACAGGCTCATTAAAAGCTGAACCAGTGAAAGTTTCCCGTAATCATGTGGGTTCAGGTACGACGTCAGCAGCGGCAGCAGCAAAAACGGCAGCGCGGCATTGACCATGTTGGCTGCCGAATAGGAAAAAATGTGTTTGCGCAGACTCACAGGTACAGCCCAGCTACTTTGAAATTGATCTCTTTGTCGCGAGTGACGACGATGATTGCTACAACAGGCTGCTTTTCAATCATGGCGCGGTCTCCGGGATAAGAGATATCGGGTCATGGGAAGCTCGTAACGCGCATAGACGATATGTGACGCGATGAGAGTAACGAGGATCATGAAAACGATCTGCGCTTCCGGGGTGATATCGGTGCCGTTGAACCACAGGACGTTACAGATAAGGAAAATGACAGGGTGCAGAAGATAGACAGTGTAGGAAATGTTGCCGAAACGTTCAAAGACTTTTTCTGCTGTGCCCGCAGGGTTGATGTGCGGGTTCAGCGCCGTAAATAGGTAAAACAATGTCAACGCGACTGCCGAGAGTATCAGGCGATTTTCTTCGTAGATAAGGGCGACGATTCCTCCTTTAATCGGGTAAAACACCGCAATAGCGGCGGTTACGGCGATGAGAAGCCATACGGTCCGTTTTCGGAGGATAAAAAAGGGATTTTTTTCGAGGTAGAACACCCCCGCGAGAATCCCGAAGAGAAAAAAGTAGACATGGTTCAGCGGATTCATGTAGATCGGCCAGTACAGAGCTGTTTCGGGGGAATCGTACATCCCGTACGAGGAGATAGCCAAAGCTGAAAGCGCCAGTGCGAAAAGGAGTACTGTTCCCGCCGTTTTCCCTTTTTTGGCGACATAGAGCGCGATAGGGAGAAGCAGGTAGAACGCGATCTCCATTCCGATCGACCAGCTCCCCGCCGTAAAGCCCGTATACTCCCCGAAAAACACGAAACTGATCGTCAGGTTCAGGAGAATCTGTTCAATCGCAGGGAACGTTTTCCCCCCTACAAGCAGCGAGGCCAGAAATAGGGTCACGACGAGCCAGTAGAGTGGATAGATTCTCGCAAACCGTTTGAAAAAATAATCCTTTAGCGCACGGATGTCAAAATGATCGAATTTGCGGTAGTAGCTTAGTGTCAGTGAAAAACCGCTGATGATGAAAAAGAGCGAGACTCCGTAGAGCGCATTGCGCGTCAGGAAGGACGTGGCATCGGGAGTCAAGAGTTTTTCCCACATTGAATAGTGGTAGACCATTACGAGTAGGGCCAGTATCCCGCGCAGGTAATCGATCGTATAGACTCTTCCCATTAAAAAAACTCGTAGTATTCGACGTTAGCCCGCTCATACTCTTCGATCCGTCCAATGTCGAGCCAGTATTCATGGATCAGGAACGAAATCGCCTTGCGGTTTTGGGCGATCGCCGCTTCGAAGAGCGATGGCATGTCGTAAAACCGGTTTTTGGGGATCAGCTCGATAACCTGCGGGCTGAGCATGTAGATCCCGGCGCTGACGAAAAATTTGTGAACCGGTTTTTCGACGATCGAGAGAATACGGTTCTCTTCGACGTTGACGACGCCGTAGGGAACCTGAAAATCGTATTCGCGGACGCACATGGTTGCCGCTGCGTTCTGGTCGGTGTGGTATTCGAGGAGATGTTCGAAATTGGTGTTGGTTAACAAATCGCCGTTCATGACGAAAAACGGCTCTTTCGGGAGGGGGGAAAGAAGGCTGAGCGCCCCTGCTGTCCCCATCCGCTGCTCTTCGAGGAGGTATTCGATTGTCACGCCGAACGCGCTTCCGTCGCCGAAGTAATTGCGGATGACGTCAGATTTGTAGTTGACGCACATCACGATGTCGGTAAATCCGTACTGGGCAAATTTTTCGACAATGGTCTGCAAGATAGGCTTGTTTCCGACTTTCAGCATCGGTTTTGGGGTTTCTTCGGTCAGCGGCCGCAGACGGCTTCCAAGCCCCCCGACCATCAAAACGACTTTGTTGGGCTTGCGGTGCGGGCGGACCAGCTCTTCGATCCCCCGGATCCCGATGACACGGTTGTCGTTGTCGACCAGCGGCATCTGGTGGAGTTTTTTTACCAGTGCTTTTTGGAGGATTTCCTCTTTGGAATCGGTCAGTTTCGCGACGGTCGGGTTTTTAAAAACGATGCTTTCGACCGTATCGTCCAACGTCAGGTTGCTCAGCAGCCCTCGGCGGATGTCGCCGTCAGTGAGGGTACCGATGAGGCGGTCGTTTTCATCCACGATGATGGCGATCTGCATTGCTCCGTTGTCGATGATTCGGAGCGCTTCGCGGATTGTTGAAGAAGAGAGGAGTTTGATTTGATCTACGGGGTTCATTCGATTCCGTCCAGATCGTAAAACGACTTTTTCAGCAACCCGGAGAATTCGGTGCTTCTGAGGATTTCGAGTATTTTGGAGCTCGCGTTTCCATCACCATACGGGTTCGTCACGCTGCGGAGACTCTCACGAAACGGAATCGAATAAAGCCGATCCAGGGCACCCATGATCCCTTCTTTGGTCGGGGCGCAGTCGATGACACTGGCAGCTTTAAGGCGTCCTTTCTGGCGGTCTCCGATATTGACGGTTCCGATGCGGAAACTCGGGGCTTCAGTCAGTCCGCTCGAACTGTTTCCGACTACTCCGTCGACGTATTGCAGCGCGCTGAGGTAACGCAGCTGCCCCAGCGAGGCGAATCCTGCCGATGTCTTTGGGTATCGGGCTACATATTCGTCGATCATCCGGTTGATGACCCGCCCGTCGGTGTCGCTGTTGGCTTTGGTAAAGAATATACAGGTTTCTTCAAGCGTCGAAAGGACGTCGAGAAGTGCACCGAATTGTTCCTCCGAAGTTGCATTTTCAAGGGTAACGGGGTGAAACGTCACAAGGAGGTTTTTCGGCGCGAGCGTGAAACCGATACTTTCTTCGAACGCCTCTTTTGAGAGGAGCGGAAGGCAGCGGATGTTCTCGATCCCCATCCCCCCGACGTTGAAGACCCGATCGGGGTGTTCCCCCAGCTGTATGACGCGACGGCGGTACACTTCAGCGGCGGTAAAGTGCAGATGAGCCATTTTGGTGATGCTGTGACGCATCGCTTCGTCATAGGCTCCTTCAGTTGTTTCTCCGCCATGCAGGTGAGCGGTCGGGATGCGTGCGATCATGGCGGCACTTGCGGCACTAAAGATCTCGTAGCGGTCTCCCAGCACCACCAGAAGATCAGGTTTGAGCTCGTCAAAACATTCGGCGAACGAGATTTGCGCCAGCCCCATCGATTTGGAGATGCCGATCGGGGTATCGCTGGAGAGGAGCATCTCGACTTTTTTGTCGATAGGGAACTCTTTTTCGATGTCGCGGTAAGTGAGGCCGAATTCGGGGCTGAGGTGCATTCCCGTGACGACAAGCTGCAGCTGCAGTTGCGGGTCGGCTTCGATCTCTTTCATGAGCCAGTAGAGCAGGCCGTATTCGGCCCGTGTCCCGGTGACGACGCAGATTTTTCTCATAAGGGTTCGTCCTCTTCGTAATCTTTGGTTGAACACTGCCCGAGGATCTCGTCGTAGCGCATCGGGCTGATCCCGTTTCCGGGACGTTTGATCGCGATATTCTCGGAGGTGAAACTCTCCCCCGCGCGTATGGGGCGGGCTGCAACGATCCTTTTGCGGGCGACGGCCATGTTTTTGCGTTCGCTCTTTGAGGGTTTTTTGACTCCGTTGCCGAGGGCCTGTTCGATGTTGCGGATCGCACTTATCATCGCGCACAGCTCGTCGGGCTCCAGGCTCGCCTTGTGATCGGGCCCTTCCATCGTCCGGTCCAGGGTGAAATGCTTTTCGATGACGCTAGCCCCCATCGCCACCGCGGCAATTGGAACTTCGATTCCGTTGGTATGATCCGAATAGCCGACGCGGACACCGAATGCCGATGCAATCGTGCGCATCGCCCTGAGGTTCACTTCGTTCATCGGACAGGGGTATTCGGTGGTTGCGTGAAGCACGGTAATATTTTCTTTGGGGGTCCCCGAAGAGATGAGAAGGTCGAGCGCGTCCTCGATTTCGCCCAGATCTGCCATCCCTGATGAGAGGATCACCTCTTTCCCCAGCCCCCCGATGCGGCGGAGGTAGGGGAGATTGGTGATCTCGCCGCTGGGGATTTTGAAAATTTCCATCCCCAGGTTGCTTAGCAGATCGATGCTCTCGTGATCGAACGGCGTCGAGAGGAAGCGGATCTTTTTATCGCCGCAGTAGCGGATGAGTTCGCGGTGCGCCGATTCATCCAGCTCGAGCTTTTTGATCATGTCGTACTGCGATTCGGATGCGTTCGTCGTTTGCTTTTGGTACTCGGCTTTTTGCGCGGTTTTGGAGACTAGTTTGTCGGCTTTGAAGGTTTGAAACTTGACGGCGTCCGCTCCCGCTTCGCTGGCAACGTCGATCAGTTTTTTGGCGAGTTCCAGCGAACCGTTGTGGTTGACCCCCGCTTCGGCGATGATGAAAGTACTCATGTAACGATGCTCCCCGCTTTGATGAATGACGCTTCCGCGATCAACGCTCCCTCTTTGGAAACGGCGTTGCTGCCGACGAAAGTACCCTCTCCGACGACGGTGGCGCCGTTGAGGATCGCTCCGGTCGAGACGTGGCAGTGATCCCCCACACGGCAGTCGTGCTCGATCAGGGCCTTGGTGTTGACGATGCAGTTTGCCCCCACCCGTGCGTGGGCGTTGATTAGCGCGTCGTGCATGACGACGCTCCCCCGTTCAACCCGGGCATGGGGGGAAACGTAGGCCCGCGGCGATATGATGGAAGGGATGACATAGCCCGCGCGTTCGAGCAGCGCGAAGAGTTTTTTGCGCAGGTCGGGGGTGCGCACCTGTCCTACGCTGACGATCGCATAGGGATAACGCGAGACGAGGGACGACAGGTCGTCGTCGCACCCGATTACGCGGTACCCCAGGATTTGTTCTCCGATGAGTTCGGGACGGTCGATAATCCCCGCAATCGTGTATTGCCCTGCGGCTTCGATCACATCGATTAGGGCTTTGCAGTGCCCCCCTCCGCCGACCAAAAGGATTTCGGGTTTCATGGGCGCACGCTGCTGGGGATGTTGACCACTCTTTCGGAGAGAAAGAGGGCGTTGGAAAGATCACCGCATCGGCAGTTCTCAAACATCGGGAGGTGGTTCATCAGCTTCCAGATCGGCCGTGTCATGACGCCGTTGGCATTAGTGTATTCCAAAAACGCATCCCGTTGTTCGAGATTTTCCAGCACGATGGCGTTGAGCCAGTAGTTCGAGCGCCCGTGCGGCGGTTCTGCGGCAAAACGGATGCTCAGACCGGCAAAAAAACGGCGGTAGGCTTCGGCAAGGTCGCGTTTGTTTTCCAAGAATCCCTCCAGCTGCTCGAGCTGCGCGCACAGCAGCGCCGCATTGAGGTTGGGGAGACGGTAGTTGTAAGCGACTTCATCGTGCGCATACTCCCACGGATGGGGAATTTTGGCGGTCGTCGTCATGTGTTTGGCCCGCTTGGCGAGCGTTTCGTCGTCGGTGACGATTACCCCGCCGCCGCCGCTGGTGATGATTTTATTGCCGTTGAAGCTGAATGCGCCGAGGCGGCCGAAGGTCCCGGTATGCTTCTCTTTGTAATAGCTGCCGAGCGATTCGGCGGCGTCTTCGACGAGAACGATGTTCCATGCGTTGCAGAGCGCTTGTATTTCATCGATGCGGCAGGGGTGGCCGAACGTGTGCATCGGTACGCACGCACGTATAATTTTGCCGCTGGTGCGGTTGAGGCAGCATCCCCCCTCAAAGGTGCAGTGCTCTTCCAAAAAACGCTTCAGGGCGTCCGGGCTCAGTCCCATCGTATCGCGGTCGACGTCGAGGAAAACCGGATCGGCGCCGCAGTAGCTGATGGCGTTTGCCGTCGCGATGAATGTCAACGGCTGGGTAATCACTTCGTCCCCCCGCGCTACCCCGCCCAGGAGCAGCGCGATATGCAGCGCAGCAGTGCCGTTTACCGTCGCGACGGCATATTTGGCACCGACCGTCCGTGCGAATTCGGTTTCAAATCGGTCTACAAATTTTCCGACGCTGGAGACGAACGTCGAATCGATGCATTCGTTCAGATAAGCTTTTTCATTACCGGCAAAACGGGGTTCGTGGAGCGCGATGATCCCTTCGTTTTGGTAAAGGTTGCGGATGAACTCTACGATTTGGGTCTGCATTTACATTTTCCCGTCCAGGTATTTTCCGGTCTCTTTGTGTGCGAAATCAGGGATCATCTCGAAAAAGAGGTCGATGATTGCTTCTTTGCTCCATCGGCGCGAGCTCTTCATCGCTTCGATTTTTTGGATGAAGAAGTTCAGTTTCGATTCTTCAAAGACGGGATCGTTCTTGATCACCCCAAGGTTATGAAACCGTTGCATGTCGAGGGTCTCTTTGTCGGTGAAAAACTCTTCAAAATCTTTTTCTCCGGTCGTGTCGCTGGCGGTGAAAAGGCAGGGCCATTTTCCTTCGTCCGGAAGCGTTTTGACTAAGGCTCTGGCTTCGTCTTCGGTCGCGCACAAGTAAGGCTCGTATCCGAGCGCTTTGAGGTATTTTACCGCGATGTCGGCAAATGTGACGAGATGGAGCTCTTCACTCAGCTTTGGGAAAAAGATATCGCGATTTTCGCCGAAGATACACGACATCAGACACAGTTCACCCGACTCCTTGGGAGTGACGAAATAGCGTTTGATATCGTTTGGAGCGACGATGGGCTGGGCTTTCTGGATTCGCTGGTTAAACCCGTGCAGCAGTGAGCCGTCGCTAAAAGCGACGTTGGCGAAACGCGCGGTGGAGATTGCGATTTCAAGGCTTCGGCGCATGAGGAACATCTCCATGATCCGTTTGCTCGCCCCCATCATGTTGACGGGGTTGGCCGCTTTGTCGGTTGAGACGCAGAAATATTTTTTGCTCCCTTTCGCAATCGACTGCCGAAGGGTTTTGTCGGTATTGAAAATATTGACGTCGATCATTCGCATCAGGGTAAAGGGGTCTTTTTCGCTACGGACGTGTTTGAGGGCCGAGAGGTTGAGGACGTAATCGTAGCAGCCATCGGCTTCGATGAACGCATCGTATTCGACCGAGCCGATATCGAGGGCGTAGGTTTGAAAATCGCCGTCGATGTATCCGAATGAACTGCGGATGTCCCGCACCAGTTCGACCATATTGTTCTCGCTGATGTCGACAACGTGGAGTTTACACGGATTGCGTTTGAAAATTTCTTTGGTCACTGCTTGGCCGATCGAGCCCGCGCCGCCGATGACGAGGAACGTCGACGAGGAGACGATCCGTGAGAGTTCGTTTTCGTGTTCGGCAATGTCTTCGCGAAACAGTTCTTTGTTCCGTCCGATCAGGGAGAGGATATTCATAGCGCACCTGCCGTATATTCGATTTCTGCGTCGGTGAGAAACGGATTCATGGGCAGACTCATAATCTCGTTTGCGACCGTTTCGCTGATCGGGAAATCCCCTTCTTTGTATCCGAGATAGGTAAAACATTCCTGAAGGTGCAGCGGCATGGGGTAGTGGACCGCGGTCGGGATGCCGCGGTTTTTGAGCTCTTCTTGGAGAGTGTCACGGTTTTGGACGCGGATCGAATACTGCGCATACGCTGAGGTACGCTCGGGTGCGATGAAGGGGATAGAACGTTTTTCGCTTAACATGGCGTCGTATTTGCGGGCAACTTCCTGTCTTTGCGCCAGGTCTTTTTGGTAATGCTTCAGCTTGACGTTCAGCACCGCTGCCTGAATCGTATCCAGACGGCCCCCGATACCGATGTATCGGTGATGATACCGTTTGCTCTGCCCGTGCACTCTCATGGAGCGCATTTTCTCGGCGAGTGAGTCGTTATCGGTGAAGATTGCTCCGCCGTCGCCGAAGCATCCCAGCGGTTTGGCGGGGAAGAAGCTGGTGCAGCCGATGTCGCTCAAGGCGCACGATTTTTTGCCTTTATAAGTCGCCCCGAAGCTCTGCGCCGCATCTTCGATGACGATAAGGCCGTGTTTGGAAGCGATGGCGTTGATCGCGTCCATGTCCGCCGTCTGCCCGTAGAGGCTGACGGGGATGATCGCTTTGGTCTTGGCGGTAATTTTATCTTCGATTTTGGCCGGATCGATGTTATACGTCGCTTCATCAATATCGACAAAGACGGGAACGGCTCCCAGATGGGCGATCATCTCGGCGGTGGCGATAAAGGTGAAAGGCGTCGTGATCACTTCATCCCCGGGAGCGATATCAATGGCCATAAGCGAGAGCTGCAGCGCATCGGTTCCGCTGGAACAGGTGATGGCATGCTTGACGCCGACATAGGCTGCGAGGGCGCTTTCGAGCTGCGCGACCTCTTCGCCCATGATGAAGTTGCATTTGTCCATGACGGCAAGCACTGCCGTATCGATTTCGTCTTTGTAGAGGAGGTAGTGTTTTTGGAGGTTGGCGAAATCAATGGTCATGCAAGCTCTCTTAGTCGGTCATTTTCAAGGATATAGCGGCTGTTGTCGTAGGAGTCTACGGCGATGTTGTTCTCATCAAAGCTGAGCGTGTTGCCCGCACGGCTGACCCATCCGATCTGGCGCGCGGGGACACCGACCATAAGGGCGTAAGGTTTGACGTCGCGGTTGACGACGGCACCGCTTCCGATCAGGGCGTATTCGCCGATCGTGATACCGCAAACGATCGTTGCGTTCGCACCGACGCTGCATCCGCGCTTAAGAAGCGTTTTTTTGAACTCTTCGCGACGCACGATGAAAGCTCTGGGATTGACGACGTTGGTAAATACCATGCTGGGGCCCAGGAAGACGTCGTCTTCGCACTCTACCCCTTCATACACGCTGACGTTGTTCTGCACTTTGACGCCGTTGCCGATTTTCACTTTCGGGCCGACGACGCAGTTTTGTCCGAACGAGCAGTTCTCCCCGATCACGCTTCCTGAGAGGATATGGCTGAAATGCCAGATTTTCGTGTTGTCGCCGATGGTGACGTTCTCGTCGACGTAGCTGGAAGGGTGAGTGAAAAAGGGTGCCATCAGCCGAGCACCTTGCGGCAGAACGGGTGGTAGTCGCCCACAGCACCCAATGCCGGCAATTTCCGGATTGTCGAGACGATGTTGATCGAGTTGCGCGCTTCGTCGAGGCCGAAACCGCCCCCTTGCAAAATATGGCGGTAGCTGGTGGTGTGCAAGTCGGTGAACCCTTCGCTGAATTCGAACTCTTCGCCATTCACCGTGATGCTGCGATAGGTCGTTTTCCCCGAAGCTCTGACTTCTTCGGGGATGTAGTCGTAATTGACGCTCAAAAACCATCGGACGTTGGCATTTTTGAGTTTCATGTATCCCGCATTGGCATCGGGCTGTTTGAGGTGGACGACGTTCTCCTCGATCGGGCCGAAAATCCAGCTGAGCATGTCGAAGAAATGGACGCCGATGTTGGAGGCGATCCCGCCGCTTTTGGCCTCGTCACCTTTCCAGCTGACGAAATACCATTTGCCGCGGCTGGTCAGATAAGTCAAATCGATATCGTAGATTTTATTCGGATTGGCTTCGAGTTCTTTGGCAATCTTGTTTTTCAGGGCGATGATCGAGTCGTGCAGACGCAGCTGCAGGATGTTGTAGACCTTTTTTCCCGTCTCCTCCTCGATCACTTTGAGCTGGTCGATGTTGTGGGGGTTGAGGACGAGCGGTTTCTCGCAGATCGCGTGGGCGCCGCTTTTGAGGGCGAAGCGGATATGGCTGTCGTGGAGGTAGTTTGGGCTTGTGATCGCGATATAGTCGATTTTTTTATCGGTTTCCCGGTGGTATTTGTCGATAAAGCGGTCAAAGCGCTCGAATTCGGTGAAAAAATGGGCCTGCGGGAAGTGGCTGTCCATGATCCCGATCCCGTCGTATTTGTCGAGTGCGGCGATGAGCGTATTGCCGGTCTCTTTGATGGCTTTCATATGGCGCGGCGCAATGTAGCCCGCCGCTCCGATAAGGGCAAAATTTTTCATGATTAGAGTCTCCACGTAGGATTGTCGACAATCCCTTTGACGTCGATGATAACAGGTTCGCCGACGCTGATCGATTGATAATCTTTGGACGTCAGCACTTTGAATTGCCGATGCCCTACCGCCACGATGATCGCGTTGTACTTTTTAGAGCTTTTAAACGGGTCGTTAATGATTCCGTGATGATAATGGTGTTTCTCTTCTTCCGGGTCAACCCACGGATCGTAGACATCAACATTGCATTTGTAGGACTTTATCTCTTCGATGATATCCACGACTTTCGTATTGCGCATATCAGGGCAGTCTTCTTTGAACGTTACACCCAGTACAAGGACATTGGCCCCCTTAATTTTTTGATCGTTTTCGATCATGCATTTGATCGTTTTTTCGGCGATGTATTTTCCCATTCCGTTGTTGATCTGGCGCGCCCCGAGGATCAGGTTGGGTTTGTACCCAAGCTCTTCGGCTTTGAACGTCAGGTAATATGGGTCCACTCCGATGCAGTGTCCACCTACGAGGCCGGGTTTGAGTTTGATGAAGTTCCATTTCGTCGCTGCCGCGTCGACCACTTCGTTCGTATCGATCCCCATCGTATCGAAGATGAGGGCGAGTTCGTTGATGAGCGCGATGTTGACGTCGCGCTGGGTGTTCTCGATGACCTTGGAGGCTTCGGCGACTTTGATACTGCTGGCGAGGTACGTTCCGGCGGTGATGACGCTCTTGTACAGCTCGTCGACTTTGCGGGCGATTTCGGGGGTACTGCCCGAAGTGACTTTGAGAATCTTTTTGACGGTGTGCTCTTTATCGCCGGGATTGATCCGCTCCGGACTGTAGCCGCAAAAAAAGTCTTCGTTGAACGTCAGCCCCGAGGTGTTTTCGAGTTCGGGGACGCACACCTCTTCCGTCACGCCGGGATAGACGGTGCTTTCGTAAATGACGATGTCCCCTTTTTTAAGGACTTTTCCGACCGTCTGGGACGATTTGATCAGCGGGGTCAGGTCGGGGCGGTTACTTTCATCGATCGGAGTGGGAACGGTGACGATGAAAACGGTCGAATCCGCGATCTCATGGATGTCACAGGTATAGCTCAGACGCGATTTGACGGCTTGCAGCTGCGATTCGTCCAGTTCCAGAGTGCGGTCGTAGCCGCTTTGCAGCTCTTCGATCCGTTTGGGGTTGATGTCGAAACCGACAACACGGTATTTTTCGGCAAAAGCAGCCGCCAACGGGAGCCCGACGTACCCTAAACCGATTATGGAAATTTGAAAATTATCGCTCATCGCTTCTTCTCGTTTTTTTGTGTATGAAAATAATGCCTATTATAGTCTTTTCGGACTTCATTTATGCTAAAAAATCGTGCGAGGCGCTTTGTCTGCAGGGGTCAGAAACGGTCGATGCTTTTATACAGTGCTTTTGAAAAATTGCGGGTAAGATGGACGATATTCATGAAAACGGCGGTCATGTGTTTTGAAATTTTGTAATTGACGATCATATCGTTAAGGATGCCGATGCTGTTCTGGTAGCTGGCATCGAGTTTGCTAAAAAGTTGTTCGAGTTCGGTTTTTGCATTTTCATCCCCTTCCAGCCAGTCGTTGTAGCTCATGCACAATGCCAGAATCTGGTAACGAAGTTCGTGATAAAAGGCGACCATTTCAAGGGTATCCGATTCGCTAAGCATGGCGATATCGTCCAGCAGGTCCTTGACGTGTTTGGATGCGGCGATGAGCTGGGCGGCCATCGCAACGGTGCTGTCGAATTCGCGACGTACTTCGGGGAGCTGAATTCGGTTGGACAACGCCGAGGCATAATCGAGGATTTCCCCTTGAAGATGCTGTAGTTCGAGATATTTTATGCGTGCTGGATACTCCGAAGATTCTTGATGCATGTCGAGTATTTTTGAAATGGAAGCATGATGTTTAAGCCCTTCTTCGGGCGGGATATGGATCGATGAAAGGGCAAACGCACACACTTCATGCCCCAGATGATACACCTCTTTGCGCAACGCTTCGTGGGCCAGTGCAGGTATCGTGTGCGAGACGTTGTGGATATAGAGGGTCATGGCCGGTTTGGCAATGACAAAACGCTCCTTCAGCCATTGTGAAAGAGGGGCGATAAAAGGGTACCACATCACAACGCCGATCACATTGAATACGGTGTGGAAGAGGGCAAGCGCTTCGACGTTTTGATCCAAGCCGATGTGGGTGACCCCCCAGCTCATCGGGTACAGGAGCAGAAACGCCACGATCCCCGTAGAGAGGTTGAACAAAATATGGGCAACCGCAGCCCGTTTTTTGTCGCTGGAACTTCCAATAGCCCCAACGACGGCGGTTACCGTCGTTCCGACATTGGCTCCGATGACGAAAGCGGCAGCATGATCGAAGCCGAGAATATTCGTATACAGCGCACTTTGGGCTATTGCGATAGATGCCGAACTGCTTTGAATGGCAGCCGTCAGGACAAAGCCGAGAAAGACGAAAACAAGGGGGTTATACCCTTGAAATGCCCGGATGTCGATGACCGTACTCAGAAGGGAAAAACTCTCTTTAAGTCCTTCAAGCCCCAGAAAAATCAACCCGAAGCCGGTAATACCTCCGAAACTATGGCGTGTTTTCCCCTCCCCGAGCAAAACACTCCCGATTCCTCCGAACCCGACCATGACGAGGGCGATAAGTTTGATTTCGAATTTAAATCCGATGAGGGCGATAATCCATCCTGTCGTCGTAGTGCCGATGTTCGAACCGAAAATAACCCCTATCGAGCTTTGAAGGTTCATGAGACCCGCTCCGACAAGAGAGAGGGACATCAGGGTGACTACGGAGGAACTTTGGAGCCCGGCGGTTGCAGCAGCTCCGGTCAAAAGAGCTTTTCGATCGGTATCCGTCGAGATTTTGACCCATCTCCTGAAAGACGACCCTGCCGCTTTTTTGAGGGAATCTTCAAGATAAAACATCCCGAACATAAAAAGGCCTAAAGAGGCGAAAGCTTCGATCAAAGCAGCAGACATCAGCGTATCATCTCCTCTAGGGTTGTTGGTTATCATAGCGTATAATTGCGGAAAAAAAGGCTTCACGTGTGCGGCGTATTCGGAATCATCGGTGAGTATTCTTCTTCAAAAGCGCGCGAAGCTTTGGCCAAACTCGAACATCGCGGGCGCGACCACTGCGGTATTGTGGAGCGAGACAGACTCTTTTTGGCGCATCAGCGCCTCTCGATCACCGATGTGCATCCGCGTTCCCATCAGCCGATGGCATCGGGGCAGGTGCTGATCAGTTTTAACGGGGAGATTTACAATCACGCCGCATTGCGCGAGCGGTTGAAGCTTTCGCATTGGGAAACGGCCAGCGACACCGAAGTGATTCTGCGGGCGTATGAGTGTAGACGGCGAGAAACTTTACCTGGTACGGGACCGATTCGGCAAAAAACCCCTCTTTTACCATCCATCGGCGGAGCATTTTATTTTTGCGTCCGAGATCAAAGCGATCAAACCGTTTCTCTCTTCCGTCCGAATGAATGACGAAGCGCTCCATTCGTATCTCTCCTTTTTGGCGCCGACACCGCCCCATACTTTTTTTGAGGGGATTGAGAAACTTGAGAGCGGAGAGTGGCTTTGTTATGAGCGCGGGAACATCACCAAACACCGCTATTACGATGTGCTGCAAGCCCCTTCGTCGGGTATCACCGATTCTGCGGATGCAATCCGTCTGATTGATGAGCATTTGCACCGCTCGATTCGCCTCCGCCTCCCTTGCGAAGTCCCCGCAGCCGCGCTGCTATCTGGGGGGCTGGACAGTGCGATGATCTGCGCCGTTGCGGCGGCACAGGGGGTAAAACTGCCCGTTTTTACTCTCGGATATGACGAGTACGGTGCGTATGACGAGCGCTCCAATGCCCGCATCACCGCCGATTATCTCGGGCTTGAACATAGTGAGGTGGTCATTTCCCGCGGCGACTTCGATGAGCACCTTGACGAGTTGATCGCTCATATGGACGAACCGCTCAACGATCCCGCGGCACTGCCGCTGTACCTGCTGATGAAGAAGATCTCCTCGGAAGGGTACAAAGTGGTTCTCAGCGGGGAAGGGAGCGATGAGCTTTTTTTGGGGTACCGGCAGTATTTCGAGTATCTTGACATTGAAAAAGCAGCTTCCCTGCACCATAAGAACTGGCTGAAAAAATATTTTCACTCCCATTTCTCGATGAACCGGGAATGGGAATGGTACAAGCGGATATTTGACGATACGCTTTTGTTTCGTACGTCGGGAGAGAAATTCACCGATTTGCAGCAGAACATGCTGCTGCGGCGCAACGTTCGGGACAACGAATCGCTCCGCTTTTTGGCCCCGTATCGGGAGATGTTCGAACAAAGTTCCCATACGCATCCGGCGCAGTGGTACAGCATGATCGATCTGAAACTTTTTGTCGGGGAACATTTTCTTGCCAAGCTCGATCGGGTATCAATGGCCCATACGATCGAAGCGCGTACGCCGTTTCTCGATCATCGTCTTGCCGAGGCGGCAATGTCGATCGATCCGGGATTGCGGATCGGGAAAGGGGAAACGAAAAGCCTTCTCAAAGAGGTTGCCGGAAGCTATCTGAGCGAGGAAATCATTCACCGAAAAAAGAAAGGATTTTCAAACCCTTACATGGAATGGTTGATCGCGTCGGGGAGAATCGATCTGATCCGCGAAGTAAACACCCAAACGGGACTGTTTCACCCTGAAATGGTAGATAAATACCTAGAGATGGCCCGCCGAGGAAGATTCAAGCAGCATGTCTGGGGATTGTATGTCCTCAGCCATTGGATCAAGCGTGAACTGTTATAATTGACGCATCAAACGACAATCGCGATGGGCTTCGCTTAGTTTGCCTGCTTGCTTTTTTCCATCAAAAGAGCCAGTTCGAGCGTTCCGCTGATGTAGTTGGCGAAAAAAGTCATGACCCCTTCGTCCGCTTCGGTGAAATCACCGTTGTATTTGTTGAGCAGCTGAATAATGCCGATCACTTCCTGCATGGAATTGTAAATGGGTACGGCGAGAATATTGCGGGTAACGAAGCCGCTTTTTTCGTCAATTTTCCCCAAAAAATTGGGGTTTTCATACGGGTTGTTGACCCTTTGCGCCGCTTTGGAACGTACCGTCTCTCCGACGATTCCCGAATCGATTCCGATTGCGATCCTGCCGATCCCGTCAGAGAGTTTCGTCCAGAGCATGCAGGCCGTGTAATCGACCATGAAGATCGAGCACCGCTCCGCGCCGACAATGGCTTTGGCCTCTTCGGCAATCGTAGGGAGCGCATTTTCGATACGGTCCAGCGAGGAGAGTTTTTTGCCGAAATCGGCAATCCGTTTATACACTTCCAGACTCATTCGATCCCTTTCGCGAGTAGTGTGGCTTCATCGTCAAACAAAACGGCCAATTCAAGATACCCGCTGATGTAGTGGGCGAAAAAAATCATGAACCGCGCGTCTTCGCGCGTAAAACCCCCTTCTTTGTTCAGAAGCTGAAAGACTCCGATGATTTGGCGGTTGGAATCGAAAATAGGGATGGACGCGATATTTTTGGTCACAAACCCTGTTTTTTTATCGATCAAAGGCAAGAAACGAGGGTCGTCATAGGGGTCGTTGACCAAAATCGGTTTTCCCTCTTTGACGGTATGCCCGACAATACCGTCTTCTTTGTGCACCATGATTTTTGCCGTTCCGTCGGCGATCGTCGTCCACAGCATCTGGATTTTAGGGTTGTAGATGAAAATAGAACAACGCTCCGCACCGATGGACTGTTTTGCATATTCCGAAATCATCGGAAGTCCCTCTTGCAAGGACGGTCGGTTCAGCAACGCACGGCCGAATTCGGCAAGCGCGCTGTACGATGGCGCGGGATTCATCACTACTCCTTGATATAAGAAACGATGCTAATCGTATCAGGAGGAAGCTAAAAAAAAACTCAATGGGTACTATAGGGAGGAGAAGGGGAAAAAAATCTGCCTCGCAGAGGCAAACGTAGCCAAAGGAATAAAATCCCGTTGGCGTTCAGAACAATATTTTAGAGATTGTTCTCTTTTTTGTATTCGATGATCATTGCGTAGGCTTCGTCTTTGAGAAGCAGTTTTTCTTTTTTGAGTTTTTCCATCTCAAGGTCGCTCATCGGAACTTCACCGCTTTCAGCTTTGGCGATTTGATCGTCCAGCTCGTTGTGGCGGTCGAAAATTTTCAAAAAGTGGGCATTCGCCGCATCGTTTTGTTTCATATGGGTGATGATGTCGCGGTATTCGTGTAGCATCGGGATTCCTTACAGGATAAATTTTCGAAATTTTACCACTTCTTATTTTAAAATACGCGGAAGGGTGATTCCTTCTTGCCCTTGATACTTGCCGCTTTTGTCTTTATAGCTGGTTTCGCACATCTCATCGCCCTGCAAAAACAATACCTGTGCTATTCCCTCGTTGGCGTAGATTTTCGCCGGAAGCGGGGTAGTGTTGGAGATTTCAATCGTAATGTGCCCTTCGAACTCGGGTTCGAACGGGGTGACGTTGACGATAATACCGCAGCGGGCGTACGTTGATTTCCCCAGACAGATGGCGAGGACGTCGCGGGGAATTTTGAAAAACTCCACCGTCCGGGCAAGTGCAAACGAATTGGGCGGAACGATGCAGACGTCCCCGGTAAAGTCGACAACGTTCGCGTCATCAAAATGTTTGGGGTCGACGACGGTCGAATTGAGATTGGTGAAAATTTTGAATTCGTTGCTTACGCGGATGTCGTAGCCGTACGAGCTAAGGCCGTAGCTGACGACGCCGACGCCGACTTGTTCCTCGCAAAAAGGGGTGATCATATCCTCTTTTAACGCTTTTTCCCGTATCCATCCATCGCTTTTAAGACCCATGCTATATCCGTTGTTAAAATAATTTGTGGTAGTATAACACATCTCTTACCCTACTTTTAGGAGCTTTTTTCGATGGATATGAAACAAATCAAAAGCCTTTTGCAAGAGTTTGACACCAGCACTCTTTCAAAATTAAAAATCACTCAGGACAATTTTTCAATCGAACTGGAAAAAAATGTGGGTGCCGTTGCGGCACCGGTGATGGCGGCGGCTCCTGCAGCGATCGCAGCGGTTCCTACGGCGGCTCCTGTCGCAGTTGAGGCTGCCGCATCTGCGGCTCCGGTACATACTGGCGACATGATCGTTTCACCGATGGTCGGAACGTATTATTCAGCCCCGTCTCCTGATTCGGCTCCGTTTGTGAAAGTCGGCGACCGCGTCAAAAAAGGACAGGTCATTGCGATTCTCGAAGCGATGAAAATCATGAACGAGCTCGAAGCGGAATTTGATTGTAAAATTGTCAGCATTCTGGTTTCTGACGGTCAGGCGGTCGAATACGATATGCCACTTTTCGCGGTTGAGAAACTCTAATCATGGCGGAAATCAAACGTATTTTAGTGGCGAACCGGGGCGAAATCGCTCTGCGCGCCATTCGAACGATCAAAGAGATGGGCAAAGAGGCGGTTGCCGTCTATTCGACTGCCGACAAAGACGCGTCGTACCTGAAATTGGCCGATGCGGCGATTTGTATCGGTGCGGCGCCCAGTTCGCAAAGCTACCTTAATATTCCCGCTATTATCGCCGCGTGCGAAATCAGCGGGTGCGATGCGGTATTTCCGGGATACGGATTTTTAAGTGAAAATCAGCATTTCGTCGAGATATGTACCCACCACGGGATTAAGTTCATCGGGCCGACTCCGGAAGTTATGGTCATGATGTCCGATAAATCCAAAGCCAAAGATGTCATGATCGCCGCCGGTGTTCCGGTTGTTCCGGGATCTGACGGTGCGATCAAAGATATCGCGGACGCTGCGGTTCGCGCCAAAGAGGTCGGATACCCGATCATTCTTAAAGCGGCTGCCGGCGGCGGCGGGCGCGGAATGCGTGTCGTTGAAGACGAAAGTTATCTCGAAAATGCCTTTTTGGCGGCGGAAGCCGAAGCGATCGGCGCATTCGGCGACGGCACCATCTACATGGAGAAATTCATTAAAAACCCGCGCCACATTGAGGTTCAGGTTATTGCCGACAGCCACGGCAACGTGTTGCATATCGGCGAACGCGACTGTTCGATGCAGCGCCGCCACCAAAAGCTTATCGAAGAATCGCCTGCGGTTGCGTTGACTCCAGAAGTGCGTGCCGAGCTGCACGCATCTGCGGTGCGTGCGACCAAATACATCAAGTACGAAGGGGCGGGGACGTTCGAGTATCTGCTCGATGCCGATAAAAATTTCTACTTTATGGAAATGAACACCCGTCTTCAGGTGGAACACTGCGTTTCCGAAATGGTTAGCGGTCTGGATTTGATCGAGATGATGATCCGTGTTGCCGAAGGCGAAGCGCTTCCGGCGCAGGAGAGCGTCGTCCTCAGCGGACATTCGATCGAGTGCCGCATTACCGCCGAAGATCCGGTTAAATTCCTGCCGTGTCCGGGGAAAATCACCCAGTGGATCGCTCCCGGCGGCCGTAACGTCCGTATCGATACCCATGCGCATGCAGGGTATATCGTTCCGCCGACCTACGATTCAATGATCGGAAAGCTGATTGTCCACGGCAAAGACCGTAACGACGCGATCGAGCGGATGCACCGCGCACTCAGCGAGTTTACGATCACCGGGATCAAAACCACGATTCCGTTCCACATGAAAATGATGAAAAACCCTGATTTCGTTTCCAATAACTTCGATACGAAATACCTCGAACGCTACAACGGCTAATAGCCGTCGCAGCGCCTTCATTTCCCTTCTTTAATTTCCTCAATTAATTTTTTTGGCTGTCTGCTTTTTACGTTCTTTTTACACTGTTTCGTTACCCTAAGATGACAATAATAATCTGCTCAAAGGGTATAAATGAACAATTTAAGCATCGCGCAAAAAGTACACATACCGCTCATCGCTTCGATCGGCGTCGGATTTGTGATCGTATTGATCAACTATTGGGCATCGGTCGATCAGCTCAGATCAAATGTCTATACAGCGCAGGCCAAAGAGATGACAACGGTTTTCGGCGAGGCGATTGAATCGAAGAAAAACGTGGGTATCACCAATGCAATCAGCATCTCGAAAAACAGCGCAGTAGTCAACGGGCTGGCGAGCGGGGACCGGGCTCAAATGCTCAGCAGCCTCAAATCGCTTTCCAAAGAGTACAAAGAAAATACCAAATTCGGGAACATCAAAATCCATGTCCACGACAGCGATGTCCGCAGTTTTCTGCGTGTGTGGAAACCGGAGAAATACGGAGACGATCTCTCCGGTTTTCGTAAAACGATTGTTGCGGTCAAAGAGAGCCGCAAACCGTTGGTTGCCATTGAAGTCGGGGTTGCCGGACTGGAATTGCGCGGTATTGCACCGATTTTGTCCGGAGGCGCATACATCGGATCGGTTGAGTTTATGCAAGGCCTTAACTCGGTCGTCAAGGATTTGCGTGAGGATTTCGGCACCGAAGTGATTGTTGCCATTGATAACCGCTTTTTAGAGACTGCTAACGAACTGGCAAATGCCCGCAAAATAGGTGAGGGCCATACGCTTGCGGTCAAAGAAGATGTAATAGACAAAGCCTTTTTGGAAGAATTGGGAAGCAGCACGTTTGACCCTGCGGCCGGCTCTTTTGTCACTGATGGGTACTACGTTACGCCGATCGCGATCAAAGACTACTCCGGTGAACAGATCGGATACGCGTTTTCGGGGAAAAAACTTGAAACCGTCGAAGCACTCATCAACGAATCCGAAAATTCGCTGCTTCGCCAACTCGTCATCATGGCGCTGATCGATGCGGTCATATTGTTTTTGCTGATCATCATTGTGCGCCGCGCCGTAACGGGACCGATTGAGCATTTGGACGTCATTGCGCAGGAACTGGCCAGCGGGGATGCGGATCTTAGCAAACGGCTTCATGTCGCTTCGAACGACGAGATCGGCAAAGCGGCCGAGAGTTTCAACGTATTTATCGACAAAGTCGAAGCGATTGCCATCGAAGCGCAGAAAAAAGCGGCGGAGGCATCGGAGGCAAAAGCGAAAACGGAAGAACAGGTGCGAAAAATTCAGATGTCGCTGGCCTTGGCACACGGAATGATCAGCGGCAACATCGATAATGCCGGCAGTCTTCGCAGCTCTTTGGAAAGCAGCATCGAGGACCTCACTGACGTGAACGAGTTGAATAACGAGACAGGAGTTGTCGTAGATCAGGTGAGTGCCCAAACCGATGCCATCATGACGAGTATGTCCAACATTACCGAAATGATCAACAATTCCCGCGAGAATTCCGAACAGCTGAACCACAACGTCAGCGAAATATCCAATGTTATCACGCTGATCAAAGACATTTCAGATCAGACGAACCTTCTGGCCTTGAACGCGGCGATCGAAGCAGCGCGCGCGGGCGAACACGGGCGCGGCTTCGCGGTCGTTGCCGACGAGGTGCGCAAGCTGGCGGAGCGGACGCAAAAAGCGACGAGTGAAGTCGAAGCAAACATCAGCGTCCTGAAACAAAATTCGGTCGGAATGGTCGAAAACAGCGAACAGGTCGAAGAATACGCAATCGATTCGACCCGTCGTCTGGATGAGTTTAAACAGGTGATGTCACGTCTGATCCAAAATGTCGAAAAGATCAAACAGGACAATCAGGTGATTAGCCATGAAATCTTCACCAATATGGCAAAAATCGACCATATGATTTTCAAAGCACACGCCTATGAAGCGGGCTTCGAGGGCAAAGTGTCTCATGTGTTCAGCGATCATCACAGTTGTGCGCTTGGAAAGTGGTATGAGCACGGAGACGGAAAAGCCGTTTTTTCAGAATCTCCGGCTTACGGCCGTTTGAGTGCTCCGCATAAAAAAGTGCACGAAGAGATTCGCAAAGCGATGGAATTGCTCTCCAAAGATCCGGTAGAGAATGACGAGAAGATTATTGCGTGTTTCGAAGAAGCGGAAAATGCGAGCCGGGAATTGTTTGTGATCCTGAATGAGATGGTGAAGGGATAAGAACCCCTCGCCGTTATCTATGGAAGACGCAGGACTTTGATGTCGGCGCTGAGACGCAATCGGGTGAAATAATCGTTCAGAACCTGATTGCGTTTTTCAGCCAGAATGGCATTGGAAATCTCAGGACGGATCGAATCGAGATTTTCGGTCACGACGTTAATCTTGTCTTTCATGTAAAAACTCATAAAGCCGTTTTTGCCGTTGGGGAGAATCGGCCCGAAGCTCCCTTCGGGAATTTTATTCAGTATTTGGGCCAGTTGCGGATGGACGGCGTTGAACGCGATGGTTTCATCTTTGACCTGGATGTTTTCGACATGGCGCATCGGATCGGCTATTTTTGCCTGCAGCGCTTCTTGGGAAGCCGCGAGGTAGGTGGTCACCTCAAAGCTCTCGGGGCGGGAAAAGTCATTCAGATGAAGCTGATAGTATTCCGCCTCTTCTTCTGCGCTCGGCTGCGCCATTTTTGAAAACGCGATGCTCTGGTAGAGCTTTTGCCCCTTGAGCGTCTCTTCGACTTTGACTTTCAACTCTTTTTCGCTGATCCCCCGAACGGTTTGCATCGCATTGTAAAACTGATCGACGGAAAGGTTGTTCTGGGCTGCCATCCGCGCAATCTCGTCACTCACTTCGGCGGGGGTGACGGTGATTTTTTTCTCCTGCGCTTCGAGTTGTTCGAGTTTTTTTCGAATCAGCGCATCGGCGCTTTGTTTGGCATTGGTACCGCTTTGTTTCATTTCTTGCTGAATTTCATAGAGGGTGATAGGACTGTTTTTGACCAAAATACTTACCCCTCCGACAGGGGCGCTCCATAAAAAAGTGGCTAATACGGCTGAAAGGGTAAGGGAACGCATCGAATCTCCTGGCACAAAGTTCTCTATTTTACCCGCTTTTAACATAGCCTCAACTAAAATTGTGTAATTGTTTTAAAAGGAATTTCATCATGGTAGTTACTCGTTTCGCCCCCAGCCCGACGGGGTATTTGCACATCGGCGGATTACGGACGGCGCTGTTGAGCTATTTGTGGGCCAGACGTAATAACGGGAAGTTTTTGCTCCGTATCGAAGACACCGATTTCAGCCGTAACGACGAAGCGGCGGCACGAGCGATTGTCGAGGCGTTCAAATGGGTCGGATTGGAGCACGACGGAGAGATCGAATACCAGTCTTCGCGCTTGGCTATTTACCAAGAATACGCCCAGAAGCTTCTGGATGAGGGGAAAGCGTATCGCTGCTACATGTCCAAAGAGGAGCTGGAAGCGCTGCGCGAAGAGCAGAGCGCGCGCAAAGAGCGCCCCAAATACGACAACCGCTACCGCGATTTTACGGGGACCCCTCCCGAGGGGAGAGAGAGCGTTATCCGTATCAAAGCTCCGCTGAGCGGCACGTTGACAGTGCATGACGGGGTCAAAGGAGATGTCGTCTTCAATGTCGAGGATATCCTTGATGATTTCATCATTGCACGTGCCGACGGTACTCCGACGTACAATTTCGTCGTTGCCGTGGACGATGCGCTGATGGGAGTGACCGACGTTATCCGAGGGGACGATCACCTCTCCAACACCCCCAAACAGATGGTCGTTTACGACGCGCTCGGTTTTCCGATCCCGAAATTTTTCCATGTGCCGATGATTCACAACCACGAGGGGAAAAAACTCTCCAAACGCGACGGCGCGACCGACGTCATGATGTACAAACAGCTGGGCTACACTCCCGAGGCGCTGCTGAACTTTCTGGTTCGTCTGGGATGGAGCCACGGAGACCAGGAGATTTTCTCGCTGAGCGAGATGCTCGAGCTCTTCGATCCGAGCGACATCAACCGCTCCGCGTCGGTGTACAACGTCGAAAAGCTCGACTGGCTCAACAGCCATTATCTCAAAAACATGCCGAACGAGAAACTCTGCGAACTTCTTGAATTTCACGGCGTGGTACTGATCAGCCATGACAAACGGGAGATTTTGCTTGACGCGGTCAAAGAGCGTGCCAAAACGCTTGTCGAGATGGCGATATTGATCGGAGAGATTCTGGTCCGTCCTGCCGACTATGACGAAGCGGCATTGAAAAAAGGGTACAAAGAGGACAGTAAAGAGGTATTGGAAAAATTCTGTGCAGCTCTTCAGAGTGCCGAACAACTACATCTCCCCAGCGATTACCATCATGTGATGGAACAGGTGGTTTCGGAGCTGGGGATCGGTTTTGGGAAAATCGGCCAGCCGTTGCGGATCGCGCTGATGGGGAAACTCTCAGGCCCCGGTCTGGACAGCGTCATGGCGATCATCGGAGTGGACGAAACGCTCGCGCGGGTCGAAGCGCTTCTTCAGCGGTAACGCTTTCCTTTTTTCGCCCTGTCGGGCGATTTTAATTCCCATCGATTCTAAGTTATAATAGCTTTACTATTTTCTATCGAAAGGGTCATAGATGCGGTTGCAACGTTCTGAAATCGATATTATCAAATCAACGTTGCATGAAATAATTGACGATGCAAAGATTTTTTTGTTCGGAAGTCGAACCGATGATACCAAAAAGGGGGGAGACATCGACCTCTTTGTCCAAACCCGCAAATCCATCACGCTAAAAGACGAACTCAAAATCCTCTCTCGCATGGAGCTTCGGGGGATAGGACGCAAAATCGATCTGATTATTCAAACCCCGCAAACCCCTCCTCAGAAACTTTTTGAAACGATACTAAAAGAGGGGATATTGCTATGATGCAAGAGATTATAGAAAAAATCCATCTACACCTGCACCGTGCAAAAAGTGCAGTCAATGAGATCAAAGCGTGGAGCCATATCGATTCGGGAGTTTTTGAAGATTTTGAAAAAATCAAAACGATCGATACCTTCATTTATCGTTTTATCAAGCTTCAAGACATGATGGGAGAGAAGCTGTTTCGGATCTTTTTGGACGAAATTGGCGAATACCGCGACAATATGTCTCTTTTGGATATTTTAGACAAACTGGAAAAGCTCGAAATTATCGAAAACGGCGAAGAGTGGATGACCTATCGAAAGCTCCGCAATAAGCTCACCCATGAATATCCGAGCAATGAAAACGAGATCGTCGAGGGGATCAAACTCTCCATCGAGGTATTTGGTGAGATTGAAAAGATTTTGGAAAATATCGAAAGCTACAAAGAGCGGCGTAAGCTTATTTAGCCGCGACGAATTTTTCCGAGAGAGGGGTTTAGCCCTCTCTTTTTCGCTTCAAAAAAATCTTACAGATATTTTTTTAAAATTCCTTCTTTTTGTTTTGGAATCTCTGCGATTTGAGTCTCCAAAAGAGCTATTTGCGCTTCAATTTTTTCTATTTTAGAAACGATTTTTTGCTGTTCGGAAAGTGGTGGAACATTTATTTCTATTGGTTTTAAATTTATTACAGAAAGTCCAGGTTGAGCTGTTCCAGTAGCATATTGATTCAAATTCATAGAAACTAATTTGTGGTGTAGCCAATTTATATCAATATCATTTAAAGGTTTTGCAACTAAAGCATGTTCTGTTGCGTGAAATTTACCTTCAACTAAATGAACATTACCGCATAAAGCACCTTGTCTACCAACTAAAGAATATTTTCCTTCATGAGTAAAAGTTTTTACATAACCTCTCAAACCATTTCCTCCATAACAAGGGAATGAATTTTCTATTTTCTCTTTACTAATATTTCCAACTTTTACAAAATCTCCTGCTTTCAACTTACAAACTTCATCAAACCTTTTTATAACAGTTTCATTATTAGAACTAAAAATTTCGTTTGATTTTGATTTCAAACTCTCAATTTCCTCTTTCGCTTTCTTCTCTTTCGCTTCTAAAACTGCAATTTCATTTACAATTTTTTGTTGAATGTCGAGTGGTGGAAGTGGTATTTTTAAAGAGTTAAAAGTTTCAATTTCAAGATTTTTTTGTGCAACACCTTGACCACACAAATAAACTCTCTCTTGATTTAAGAATAAATATTGATTTAAGTAATTTTGATTTAGAACAGATGAATCGGATGTGTTTAGAGTTAATCCTGAATCATTTAGGAAGAATTTTCCATATACATACCTGACACATTTTGGTGACATCCCAAATCTTGAAATTATAAAAACATCTTCTCTATTATAATCGTTTGATTTGAAAGTTTCTCCTCCGCCTCCATATACAGGGTAAACACTGCCTTGTGCAGTTTTTTTTACAATGCGAGTTCCATAGTCAATAGTTGAAATTTCACCCAGTCTTTTTAGTTGCCATTTGCTTTCAATTTTTACTTTTTTTTTAACCGAAAGCGAAATATTTTTTTCAAACTCCACTCGATCAAAAGTTAGCATATCTACCAAATTATGTCTAGTAACATTGTTTTGAATACTCTCATGTATTGGGCTATCAAAATCACCCTCGAATGCTTTGTAGATATAAGTACTTGCTTTTGTTGGATTGTCAAAAATATTAGAGTCAAAGAGTTGCGTGCACTCATCTATACTTTTGCCTCTTTGTATAGGATGAATCCCTTCACTTCCTCTACGGTTACTAAATTCATACCCTAAAAAGCGTTTTTCTGCATCTTTTTCACCACTTTTTATCAGTATTACTTTTTGTGGATAGGTGAGAATAAAATAGTAGAGTTTTTCTGCTTCTCGCTCTAGTAATAGATTCCAAAACTCTTTCTCATTTTTGGCTTTTAGTTTTTTGCGATATTCGGTATAAATTTCATGTTTTGTTATCTTTTCATTGGGTTCACATTTGAGCATAGATATATAATCATCAAATGAAATGGCTCCCCACACATAATTTATATATTTAGTTACTGGTTTTTCAACGCCACCCAGTGTAACATCTTGATATACACTAAAAAACTTTTCAATAGCTATTTTGAGATTGATACTGTCGTAGTTATTTCTTCTTCGCATAAATAAAGTGACAGTATTGGTTCCTGTTGCCATAAAGGTATTGGAACCGAGTTCCGCAATAGCAATAATTTCAAAATATTGCAAAATTATTTCTCTGGTTTTTGTGTAAATTCCAGTATTACTAAGTATTGAGCTTGGTAGAATAATACCTGTTACTCCGCCATCTTTGAGTAATTGTTTGGTTCGCTCCACAAATAAGCATTCAATCTCTGAGCTATTGTCTGTGAGCTTATCATAAAGTTCAAAATCATTTTCTCTATAGTATTCACGTGATGCATTTTTAAATGCAGATACAGAATAAGGGGGATTTGAAACCAATATTTCAAATTGTTTATTTTCTTGGCAAAAGTCTTTGTCTATTTCGTTTAATTTTCCTTTGTAATCGCTGTGTTTGAAATTGGATAATCCATCAGAATGCATAACGTTTGCCAGCCCATCTCCATGTAGGTAACAACCAACTTTCCCAACTTTTACTAATCGGTAATCTTTTTCTATGCCATAAACATATTGTGATGCCCAATCAAAATGTCTAATCTTGGAAACATCAATAAAACTTTTTGCTTCTGATTTTAATTTGCTTGTGTCTGTATTTAAAAGTAATCGCTGAATTTCGTGCATACTCTCAGTGAGAAAATGTCCACTTCCTGCGGCATAATCTATGATAAAAGGGAGTAAATCATCTTTTTTACCAGATTTCAATTTGTCTTCTACCATTTTGTCAATAGGTAAACTTTTTATAATAAATTGTGCAATAGGAACAGGTGTAAAAAATTGTCCAGACTCTTGTTTAAGTCCGGTTGTTAAAAGTAATTCAAAAAAATCAGATAGATACTGTTGTTTTTGAGTGTAGCGTATTTTAAAACCTTGTAATAGTTCTACAACTTCTTTGACAACTTTTGCATTTTCCAAAAATGATTTTTGATCATAAACTTCTTTAATAGCAAATTCATTATTTTTTTCTAAACGTAGTCTTGCAATCTCAGTTTTAAGTGATTTTTTTAATTGTTCATCCCCGCTAAAGAGCGATGCATATTTTGAATCGAAATCTTCATCTGAAAAGTCTGTTACATTTTTATCTAAAAAATCTTTCATTCCATTTTTATATAAATCAGTCAATCTAAGCTGAAAAGAAACATTATCGTCTTTGCCTTCAATCCATTGAAAATCTAACTCTTCGTCTGTATTATGTTTTGATTTTTCATCATAAATTTTACAAAGAAATAGTGTAAAAATTTTATTAAAAGCATTTGGCTTGTCTGAAACTACATTGTGACGAAGGATTTCAAGAAAACGATTGAAAATAAAGCTACTATCTTCAGGTCTTATCTCTTCTAGCTCATTTATAGTTAATGCTTTGCTTTCAAAATTATAAGGGTTGACCCAAGGGTCAAATACCCCATTGTCTTTTGTAAGTTTATTCCATTTGTCATAGAAATCTTTTACATCACCCGTTTTATAGTCGTCTTCAATTTTTACAATCTCATTTTTATATACGAGTGTATCGGCTTTTAGCTCGGATGCATAAAGCATAATAATATCTGCATTGTTACTAAATTTAAAGTAAGTAAAAAGTTGCCCGCCATCTTTTTTCATACGGTTAAATTCTTTATCGAACTCTTTTCCATAGGTTTTGCATTCGATTAATAAATATTCAGTTCCATCATCGTGAGTGACACAAATATCAAGTCTTCCTGAAAAACCATGTCCAGCAGGATATACTTTTTCTAATTGAATATTTTCAGGCTTATATCCTCTTTCAAGTAAACGATTTACACACTCTAAAACAACAAAATCTTCTGGTTTTACAATATTTTGTGTAAATTTATCATACACTTTAATTTTACCGCCATAGTTGATAGTATGGTTTTTTATATCTATATCTATGAAGTAGTTGTCTTGATATGATTTTGTGTATATGTCGATAGTATTTTCTTTTGGTCGAAAGCCTATGGTAAAAAATAAATTTGTGTCCATTTCTTAAGCCTCCTCCCTTGATTTATCTATAATATTATAATATCAAAAAATTACTAAAAAATATGACAATTTGACATATTGAGTTCTCAAAACAAGTAATGTGAGTACATTCATACTCGATAACTTACCATTTTTGTTTTTAATAGCGAATTTTACTCAAAGAGGGGTTTAGCCCTCTCTTTTTCGCTTCTCTCACAAACCGCTTATACCCTCTCTCCTCTTTCGCATCCACTTTATAGCTAATGAATTTCAGATAGTGGGTGATTTGAGCCGGGGTCAGGCCGCTTTTACGGGAGGCTTCGTTCAAAATATAGTACGGAATACGGATTTTGGTTTTGACGAATGCGCGGCTGAGGCGTTTGAGCTCGTCCGTATGCTCGTGTGTGCACAGAAGGGCAAAGACAAACGGCAAACCCGTCTTCTCATGCCATACCCTGCCCAGATCGGTGTGTTCGCCTCCGCTGTAATAATAGCGCAGCGCCTTGTCCCCGATCAGTACCTCCCCGTGGGTCCCGAGTATTTGGGAAAGGCGGTTGGAGGTTGCCGAATCGGCATCGTTTTTCGACAATTCCGCCGGAAGGGACAAAACACTGAGGACTTCACGCTTCGCGACGATTCCGACGTTGAAATGGGTGCAGTTTTTGGCGGTGATGCTGGAGATAAACGCCGCATCGATCCGCCGCATCGCAAACTCTTGGTTCAGCGCCGAGGGGACCCCTTTGTGGTGGTGGAGGCTTTGGTGAAATCGGAGCGATCTGGCGTAGCGTTTGATAAAAACATGAAACGGCAGAAGATTCAAAAAATCAATTTTTCCGAAAATCACAAAGGTCCCTCTTTTGGAAATAAGAAAAATATTATACTAATCGAAGGCTAACAAAGCTCTGTTAGTTCTCTTGCGATATAATTGGCTTCAATAATACCGCCCAAAAAGGGGAAATTGTCATGGTGACAATCGAATTTTTAGGACCGATCCAAAAGGCTCCGTTGACGCTGGAAGCGGCCTCTTTGCGCGAGGTCGCCGAAGCGCTTAAAAACGATACCGAAATGGGGCAATGGCTTGATTCTTGTGCCGTTGCGGTGAACGACGCCCTCGTCGCATCGCTCGACACGCCTCTGAAAAACGGGGACAAAGTATCCTTGCTTCCCCCAGTCTGCGGAGGCTGATGTGCTTGAACTTTACGACGGGGCACTTAATGTTCCTGAAATCCTGAATCGCTGGTATGCCGAAGAATCGGATAATAACTACGGCGCCTATATCCCGTTTGTGGGGACGGTGCGCGAAGAGGACGGGATCGAGGGGCTGAGTTTTGACGTGTACGAGCCGATTTTGACCTCATGGTTCGAAGCGTGGGTCGCCAAAGCCGCACCGTTGGGCGCGACACTCAAAATGGCGCACAGCAGAGGAGATGTTCTGGTGCACGAATCCTCGTACATCGCGGCCGTTTTTTCACCGAAGCGCCGGGTAGCGCTTGAGACGATCGATGCGTTCGTCGAGGATTTCAAAGCGTCCGCACCGATTTGGAAATACGATCTGAAAAACGGCGAGCGTCTGTATGCGCGCGACCGCTCGACACCGATTGAGGGTTCGGGACTGCTGGGGGGCAAATCGTGAGCATGATCTCGTACGAGACGTCCCAAAATATGCTTTCGCTTCTTCCAATGGGTGCGGTGCGAAGCGAACGGGTCTTTTTGAGCAGCGCGTTGGGACGGATTCTGGCCGAGGACATTGTTGCAGGCGAAGACTATCCTTCTCACCCGACGGCATCTATGGACGGTTATGCCTTGCGCCATGCCGATCTGGCCGAATTTGATACGCTCGTCATCGAAGGAGACAACCCCGCGGGTGCCGACAAGATTGGCAGCGTGATCAGCGGAATGTGCATTAAAACCTTTACCGGCTCGTTGATGCCCGAAGGCTCCGATACGCTGATCCCGATCGAAAACGTTCGGGTACAAGAGGGCGAGATAGTGATTGAAAAACCTGTCCCTATCGGATTTGCCGTCCGTCCGATCGGCGAGAGCTACCGCGAAGGGGAGACTCTGATAGCGCGGGGGACGAAGCTCGGATTTGCGCAGATAGGCGTATTGGCGGGGATTAACCGGGTGATGGTGCGCGTCGCTCAACGTCCCCGCGTTGCGGTTGTCGCGACGGGGAGCGAAATCCTTGATATCGGCGAAGAGTCCCGCCACGCCGGACAGATTCGAAGCTCCAACAGCTACACGCTGCAAGCCCTCGTCGAAAATCTGGGCGGCGAGTGCGTTCAGATGGGTATCGTGGGTGATGACAAAAAAGCGATCATGGAGCGGTTTGACGAAGCGCTGCGCTCCAGCGACATCGTCGTCAGTACTGGCGGTGTCAGCGTGGGCGATTACGATTTTGTCAAACATATCGTCCCCAAGCTCGGTGCCGAAGTGATCTTCAAAGGCGTTAACATCAAGCCGGGACAACACGTGATGGTGGCGCAGCGGGGAGAGAAGTTTATCGTCTCCCTTCCCGGATTTGCCTACTCCTCGACGGTTACCTTCATCCTTTACGTTGTCCCGATGATGGCGCGGATGATGGGGATAGCAAACCCTTGCGAGCCGATTGAGGCGACGCTTAAAACCCCGTTCGCCAAACGCTCGAACAAAAGCGAGTTTACGGCCTGCAACCTGACGTTCGAAGAGGGGCGCTACTGGGTCGATTTCGAGGGCAAAAAGACGGGGAGTTCGGCCATACTGACGAATCTTTTGGGAGATGCCGCCTTGATGATCTGCGGCGAAGAGGACAGTGAGCTCGACGCCGGCACTCAGGTACGCGTCATCAAGCTATAGGTTTTTTTCTTGGCATCCCGCTAACGCGGGGCTTTCACAACTCTATTTAACAATCTTCGCTTTTATCGCTTCTTCTTCCACCATATCTTTACGGTATTTGACCGCCACGATATTTTCGGTCTCGTTGATATACCACTCGGCGATATGTTCGTGTTCCAGCGCGTTGAGCTTCTCCATATCCACATGATCCGCAGAGATGTAAAGATGCGAATAGCGGTGCGGATTCGCCATTTTGAAGGTCCACAGCAGCCACAGCGTCGTGATGACGATCAGCGCGACGGCAAATGTTTCACGTCCGCCGTATTGCAGCGCGATCCCGGCTACGGCCCCGCCGATGAAGGTCATCAGGTAGGCAAAGCCGTTGGCGATCCCCAACGCCGCCCCTTTTTGGTGAACCCGCGCGTATTTGCTGATCATCGACTGCACCAGCGGTTCCATCATGTTGAACGCGACGAAGAAACTGACGACGCCCAGAACCAGTTCCCACCCCTGCGACGCAAATCCCAGCAGGGTGAACGACACGATGAAGAGGACGATCGAGATCAAAAAGATTTCGCGCGGTTTGTTGAACTTTTCGCCGAAAACGGCGGCAGGCCCCATCGCGAGCAGACCCAGCACCATTGCCGGCACATAGGCCTGCCACAGCTCTTTTTTCTCCCACGCAAAACCGTATTCGGGCTGGATCAGAAGGACCGGGATCAGAACGAACGCGACCGTCATCAGCCCTTTTTGCATCCCGTTGGTGATGATCATCGAGAGGAGATTGGGATCTTTGAGGATGTCCGACGTGGTCGTAGCGGAGTGGTAGATATGGCGGATGCGCGGCGGTGTCGGAACGCCCGTAAACAATATGACCATCGACACGATCGCCAGCACGGCGGTGATCCAGAACAGCGATGCCAAACCGAAGTAGCCGCCGACCATCGGCCCGATTGCCATCGCGGCCGCAAAGCTGATCG
>NZ_JQGL01000018.1:0-3028 GCF_000747095.1 Sulfuricurvum sp. MLSB
TTCGGCGCATGCCTGTGCAATCAGAACCGCTCCGTGCCCGTACGCGTTATCTTTTAAAACGACGGCGATTTTATCTTTGGCTCCAACTTGGTGTGCGATAATGTCAAGATTATGAATCAGTGCCTCGCGGCTAAGCGTAATAGATCCCATTGTATCCCTAACGGTGATAGATGGCGAAATTATAGACCAAGGTAAATTAATGCGTTATTTCCCCGCCGAATTTGAACCCCAAAGTTTCGTTCAGCTCATTTTCCCTCATCCCCAAAGCGACTGGGCGCCGTATCTCGAAGAAGCGCGTCAGACGTTCGTCAATATCGCCAATGCCGTTGCCCGCTACCAGCCCTGCCTGATCGTCTGCGATAATGTCGACGTCGTCAAAAGCTATTTCGCCTCGCACGACAACCTTGTCTTCATCCCCTATCAGAGCGACGACACATGGGCGCGCGACTGCAGCGTTCTTTCCGTCATCGACGAAGACGAGGACGAACCGCTGCTGCTCGATTTCACCTTCACCGGATGGGGCGGCAAGTTCGACGCGTCGCGCGACAATGCGATGAGTTCCGCCATCGCACACGTTTACGGTGCTCCGATGCACAAAGTCGATCTGATTTTAGAAGGGGGCGGGGTCGAATCCAACGGGGCGGGAAGCCTTTTGACAACAGCGGAATGTTTGCTCAATCCCAACCGTAACGCCCATCTGACCAAAGCGCAAACCGAAGCGATTCTCAAGCGAGAGTTCGGCGTGGAGCAGATTTTGTGGCTGAACCACGGCTACCTCGCGGGTGATGACACCGACAGCCACATCGATACCCTCGCCCGCTTCATCGATACCGATACGATTATGTATGTTAAATGCGACGATCAAACGGACGAGCACTATGCGGCTCTTAAAAAAATGGAAGAGGAGCTGACGGCGTTGCGGGATTTGGACGGCGAACCGTTTAAGCTGATTGCGTTGCCGATGTGTTCTCCGGCGTTTTACGACGATGAGCGCTTGCCCGCTACCTACGCCAATTTCCTCATCATCAACGGCGCGGTGCTCCTCCCCGTCTACAACGACCCGTACGATGCCGAAGCGATCGACATCTGCCGCAAAGCCTTCAAAGGACGCGACATCGTCCCCATCGACTGCTCCGTCCTGATCCGCCAGCACGGCTCGCTTCACTGCGTCACGATGCAGTTTCCCGAAGATGTGTCACTACGACTTGAATAGGATCGAAAAACCGGTAAAGAGAAAGTAGCCCGAAGCGGCCAAAAGTACAAGTGTTAAGATTATTCGTTTTACGGTCGGTTTCATAAACAAAAGTATAGCGATTTAACACTAATGTAACACTTCTTTCCTACACTTCTTCATATTTGCTTAAGGAATTAAAGTATGAAGACGTTTACTCTCCTTTCGGTGGCAGCTGTTGCTGCGCTCGCCACCGAACCGGTCACGATCCAAAAAATTACCGTTGAAGCCGCTGCTCCTAAAAGCGATGCCACACGCATCACTGCCGATGAAATAGTGAAATTTTCCCGCCAATCCGATCTGGGCGAAATGCTCTCGGGAGCGCTTCCGGAAATCACCCATGTACGTACGACCGCTATCGGAAACGACATCGTGTTGCGCGGATTCAAAAAAGACAACCTCAACGTCACCATCGATGACGCCAAAATCTGCGGTGCGTGTCCGAACCGTATGGATCCGCCCGCAATGCACGTATCCTCCAGCCAGATCGCTTCGGTCGAAGTTCAGGAAGGTCCTTTTGACGTCACGCAGTTCGGCAGCCTCGGAGGTGCGATCAACGTTGTCACCAAAGACCCTTCCAAAGGGATGCACGGTGAAATCTCCGCAACACTTGGAAGCTATGATTACCGCAAAGTTTCTGCTACCGTCGAAGGCGGCAATGACGCCGTACAGGCGCTTGTCGGATACAGCCATGAGACCAGCGGCCAGTACAAAGACGGTGATGGAAAAACCTTGGCGGAACAAGCCGACAACGCTACCACAGCCGGACAGCGTTACTCAACCGCCCACAAAAATGATGATGCCTATACGCGACAAAACTTCTGGGCAAAAATTGTCGGCAATATCGGTGATAACCAAAAACTGACCCTCAGCTATTTCGGAGACCGCGCCGATGACGTTCTTTACCCGCGCTATCCGATGGATGCGCTGATCGACGATACCGATATGTTCAAAGCCAAATACCAGCTCTTCGGATTGGGAACCTATTCGGACGAACTCAGCATCGAAGCGTACCATTCGAAAGTCAAACACGAAATGGGGACGGATTTCAGAGCAGGAGCTACCAGTGCCGCCGCAACGATGGTCTCACCGGTAGATGCGACGATCAAAGGGGTGCGCGCCGAAAATACCGCCTCGATCGCTGAAGCGGACGTCACTTTCGGTATCGACCTCTCGACACGCAACTGGAACGGCACCAAAGGCTCACGCCTCAACCCTTACGCGCAAGTTCAAATCCCTGACGCCGATACCGATAACGTCGGCGTGTATGCCAAAGCGCTCAAAACATTCGGCGCTTTGGATATGAGCGGAGGGCTGCGCTACGATGACACTCATGTCGATGCCGACCAAAATCTGATGGCAACGGCCAAAGACCGCGATTACGACAATGTCAGCGCAAACGTTTTGGGACGTTATCACTACAGTTCACACGGAAATGTCTTCGTCGGTGCCGGACAATCGGTACGCGTTCCGGATGCCAGAGAACTCTATTTTGCCGGCGGTATCGGAAATACGAATCTGAACGAAACGATCAACCGTGAAGTCGACATGGGAGTCGAGCACACATTCGGGAACCTTCACCTCAAAGGGACGCTCTTTTACAGCGACCTGAAAGATTACATCTACGCCTATAAAACCGGTGTCAGTACCAACACCTCATACGCCAATATCGATGCGCGCATCGTGGGCGGAGACGTTACAGCCGATTACGCCATCAACAACGAATGGAGCATCGAGTCAGGTGTTGCGTACCAAAGAGGGACTAAAAAAGACACCTCCGAGCTTGATGCGCTCAGC
>NZ_JQGL01000018.1:3052-16470 GCF_000747095.1 Sulfuricurvum sp. MLSB
TGGATCGCCACAAGACATCAGACATACGATGAAAACAACGGGGAACAGGCTATCGGCGGTTACGGCCTCCTCAACCTCAAATACGGCACCGATTTCGGCAACGGATTCTCCCTTACTGCCGGTATCAATAACTTTTTTGACCGAACGTATGCGGTCAGCAACAGTTATATCGGACTGACCACGATTATGGAAGGGGCACAGCCTCTCGTCCTCAACGAACCGGGCCGTAACTTCTACGCGACCCTCAGCTACAAATTCTAATCTTTTCCCCTTCCGGGGGAATGACTACCGTTTATTCTCGAAAAACCACCCGAAACCGAACATCAACCCCGGCGTTTTTGCCTTTGTTTCATCCATAGCAAAATCCTTTGCGTCACAGACCGGAATCTCGATCACTTCGATTGCTTCCACATCGATTCCTCCCCCGTCATTCACCCGCATTGCTTCGTTTACCCGGGCATAATAAAGCGTCTGCACCGATCCGGCAAAACCGACCGCCGTGTAAAACGACGTAAGTCGTTCAATGTTCTCAAGCGGCACGTCATACCCGCACTCTTCAAGTATCTCTTCATGCGCGATTTTTACAAGCGGTTTGTCCTTGTCGACAATGCCGGCACACAGCTCGTACGTGTATCCATTGCCGTTTTTAAGATACACAGGAGGACGGAATTGCCGTACGACGATCAGCGAATCATGCTCTTCATGGTACAGCAGTATCGCCACGCTGTCGTGCACTTCGACCATGTCCCATGTTTTGGAAATACCGTCTTGGCGGTAAGCGATTCTTTTGGGTTTAACGTAGTCGGATTTTTCACACGGCAATATCGTGATATCTTGGATCATCGCTTTGAACCCCTTTAAAACGGTTTGGGCTTGAAGGTCTCACTGTCAACGTAATAGGTTTCATGAAAATCGAAATATGGTTTTCGAGGCGTCTTTTTACGAAGCGCCTCTTTAAAGGTGCGGTCCATTTTATCCCGAATCGCGAGAAACGCTTTGCGCTCTTTTCCGGTGAAACCTTCGGTTTTTTTCTTCATAACGCTGAGCGGATCGATAGGAGTGCTGCCGCGGTACATCCCGAAATGCAGATGCGGTCCCGAAGAAAGTCCTGTCGATCCGACGTAGCCGATAATCTGTCCCTGCTTGATTTTGGAACCCGACCTCACACCCGACTTAAACGATTTTTGGTGCGCATAGAGGCTTGTCAAACCGTCTGTATGGCGAATTTTGATCGTCTTACCGTAACCGCGCGAGTACCCCGCGAAACTGACCCGGCCATCGCCCGTAGAGAGGATCGGCGTACCGGGGCGAGCCCCGAAATCGACTCCAAGATGGGCGCGATAGCGTTTGAGTACCGGGTGAAACCGGCTTTTCGTAAAGCGCGATGTTATACGCGGATTGCGCATAGGGAGTTTAAAGATGAACTTTTCAAACTGAGCTCCTTTTTCATCGTAAAAACGGCCGTCTTTATGACGGTAGACCGCGTAGCGTTTTCCCCCGACTTCAATCATGGCTCCATGCACTTCCGGCATTGAAAAAGGTTTCCCCAAGCGGTATTTTTGGGTATAGACCATGACAATAGGGTCCCCTTTTTTAATCCCTTTGCGGAAATTCACCCTTCCTTTGAACATTTTGACAAACACCGATGCAAGGTTTTTCGATCCGGTCGTTTTCAGAATATCGTCATACGGAATCGTTTGAAGCGGCAGATATAAAATCTCTTTGAACTCTTCGCTGACAATCGGAACGACTTTCATCTTGTACCCTTTTTTAGGCACGTAATAGATCTGCAGCTGCAGTTCGTCATTGACCGGAATCAGGATCTGGCGAATAATCTTTTTTTGGTCGACCAGCATCTGACAATTGGCGTTATAAGGGATATCCTCCGTCAATTTCTGGTCTTCTTTATCCATCTTGTAATAGACCGAAAGAGGGAGTTTTTTGCGCTCCAGAAAACTCAAAAAACTCTCTCCGTCTTTCCACTTAAACGGTTTAACAACTGCACCGAAAAGGAGCATGGGCAACAATAACAACGCAAAAAACCGACCCATTCTCATCCTTCGTCAAACTGCATCCCCTGCTTCCGTGCAGAGGGAAAAAAGAAATAAATAATAGCAAAAATTCCATTTACAAAGACTCCTTAGGCTATAATCACCCTCACTTACTCTATCAAAAGGTTACCATGATGCGCATCTGGCTTCTTACCCTGATCACTTTTGGCGCGCTCAGCGCTTCGCCCATCTCCACCCCTTTGCTCGATGTGCAAGACGGCCGCGCAGCCGTTACGGCAAAACATCTGCAAACCGGTATGAGCGGATTTATCGTTCGACAGCTGGACGCAACCCACAATACGATCATTGCCAACGCGGTTGTCGAGCAAGTCAATTCGGCCAACAACCGTGCCATCTTGCGACTCAGCGAATACGACGGTATACGTCAGGACTCCCTTCCAAGCGGCAACTGGACGCCCAGAGCCTCCGATACCGCAGTATTGGCCTACGACTATTCCAGAGCTCTTTTGATCGCCCCGAACGACGATGCTTACGATACGATTGCCAAAGGCTTGCCTATGATCGAATGGGTACACCCTGACAATTTTGCCGCCTATCTTTCTCGCGAAGGGCACCCTACGCCGACAACGGAAGATTTTCACCGCTATTGCACCGCTAATTCGGTCGGCCTTCTTTACGTCCAAAGCGCCAATACCCTCTTCACCCTCGATTGCAAAAGCTTTACCCTCCTTCAGCACGCTCCGTCTGTCGCTTCTTCGGAACAGGGAATGACGCCGTTTTATTCACGTATCCCGACAATCCGGGCCGCATGGTTCGGCGAGGGAAGCTCACGGATGGATAACTATGAAGAGCATTATCTCGAAGAGATCGCTTTAAACAATTCAAAAAACCGCGAGTTATATGAGTTGTACAAAGCAAAATTTAGTGATAAAAGCGCACTATTGCGCAATTTTGATCTCAAGGAATAACGATGCTCTCACCAAGCGCCATCGATTTTTTTAACACCCTGCTGGGAACAGAAAACGTTTACAGCGACAAAGCCCACCTTATCGCCTATTCGTATGATGCGACGCGCGAACGGTTTGAACCCGATGCCGTCCTTTTCCCACGTCATGAGCAGGATGTGAGCGACATTTTGAAATACTGCAACGAACACCGCATCGTCATCGTACCGCGCGGCGCCGGCAGCGGTTTCACCGGAGGGGCTCTCCCCGCATCGGGCGGCATCGTTCTGGCGTTTGAAAAGCATATGAACAAAATTCTCGAAATCGACATGCAAAACATGGTTGCCATCGTCCAACCCGGCGTCGTCAACATGGAACTCCAGCGTGCCGTTGAAGAGGTAGGATTGTTTTATCCGCCCGATCCGGCCAGTCAGGAATATTCCACGATCGGCGGAAACGTCAGCGAGAATGCGGGCGGAATGCGGGCGGCCAAATACGGCATCACCAAAGACTACGTCATGGCGATCCGCGCCGTTCTCCCCAACGGAGACATCATTAAAGCGGGAAAACGGACGATCAAAGACGTGGCCGGATATAACATCGCCGGAATCCTGATCGCGTCGGAAGGGACGCTTGCCGTCACGACCGAAGTGACCTTGAAACTCCTCTCAAAACCCAAAATGACCAAAACGGCTATGGGTATTTTCCCGACCGTGAACGCGGCGATGGAAGCCGTCTATAAAACGATGGCGAGCGGCGTCACTCCCGTTGCGATGGAGTTTTTGGACAATCTCACCATCCGTGCGGTCGAACAGGTCTATTCTAAAGGACTTCCGGTGGACGCGGGAGCAATCCTCGTCACCGATGTCGACGGCAACCTCGAAGAGGACCTCGATTTCCAGCTGGACGTTATCGAACAGGTCTTTCGCGAAAACGGATGCAGCGAGTTCAAAATCGCCAAGGATAAACAAGAAGCCTCCGATCTGTGGTTCGCCCGCCGCAATGCCAGCCAGTCTCTTTCGGTCTACGGTTCCAAAAAAATCAACGAAGACGTTACGGTACCGCGTTCGGCACTCCCCGCGCTGCTTGAAAAATTCTATGCTATCGCCGACAAATACAGCATCAAGATCCCCTGCTTCGGCCACACCGGAGACGGCAACGTTCATACGAACGTCATGGTCGACGGCAAAGACCCCGAACAGGTCAAAATCGGCTATGCGGCGATTGAAGAAGTGTTTCAGGCGACAATCGACCTTGGAGGAACACTTAGCGGCGAGCACGGCATCGGACTGGCCAAAGCACCTTACATGCATATGGCATTTACGCCCGAAGAGATGGCGCTGTTTCAGTCCATCAAACGGGCATTCGATCCCAATAACATCCTCAATCCGGCCAAGATGGGACTTGAATAACCGATGAACATCAAAACGGGATGGAGACATATACGGCGTTTTTTTCTGGCTCTGTTTGACCCTGATATCACGGTCTATGCTTCCAGTCTCAGCTTTTACACCATCTTTACGGTCGTTCCGCTGCTGATCATTTCGCTCAGCCTGATCGCCAACGTCCCCGTATTTGAAGAACAGTACGCCAAAATCCAGATTTTTATCTTTGAAAATATCATGCCGGTCAATACCGAGGCAATCGCCAAATATCTTGAATCGTTTTTCCAAAATTCCATCCAGCTCGGTGTGATCGGCTTCACAACGATGATCGTCTCCTCGATGCTCTTTTTCCAAAATTTCGAGCACATCGCCGAAAAGATTTACAAAGCCCCACAACGACGATTTTGGGATGCGGTGACGACCTACTGGACCCTGATTACCCTCACACCGATTGTATTGATCGCTTCCATGAGTCTTCGGGCCTACATCCAGTCATCTTACGAGAGCGAATGGGTTGTCACGGTATTATCGATCTTTCCGTTTTTACTGCTGTGGGGAATCTTTTTTGTTATCTATAAAATTGCAATCAATGCCGAAGTCTTGACCAAAGCCGCCGCCGTGAGTTCTTTTGTGGTTGCAGTCGTATGGGGAATCGCCAAGAACAGTTTTATCCAATACGTTTTTCTAAACCAGACCTATTCAACGATGTACGGTTCTTTCTCGTCGCTCATCTTTTTCTTTCTGTGGATCTACGTCTCGTGGATCATCGTTATCTACGGGATGAAACTATGCTATCTGATAAACCGCGCTTCCCAGCGCAGCGAAACCCACGACTCCTAGCATCCAAAACGCCTCTTTACGTCGCATCGCCGCAACGGCCAATGCGATGCTAAGCACCCCTGCCCACATCGGTATGACGACCCGGTTCACATCCCCCGCTTCGAAAAGCTTCAGCAAATACGGATCATACCAATCGGCCCACGGGGTAAAATGAAGCGCAAGCACGCTCGGATAGTAGAGGTTAAACAACAGTGCCAGCGGAATCGAGCCGATATGCGCCCATCCGAACGTACCGAATACGGCCAACGATATGGGAAGCAGCACAAGGTAGCACCACACGTGCAATGCCAGAAAAATCTGCCACGGCTTCCAGTGCTCGTAATGACGGATAAAAATAAAGATCGAAAGAACCCCGAACGCCGAAAACCAAAACCCCAACGCAAAAAAGAGTTTCGGGAAAAAAGCGAGCAATACCCCCACCGCGATCAGCAGCGTCTGTATTGAGACGATTTTGATCCCGCGGTCATAGAGCCAGTATCCCACGGCAATCATACCAAATGCCCGTACCATTGCAGGGTTAAACTCCAGCGCCCACAAATAAAAGAAGAGCAGCCCGGTGACAAGGATAAATAAATCGCGGTTTCCGTGCCGATACGGAAAATAGCGGCTTTGCAGCCATCGGTACGGCCTGCGCAGGAGAAAATAGGCGATCAGACTGATAATCCCGTAATGGTATCCGCTGATGGAGAGAATATGGCTAAGCCCCATCGCCCCCACGAGTTCTTGAAATTCCTGAGACATCGGTGTCGCAACGAAGAGCGCCCCGTAGAGTTCCTGCATCGTTGCATCCGTATGTGTCGAGGCAATCACACGGTACCACCGTTCTTTGAGGCTGAGCACGGTATAGACTTCCTCAATAACCCCCCGTGTCCGAAAGCCCTTAAGATACTCCAAAAACGTGAGGTTTCGCACCTGAAGCTCGACCAGCACCTCGCGCCCGCGAAGGTCACGCAGATAAGGGCTCATGGCACATCGGACGTTCGCACCGTTTTCAAGACGGAATTTTATGGATGTTTTGGGGGTATCGCCGATCAGCCGCACTTCCTGATCGATCACACTGGCACGAACCAGCGGATCGTCAAAACGGGTTAACTCTTTGTACCGGTAATGTTCCCATGAAAGCGATAAAAAGGCGATAAAAAAGAGAAAAAGGAGAAAGAGCGCGCCGCTTTTGACGTCAAAAAGATCGACCCGCTCGAGTTTGTTCATCTAGATCACCGGCATCGAAACCGTTTCCTCGTTGATTCCCATCGTCGCGCTCTTCATATCGATATTTTCATACACGATCTGAGCCGCCCCAAAGGTCGGACGGTCGACGAAACGGGTGAATTTTTTCTGGAACATCAGCTTCACATGACCCGTCGGGCCGTTACGCTGTTTACCGATGATGATTTCGGCTTCTTCTTCCTCTTTTTCGACGTATTTGGAGATGAACTCTTTACCCGAAGCGATCGCCTCTTTTTCCCGTTCTTTTTCCTCTTTGTAGAGGTAGACGTCGTTACGGTAGACAAAGAGGATGATATCGGCATCCTGCTCGATCGATCCCGACTCACGGATGTCGCTGAGCATCGGACGCTTATCGGCGCGCGATTCGAGGCTACGATTGAGCTGAGATAGCGCTACGATAGGAATCCCCAACTCACGTGCCAGCATTTTCAGCCCCCGCGAGATTTCACTGACCTCCAAGTGGCGATCTTTGCCTCCGGTACCGTTCATGATCTGAAGGTAGTCGATGACGGCCAGTTCAATCTCGGGATGGCGGGATTTGAGCTTACGGAGTTTCGAACGCAGCTGATGGATATTGACCGAACCGTGATCGTCGACGAACAGCTTGGAGTGGCGCATCTTATCGACCGCATCGTTTAGCTGCTTGTACTCCTGGGGGTTCATATCCCCGACACGAAGTCGTTGCAGCTGAATCGACGTTTGAACGCTCAAAAGACGCAGCATCAGCTGCTCTGCGGGCATCTCCAACGAGAAAAAAGCGACCCCTTTGCCTTTGTCGAGGAGGTTCTGAACCATATTGAGGGCGAAGGAGGTTTTCCCCATCGCCGGACGGGCGGCGATGATGACGAGATCCCCTTTTCCGAAACCGGTCGTCATTTTGTTCAGTTCGGCATATCCCGTGTCGACTCCGACGAGAACGGCATCGCCGCGGGCTTTCATCTCTTCGATGTAGGCCATCGTTTCATCGGTGATCGTCGGAGCATCCTTGAAATCATTCGCTTGAGAGCTCTGGGTAATCTCGTAAAGCTTTTTCTCGACCATATCGACAACGTCGCTTCCGACAAGGTCTTCTTCGAGCGTCACACGCTTGATCTCGGTTGTTAGCGTCAGGAGGTTGCGTTTGATTGCCTTGTCTTTGATCTCCTGCACGTAGGCTTTGGTGTTGGCGATCGGATTGGCCGTCAGTATCTCGACCATTACCCGTTCGTCAAACTGCCCTTTGCCGCTGAGCTCTTTTTTGATAAATTCTTCATCGATCGGAAGATCGCGATGCGACAAAGAGAGCATCGCACGGTATATTTCCTGATGGGCCGAGAGGTAAAAATCTTCCGCACTCAGTACCGATTCGAATTCGTCAAACTGCGACGGATCAAAAATAATCGAACTGAGAACGGAGCGTTCAAAGGCAAGGTTGTATAAAGATTCTTCCATTATTCCTCTTCCTTCGCCATTTTTTCCACCTCTTCGACAAACCGGTCGACCAGCTTATCCTCTTCGAGACGTGCGACCACTTCGCCCTTGACCATCACGAGTCCCGAACCTTTGCCGTATGCGATGGCGACGTCGGCATGCTTGGCTTCGCCGATCGCATTGACAACGCATCCCATTACCGACAGATCAAGCGGCTTTTTGATGTGCTTGACCCTCGCTTCGATGACGCTCACCGCACTGACAAGATCGGCTTCTATACGCCCGCACGTCGGGCAGGAGATGATGTTCGGCCCCTCTTTGGCTACGCCGCTGTCTTTGAGGATGGCCCGGCCTACTTTGATCTCTTCTTCGAGCTCTCCGGTGATGGAGACGCGCATCGTATCGCCGATCCCTTCCAGCAGCAATGTTCCAAGACCGATCGCACTTTTGACCGTCGCATGAAACATCGTCCCCGCCTCGGTTACCCCTAAATGGAACGGATAGTTATTTTTCGGACGGAGAAGACGGTATGCTTCGACGGTGCGCTGAACGTCGCTCGCCTTGAGTGAGACCTTGATGTCGGTAAAACCGAGATCTTCGAGAAACTTGATGTTGTATTCGGCCGAAGCCACCATCCCCTCTGCCGATTGCCCGTAACGCTGTTCAAACTCTTTTTCCAAACTTCCCGCATTGACGCCGATACGGATCGGGATATTGCGTTCCTGGCACGCTTTTACCACTTCGCGAACACGGTTTTTCTCTCCGATATTACCCGGATTGATCCGAATACAGTCCACCACTTCGGCCGCAATCAGGGCAAGGCGGTAATTGAAATGGATATCGGCGACAAGCGGAAGCGAAATCTGCTCTTTGATCGCTTTTAGAGCCAATGCATCTTCTTCATCAGGAACGGCGACACGAACAATGTCGCACCCGGCAAAATGGAGACGGTTGATCTGCTCGACCGTTGCCGCAACGTCGGCGGTGCGCGAATAGGTCATCGACTGCACCGATATCGGCGCATCACCGCCTACCGCGACGTTTCCGACAAATATCTGTTTGGTTGGATAGCGTTTTATCATAAGGTGATTGTAGCTTCTTCGATGTTAATTTTACGTAAACTCGATGGGATCCATATCGATCTCGCACAACGACGATTTAATGCTCTTGATCGCACGGATCAGTTCCGTACTTTTGTCGCTTCGCAACAAAATCTGAAAACGGTATTTATCGGCGATCTTCTCGATCGGAGAAGCTCCGAATCCCATAATCTCGATTGTGTCGATCCGCCGCAGCATTTCCAGCGCTTTTTCCATCTCCCCTTTTGCTTTGAGGCCGTTTTTGTGCGCGTACAGCAGCCGAGCCAGTTTTTTCGTCGGCGGATAACGCCCTTCGCGCAGTTTCAACTCATCGCGTAAAAAAAGCTCATAGTCGCCCAGATAGCGGCGGAAAAACACCTCATTGAAACTCTGCACCAAAACGGTCGCCGATCCTTTTCGGCCGCTCCGTCCCGCAATCTGGATGAGGAGCGAAAGGGCCCGTTCTCTGGCCCGATAATCCGCCTGTGCCAGCAGGTTATCAATCCCCATGACGACCGCCAGTGCAATATCGTGATAATCATGCCCCTTGGAGAGCATCTGCGTACCGACGAGCAGATCGATCTCTCGATGGTTAAACGCTTTGAGCGTTTTGATCAGTTTGTTTTGGGTCGTGATGATGTCGCGGTCAAATTGCGCAACCCGCAGATCCGCCGCAAGAGACGCAAAATGTTCGGCCGCTTCCGCCGTCCCCAGCCGCGACGTCCCCAACTGGGAGCTTTGACATTTCGGACATATTTTGGGAAGCATTTCGGTGTAATTACAGTAATGACATTTGAGCGCACGCGCATTTTTGTGCAGGCTCATCCCGACACTGCAAAAGGGACATTCGACCGTATAGCCGCAGCTTTCACACGCAAGATATTTAAAGTTCGCGCGGGTTGGTATAAACACGATTCCTTGATGGCCATTACGGTCATTTTGAATAACCGCATCATCGATGACAGGACTCAATGTTTCAATGGAAGGCTCAAACACAAAGCTGCGCTCGGAGCCGAAATACCCCCCCATCAGGCGAAAAAAGGGGTACTTGGCATAGCTGGAGAGGCTTGGTGTCGCACTCCCGAGTACGACCGGAATGTGCAAAACTTTTCCGATATAGACCGCCATATCCCGCGCATTGTAACGGGGGCGTGACGATGATTTGTAGCTTTCGTCGTGTTCCTCGTCGACAACGATCAGCCCCAACTTCTCAAGAGGCAAAAACAGTGCCGATCGCGGCCCCGCCACGATGCGCGCGCTGCCGCTGTCGATTTTTTCCAATGCCTCTTTTTTTTGTTTGGGAGTCATCTTCGAATGCCACAGCACGACCGCTTCGCCGAAATGGCTTTTAAACCGTTTTTCCATTTGAGGCGTAAGGGATATTTCGGGGAGCAGCAGCAGGCACCGTTTTCCTTCGGCCAGAACCTCGTCCATCCGCTTCATGTAGATTTCGCTTTTTCCCGCACCCGTATCGCCGAACAGCAATGAAACCGGATGCAAACGGATAAAATCGAGCGCTTCGGATTGTTTTTCGGAAAGGATTACGTTAACGGGAGCATATAAATAGGAGGACTCGACACGTTCACCCGCAGCCTTCTTGAATCCGACAAACAGATTCAGTGCTTCGCCCAACGAACAACCGTAATATTCGGCCATAAACACCGCAGATCGGATCTGATACGTCGCATACGTACGATCGGATACGGCAATGATGGGCTGTGTCGGAAAATCAGGCCGATCGGTCGCTTCGACGACAACGCCGTTCATCGAACGGTTAGAGAGGGTTATTTCAACGCTGTCTCCGATTGTAAGCGGAGTATCGCAATGATACGTGAGGGAATCGAGAGGAGAATTCAGGAGGGCAATTTGATAGAAAAACATACAATCCCATATGAGGAAATACGGCATTATAGCCGATATACTTATAAGGTAATTAATTTGTCAATAAGTCACATTCCGTGTCATCAGCATCATTTGTACAATCAAAACGCCCTGTCGTTGCATTATAGTCAAAAGTAACGTCGGTTCCCATGATTTTAAAATCGTAGGCGTTGGGACCGCTTTTCATCCAATGTCCGTTACGATTCGCGGATGTAATCCCATACATTAGAAGATTATTATTATCAAATAAGGTTTCTCCTTCTTCATCCTCATCAGCATCATCCAAAGTTGCAATAAAAGCGGTATTTCCTTGCAATAATCGACCCTGACGTTCGCTTACGATTGCTGCTCGAATTGCAGAGACATCACTCCGCCCTTTTGCAATCTCCGCATCATCCCGTGTTGCGGCAAGGCGCGGAATCGCAATGGCTGCCAAAATTCCCAATACGACGATCACAAATACCAGCTCGATCATCGTAAATGCAAAACGTTTCATCTTTATCCTAATTACTCTGAGTTCTACGATTGATAACCAATCCCAAAAATCAAATTAATGTATTGCCCGAAGGCAATACGTTGAAGATATTAGCGTTGTACTGCGGTTCCACCGAAAATATGCGGACTGCGTGTTACCAAATCGGCTACAGCCGTTTGTACTCCGACACATACCGGTGAAGCACCCGCTCCATTTGCAACCGAAAGGTTACCGTCTGCCAACGTACCGTTCAAAGTAAACGTAATACATGAGGCGTTATTGTCATCGACAATATTCAATACCTGACCGTCTGCCAATGCAAGAGTCCCTGCTTCAGCGAATGAAGCAACATTGGTTACGTCACCCAAATTATCGCCAGCCCATGTTCCTTGTGCCGTAAAACGGGCGCCGAAATCGGTTACTGCCGTTGCAACGTCAGACGAAATACGAGAAATCGTCGCATCATCACGCGTTGCCGCAAGACGAGGAATAGCAACCGCCGCCAAAATACCCAAAATAACGATCACGAAGATCAACTCAATCATAGTAAAACCAGAACGTTTCATGGTTTACTCCTTTTACATTTAAATAATAGTGTTACGCTTGTAACCCTGTTGACGATTATGAACCCCTTTGTCTTATAAATTGTTTAAATTAAACAAAATTTGATGAAATTGTTATTTGGATTGCCGTTAAAGAACACTGTGGCATAATTGCCAAAAAAGAAGTCGGAGAATACCATGAAAATTGCCGTCCCCGTAATGGATGAAAGTCTAAAAATGGCCGGAAATGCCGGTCATACCCCTTATTTTGCCGTTTTTAACCTAAGCGGCGGGATGTTTAAAAGCTTTACCCTTGAAGGGCTTCGCGCCAATCCGAAAGTTGCCGGCGAAGAGGATCATCACGATCATGACGCTCCCCATACCTGCGATCATGATGAAAATGACGCAGAGCATATTCGCGCTCACGACACGATGGCTGAAGCGATCGAAGACTGCGATTACCTTGTCGTCAAGATGGCGTGTAAGAATACAGCCAAAAGCATGAATAATGTCGGAGTCAAGCTTCAAAAATACAACGGTACCGAAGCATTGGCCCCGAAAATTCTGACTGAATTGGCGGCGCAATTCAAATAAATACCTGCTTTAATTCTCGTTTATAATTTAAAGGCGTATAATTCGCCCCGTAAATGGAGCGGTTCGCTTCAAATTTTCGTTTCCGTACAGTACGGCGACGAACCCAAAAAGGCAAAACAATACCATGATTTCCGCAGAAATTGAGACGTTAGGCATAAAAAATACCGGAAAGCTTTTCCACAACCTCAGTTACGATGAACTTATCGAGCATGAACTAGCAAACGGCGAATGCCACCTTGCCAACAACGGCGCGACGATGGTCGATACCGGCATTTTCACCGGTCGTAGTCCCAAAGACAAATATTTCGTCGACCGTGACCCTTCCAATAAATACATTGCGTGGGGCGATGTCAATAAAAAAATTGACAAAGCGGTATTTGACGAACTTCTCGTCGTGGCTCGCGAACAGCTTTCCGACAAAGACCTTTACATCACCGACGTTTTCTGCGGGTCCAGCGCTTCAAGCAAACGTTCTGTCCGTTTCGTCTCTGAAATCGCATGGCAATCTCATTTCGTTAAAAATATGTTTATCCGTCCGACCGACAAAGAGCTGGAAGGATTCGCCCCCGATTTTACCGTCCTCAATGCGTGTAAAGCGGTAAACGATCAATGGAAAAATCATGGTCTGAATTCTGAAGTGTTCGTTCTCTTCAGCGTTGAAGACAACCTCTGTATCATCGGAGGAACCTGGTATGGCGGCGAGATGAAAAAAGGGATCTTCTCGATGATGAACTACTGGCTCCCGCTCGAAGGAAAACTTTCGATGCATTGCTCGGCTAACGTCGGGCCGGAGGGTGACACGTGTTTGTTCTTCGGTCTGAGCGGAACCGGAAAAACTACCCTTTCCACTGATCCGAAACGGGCATTGATCGGTGATGACGAACACGGATGGGACGATGAAGGGGTTTTCAATTTCGAGGGAGGATGTTACGCTAAAGTCATCAATCTCGATCCCAACAGCGAACCTGAAATCTATAACGCTATCCGCCGCAATGCATTGCTGGAGAACGTTGTGTTTGATGAAGACGG
>NZ_JQGL01000019.1:0-306 GCF_000747095.1 Sulfuricurvum sp. MLSB
ACAAGATTTGCTACAAGTGAGCCCTGAATGCCGTCTCCGATGTTATCAGAGCCACCATAAAGACGGTCACCTGCTTCAAACATAATAAGGAAGGAGTTTCCGCATTCTGCCTGTCTCATTGCGTCCATGTTTTCCTGCGATAGTTCGTCAATGTCGAAAACAATCTGGTGTTTCTTTGAAGTAACAATCTCACGATTGTTTGACATTTTAATCATGTTTGTTTCCGGCTCTGCCTTTTCGCCAATTACCGTCAATGAACGGATAGCGGTTGCTGCTGCTGAGGTGTTGGAAACACGCGCTGCCATT
>NZ_JQGL01000019.1:334-1811 GCF_000747095.1 Sulfuricurvum sp. MLSB
AGCGCAATCGTTGAACGAGAAGTCCGCTAAGACATTCGTGCAATCATCGGGACATACTGGTTTGCTCATAATAATTTCGTTTTATTTTGTTTTTACAAAAATATACTGAAAATTTCCGAAAAAAAAACATTTAAAATTAATATTTAGAAATAATTTGTATATTTGCATTGTGAAAATAGGCATATTGATATATACTTATAATCGTATTGACGATGCCGTGATTAACATGGACATTATAAAATACCATTGGAATAAGTCTATATTGCTTAACGATGCAATAATAGCTCATTCTTATAACGGTAATCGAGAATGGTATAAAAACAAATATTTAGAAACTAAATTGATACGCTCCCGTAATTCATGGCATTATCAAGGTGCGGCTGATTTAATTGATAGCGGAATGAAATATTTCTCTAAACGTAAGGATATAGATTATGTGATAGTGCTGGCGGCTGACACGTGGTTAATAGATGCAGATTATATTGAATCGGTTATATTAGAGATGCGTCAAAATAATTTATTCGTTGCGACATGTGCGTGGGGAAATAGTCAAAGGAATGAATTGTCTGATGTAGGCATGGCTACTGACTTTATTATTGTAGATAATAAATGGGCTGCAAAATATAAGCTTTTCCCTTTAAAATATAAATCCTTTTATAATAAATACAATGAATTATTTACTTATAAAAATAGTCATACTATCAATGTGGAAAAATTAATGTTTACAAGATATATACAGGCTATAAATAGATATGATTTAAATTCCATTGGTAGCCGTAATCGCATTTATAACCATATACACATAATGAAAGAGCGCGAACCTATACATATAAATAATAAATGGGAACGGCAAATGTATTGGCGTGACATTGGCATATTAACGCATCATTCTCCATGCGATAAAAGAATAATATTATACGATAATAATATAAAATACGGAAGCGGCATTTATAAACTTCTAAATAGTGATGACTTATCGTATTACAATAAAGGCATTACAGTAATGGAAGATAATTGCAACTAATGAAAATCAACATCTATACTAAGTTAAACGGTGCAGGATTAGAGGCAGACGCTAATATTATCAAGGGCTGCCTACCGCAATACGATGTAATGATTATAGACTGGATGCGTCCGGTTAAGAGAAGCGCAGATATAGCAATCCATTTGGAACACGTCCGCAAAGAATTACTACACTTAGCACCTTATAATATTGCAGTACCAAACCCCGAATGGTGGGAGCCGACATTCACCCCATTACTCAAAAGTATTAACGCTGTATGGTGTAAGACTAAGTACACGCAAGAGATATTTAGTACAATGCACTCGAACTGCATTTATACCGGATTTACTTCCATTGACAAATATAAAGAAGGTGTTGCAAAGAGAATTATGTTCTTACATTTGGCGGGCAAAAGCAGCCACAAAGGGACAGAGGCGGTTGTAGATGTGTGGAAAAATGATTTGTCTTTGCCCT
>NZ_JQGL01000019.1:1904-2621 GCF_000747095.1 Sulfuricurvum sp. MLSB
GCCGGTGCGGTAGTAATAACAACGGACGCTGCGCCAATGAATGAACTTGTAACGAATGAATACGGCTTTATCGTTCCTGCATTTGTCTGTGGCAAACAGAGACTTAGTAATGAGTATTGCGTTGCTCGTAATGACTTTAAAAATACAATAAGAACGGCAATAACGACAGATGCAAATACGTTACTTGCAATGTCAGCAAAAGCAAGACAAGCATTTATAAAACGGGACGCTGAATTTAAGAATAAAATAAACCAACTTATCAATGTACACCTACATTAAAGAATACAAGCAAATACATTCCGGTCAGGACATATACATTCTTGCTTCTGGTGCTTCAATGGATTATATGTCGTTCAGTTTCTTTGACGGAAAAATCACAATAGGTCTTAATAAGATGTATAACTTTTATAAATGTACTTACATTATCGTAAAAGATATTGTTACAAAAAAGGAATTTATACAACATTACACCGCTGCAAAGAAAGCAGGGAGTAAATTCATTACAACGGATATACATAACGGAGCAACTCACTTATTCAAAACAAAACGTGATTATATTGTTGTTCCTGTTGGCGAATGGGGCGGATTCGTAAAGCCATCGCTACTCGATACCGATACTTTTGTAAATAGTCATCTTACAATTACAACTGCTATTCATGTGGCTTATTATTTGGGTGCGAAAAATATTATCTTAGTAGGTGCGGATTGCGGATTGTT
>NZ_JQGL01000020.1 GCF_000747095.1 Sulfuricurvum sp. MLSB
TCTGATTGCACAGGCATGCGCCGAATACGGGGTGAAGCAGGCAGTGGTCTGCAGTGAACATGAAGCACTCGAAATCATTGATTTTTTCGAAAACATCCTGATCCTTGGGGACCGGCCCAGCCATCTGAATCCGAAACTCAGCTACACGATCAATACGCTTGAAGAGATCGAAAAATGTATGAGCGGAGCGCGGGTCGAGTTGAAAGTCGATACGGGGATGCACCGTAACGGCATCGCACCTTCCGAGCTGGAAGAGGCGTTTGAGAGGATGGCGGCACAGGGATTGGTGTGCATCGGAATCATGAGCCATCTTCGCAGTGCCGACGCACTCAGCAGCGAATGGTTCTGGCAACGCAGAACGTTCGATTCGCTCAAAGCGCGCGCTTCGGCATTGGCCGCTTCGAAGGGGTGGAAACTCCGCTTTCACCTCTCCAATTCGGCAGGAACGTTTCGATCCTCCGAATGCACGGATGATATGGTACGCGTCGGGATCGCTTTGTACGGCTGTCTGGAAATGCCGAAAGGATTGATAACGCCTCCGTTCAAACCGGTACTGTCGCTGTGGGGCAATAAAATTGCGACGCGAATCCTCAAAAAAGGGGAACGGATCGGCTACAACGGTATTTATGAAGCGCCGGAGGATGAGGTCGTATCAACGTACGATCTGGGGTATGCCAACGGTCTTGACCGCCTGGCGTCCAACCGTTATTCAACGCCACACGGGATAGCCCTGAGAGGGCGTATCTCGATGGATAATGCCGTATTCGCCAGTGATGTTGAAGAACTGCTTATTTTTGACAATGCCAATGACTACGCGCAGGTTGTGGGAACCATCGGCTACGAGATTCTGGCGTGTCTGGACAAAGGGCTGAAGCGGGAATGGCGATAGGCCGAATCAGGTTGTTACTTTGATAATCGCCTCGGGGAAAATCACCCCGTCAAGACGCATCTCGATAAGATCTTCGAGGTCGTCCGTATCGTCCGTGTATCCCAAGACCTTCGCATCAAAAAGATAATGTTCGGCGACGCTCTGAACGGCTGAACCGTTTTTTGGGTTGACGATGAGATAAGAGGCCCGGAGATTTTCGGCGATAACCGCATCGACGGGTGTCTCGATAAACAGGGCGAAACGAATCGAATTTTCCCGCAAATAGCGGATAATGTCGAGATTTTCGGGGCTGAAAAATAAGGCGAGAACCGAATTGGCCGGCGTGTGGCGAACCGCTTCGACGGACTCTATATGGTAGAACCGCTCCGAAGGGACATACGGATGGCCGAACAGGATCATATTATTCCTCCATGCATTCACGCGAGCAGTAGTATTTGCCGTCGCGCATGAATGCTTCTTTGACTTGGACATAGGTATCGCATTTCGCACATGGAATCATCGCTTCATCCTGCGTTTTGTCCGCAGAAGGGGGCGTCAAACTTTTTTTCTTGAAAAAAATAAAATAGACGGCAACCAACGCACCGACTAAAAGCAATAATTTCAACATGGCTATCTCTTTATCAACAGGTAATGGCGGTTTTCCGCTTCGATGATTTTATAATCAAGCGTTTCATCGACTTCATCATACACTCTTTCCCCTTTGTAAAAGAGCAACAGCGTTCCGGGAACGCAAAACGGTTCGGAGAGTTTCAAAAGCATTCCCGTGTCGGTCACGGCGCGGGAGGTGACAAGATCGTACGGTGCGCTTTCGAGCTGTTCGGCGCGGAGCGCTTTAACGTCGACATTTTCCAATCCCAAGTCGGCTTTGACGAACTGTAAAAAACTGGCCCGCTTGGCAAGCGGTTCGACAAGGGTAAATCGGGTTTGCGGCATCGCGATGGCCAGAATCATTCCCGGAAAACCGGCTCCGGTTCCGATATCCATCGCATTTTTCAGCGGGGGGAGAAACGTGATCGGAAAGAGGGCGTCGACGATGAAATCGTCAATCTGTTCAGGTGTTTTGGCCCCCGTGAGGTTATGGATTTTGTTCCATTTGGCCAACAGCGCTTTGTACTGCTCGATTTGTTCAAAAAACGATTCGTGTACCGGAATGGCGGCTTTGGTAATCAGGTTGCGTAAACGGCTCAAATGATATGCCCCATCTGTTCTTTTTTAACTTTGAGATATCCTTCGTTGTGCGGGTTCGGATCAATGATGATCGGGATTCTCTCGACAATGGTGACATCGAGGTTTTCAACGACCGATACTTTGGCCGGGTTATTGGTAAGTAAGCGGATTTTTTTCAGGCCGAAATCGTGAAAAATTTCACGTACAACGTCATAGGTTCGTTGGTCGGGTTTGAATCCTAGTTCGACGTTCGCTTCGATCGTGTTGCGCCCCTGATCCTGGAGGCAGTAGGCGTTGACTTTGTTCAACAACCCGATGTTGCGCCCTTCCTGGCGATGGTAGATGACCAGCCCACCCTGAGCGGCGATGAGTTTCAGCGCCTTGTGCAGCTGATTGTTGCAATCGCATTTGATGCTGCCCAGCGTATCGCCGGTCAGACACTCCGAGTGGATCCGCACCAGCGGAGCTTCCTGTGTTTCAAAGCCATCGGTAAAAATGGCAAGGTGTTCTTGAATTCCCTCTTTATAGACACGGATTTTAAAGTGGCCGTATTTGCTGGGTAAATTCGCGATAGATGATTTTTCGAATAATGGTTGCGTACTCATGAGGCAATTATAATTTCCTTTTCTTAATCTAAGTATCGATACACTTATCCACTTAGATTTTGAATGGAGCATTTTTTATGGAGCGCTTTCGTCGTACACGGCTTAATACGCAACTGCGGTCTTTGGTCCGCGAAACCCACGTGAGAGTCGATGACTTTATTTATCCTTTGTTTGTCAGACCGGGGGAGGGGATCAAAACCGAAGTCTCTTCGATGCCGGGTGTCTACCAGATGTCGCTGGATGAGATTTTGAAAGAGTGCGAACTTTTGCAGTCGCTGGGTATCTATTCGATTATTTTGTTCGGCATCCCCGAAGTGAAAGATTCGGTCGGCAGCGATGCACTGTGCGATCACGGGATCATTGCGACGGCTATTCGCGCGATCAAAAAAGCGTACCCGAAAATGTTTGTCGTTACCGACCTGTGTTTTTGCGAATACACCGACCACGGTCACTGCGGTATCCTCGATCACGTCCACGAGACGGTGGATAACGACCGTACGTTGGAGATATCGGGGCAACAGGCTCTTGTTCACGCCCGCGCAGGTGCCGACATGATCGCCCCTTCGGGGATGATGGACGGGATTATCACGACACTGCGCGATGCGCTGGACGGCGGCGGATATGAAAATTTGCCGATTATGAGCTATTCGACCAAATTCGCCAGCGGCTATTACGGGCCTTTCCGCGACGTTGCCGAATCGACTCCCAGCTTCGGGGACCGCTCGACCTACCAGATGGACCCTGCCAACCGCCGCGAAGCCTTGCGCGAGAGCCTTGCGGATGAAACGCAGGGTGCCGATATCCTGATGGTCAAACCGGCTCTCGCGTATCTTGATATCATCCGTGATATCCGTGAAGCCTCTGCACTGCCGCTTGCCGTTTACAACGTCAGCGGAGAGTACGCGATGCTCAAGCATGCCGGAAATGCGGGGCTGATCGATTATAACCGCGTCATGATGGAAACGATGGTAGGCTTTAAGCGCGCAGGTGCGGATATTATCATCAGCTATCACGCTAAAGAAGTGGCACAACTTCTCTCTTGATATGAACGCTAAAGGAATGAAATTCCTTAGGCTACGCTGGCCGCTGTGGCACTAGCCTGCCTCAGCTGAGGCAGAATTGTTAATGTATTTTATTTATGATATGATTGTTTTTTGTATCGAAGGAAACACGTGAGACATTTTTTAACGTTAAAAGATTACACCAAAGAAGAGATCCTGGAAATTCTGGAACTGGGATTGGAGATCAAAAAAGAGGTCAAAGCCAAAACGTTCACGCCACGTTTGGCCAATCAGACGCTGGCCATGATCTTTGAGAAGAGTTCCACGCGGACACGCGTCAGTTTCGAAGTAGGGATGTATCAGCTCGGCGGTCACGCACTGTTTCTTTCCAACCGCGATATTCATCTGGGCCGCGGCGAACCGGTTAAAGACACCGCCCGCGTTATCTCTTCGATGTGTGACATGGTCATGATCCGCACTTATGAACAAAGCAAGCTTGAAGAGTTTTCCCGATATTCCAAAGTTCCGGTCATTAACGGTCTCAGCGACAGCTACCATCCGGTGCAGCTATTGGCGGACTACATGACGATGATGGAGTGCGGCAAAGACAAAAATCCGGTCGCCGCCTATGTTGGGGACGGAAATAACATGACCCATTCGTGGCTGATGCTTGCCAGTAAACTCGGATTCGAACTGCGTGTCGCGACGCCGAAGGGATACGAATGCGATCCTGCCGTTGTTGCCGATGCGATGGAGTTTGCCAAAGTCAGCGGGGCGAAGATCACCATCACCAACGATCCGAAAGAAGCGGTTGCCGGAGCAACCGTCGTGACGACCGATACCTGGATCTCCATGGGACAGGAAGAAGAAAAAGCGCAGCGCCTGCGTGCCTTTGAAGGATACATCGTCGATGAGACGCTGATGGGATTGGCGCACAAAGAAGCGATCTTCTTGCATTGTCTTCCGGCGTATCGCGGCGTTGAAGTAAGCGAAGCCGTACTGGACGGGGAGCAAAGTCTGATTTTCGAAGAGGCGGAAAACCGTCTTCATGCGCAAAAAGGGTTGATGGTTTGGCTCGATAAACATCGCTAAAGGGGGATATATGCGCTGGTTGCTTTCAGTAGCTGTTGCGGTCTTGAGTCTTCAAGGTGCCCAGGTCGTTGCCGTGGGCGAGAAATTCAAAGACTCCGGCAAATGCAAAGCATGCCATAGCCATATCGTGAAAGAGTGGGAAAACTCCTGGCACGCCAAATCCCATTATGCCAATGATGAATATTTTCAAAAAACGATCGACTACGTTGCCCGCAAAAGCAGCGGAAAATCGCTCAATACGATCAAGATTGAGTGCGCCGCCTGCCATAATCCCCGTATCTCCGTCACTTCCACCGATGCCGAATACGAAGCAATCGCGGCGTTAAAGCTCGATAAACATTCCGCCGTTACTCAAGCTCTTCAAAGCGACATGATTGCCGAGGGGATCAACTGTGTCGTCTGCCACAACATCGATACAATCCACGACAACCTTCCCGACAGCAAACGGGGAATCCACCGGGTAAGCTGGATGAAACCGGGCGTGATGAGCGGACCGTACGCCGATGCGAAATCACCGTATCACCGAGTGGAACGGCGCGATTTTATGGACACCGATCCCAATCAGCTCTGCTTTGTGTGCCATGCCAATGATACTTCCGAAGAGGGGCACCGTTTTACCGGCATGCAATCGGAGTTTAAAAACGGCGGAAAACAGTGTGTCGACTGTCACATGGGGCCGCGTAAAGAGGGGGTTGCCGCAACGCTTCGTGACGTGAACGGCAAGCCGCACAAACGGCTGATCCGTTCACACGGATTTATCGGTGCGCATACCGAGGGGATGTGGAAGGATGCCTTGAGCGTAACGGCAACAAGAGCTCCGCAACGTTTGGACGTGATATTGAACAATCCTCAGCCGCATGCACTTCCCAGCGGTTTCGGTTCGCGGGAGATTCTGGTGGAAGTCGTCTATCTGAAAAACGGTAAAACGGTTGCGGCCCAGAGCCGTTCGCTGACCTCACGTTTTCTCAGTAAGCGCGGGAAACCGACGATAGCTCATTTAGCGGCAACGACGGCAGAGCAAGGTTTTGTATCGGCGCACGGTTCCAAGACGCTTTCATTCGGTTTGAAAGCCGGAGCGGATCAGGCACTGATCCGCGTCTCGTATCGTTTGGTGAATGATGAGGTTCGAGGGTTGCTGGATCTAAAAGATCCGATCTGGTCGAAGAAAATGGTGATTAAGAAGGTGAGCGTGAAGCTCTAACGGGGCAACCGGCCCCTTTAGTTCATCTCAACGGTGATGATCAGGTCATTACCCTCTTCGACAACAGAAAAATTGTGTTTTCGGCAGAATGTTTCATTCATTTCGGCAGCCCATTCACGGGCTTCGATCATGGCATCGTCTTTATTGGAAAATGTTTTACTGCTTTCCATTCCGCTTCGTTTGAAACAGCCGCATTCTTTTTCTACTTTGATGGTGAACATCGGTAAAACTCCTTGGTATGTGTCTATGTTTTTGGAAGTATAGTTTCAAAAGATTAAAAAAATCAGACAAAAACTAAACGATTTGAAACGAAAGGTTAACTTTAACTTTTACTAAAGTGGGTTCGTCAGCAGAGATTATGTTCCAAACGGGTACAATTCGACAAAATTTTTGGGTACCTTCGCAAACCTTCACACGGTGAAGTTTTTCTAAGGTACCTTCCATGGTAGAGATTTGATCTCTGAAAATTTATCGTCTCGGTCGAGACAATACACAGCGTCACAGCGGCTCGCGTAGCAACATGGGCTTTTTAGGAAATATTTTCGGATTACGAAAAACGGGTTCCTTTTTTTGCCGGGGTGGCGTAACACAAAAGGGTTTACAATGAGTAACACAATCACAGTCACAGAAGCAGCAGAGACTGCAACGGAAAATCTTCCAACGTTTGAGGATTTCGGTCTTAGAAAAGAGATCATGCAAAGCATCAATTATGCAGGATTCAAAACTCCAAGCCCGATCCAAACGATGGTTATCCCCGTTATTATGGAAGGTCGCGACGTCGTAGGGCAAGCCCACACCGGTACGGGTAAAACAGCGGCGTTCGGTCTTCCGACGCTGAATAAAATGAATCTCAAAGGGGGAATCGAAACCCTCATCATTACTCCGACACGCGAACTGGCCAATCAGGTAAGCGACGAGATTTTCAAATACGGCAAGCACCTTGGTGTCCGTACCGTGACCATCTACGGCGGTAGTTCGTACAACCGTCAAATGGATTTGATCGAGCGCGGCGCGCAAGTCATCATCGCTACTCCGGGACGTTTGCTGGATATGCTCAGTCGTGACATGCTTCGCGGTTTTGCCCCGTCAACCGTTATTTTGGATGAAGCGGACGAAATGCTCGACATGGGCTTTTTGGATGACATCAACGAAATTTTCACGTTTCTTCCGACAGAACGCCAAACGCTTTTGTTCTCGGCAACGATGCCTGCACCGATCAAGCAACTGGCTGAGCGGATTCTGGTCAATCCGTTCTTCGCGTCGATCACCAAATCAGAGACGACCAATACGGATATTACGCAGCAATATTACGTGATTGAAGAATCAGAACGCGATGATGCGATCATCCGTTTGATGGATGCGGAAGATGCGCAAAAAACGGTTGTTTTCTGCCGTACGAAAAAAGAAGTCGATCGTTTGTCGAACGTTCTTTCTGCGGTCGGTTATTCGGCCAAAGGGTTGCACGGCGATATGGAACAACGCCAGCGCGAGAGTGTTATCAAAGGGCTTAAAACCGATGCGGTCGATGTATTGATCGCAACGGACGTTGCGGCGCGCGGATTGCACATCGACGGTGTCACGCACGTATTCAACTACCATATTCCCTTTGATGCGGAAAGCTACGTTCACCGTATCGGACGTACCGGGCGTGCGGGTAAAAAAGGGGTAGCGATCACTCTCGTAACTCCGTTGGAATTCAAAGAGCTTCAGCGTATCCGTTCTAAAGTGGGAACAACGATGGAACACGCGTATATTCCAAGCAAACGCGATGTCAAAGAAGCACAAGTAAGCCGATTGCTGGCCGAAATCGAAAAACAGCATGTTTATGACGAAGCGCATAAAGTATTGGATGCACTGAAACAAGATTACGATCAAGAGCAGATCGCGTATAAACTTGTTTCGCTTCTGATGGAACGCAACCAGGTTCAAGGACCGAACCAAATCGGTATCGCGGCAGAGCGTTTGGAAAAAATTCTTCATAATCTTGAAAACCGTCATGACCGCGGCGGAAATCGCCGTACCGGCGGCTTCAACCGCAACCGAAGCGGCGGAGGCGGCTATCGCGGTAACAACGACCGTAACAGCGGCGGAGAGAGAAGCGGCGGCGGTTATCGCGGCAATAACGACCGCAACAGCGGCGGCGGAGAGCGCGGCGGGAGCGATCGTGGCGAACGTTCACGCAGCTTCAGCGGCGGTAACCGTTCACAAAAACCAAAATATTAATCGAGGCGGGAATGCAATTCCCGTTTCAACTCTTCCAAAAACGGCTCCATCGGAGCCGACAATCCAAATCCTTCCCGTTGTCTAGCTCCCCAGATCGGTTCGGGAAAATAGCTGTCCTCGCGAAAGCGCGCCATGATATGCCAATGCACGCGCGGCAGCATGTTTCCGAAAGAAGCGATATTGATTTTGTCGGGTTTAAAATAGGCCAGCATCGCTTTTTCGATGATATCCAGACACTCCCAGATCATCTCCTTTTCGTCGCGTGAACACTCGGAGAACTCTTTATGGGGGGTTTGCGTAAAGATTTTAAGCCAGGGGATTTCGCTCTCGTGGAGCTCGATGGTAATAAGAGGATTCGAATACAGCATGTACGACCTTTAAAAAAAGTCGTCTATTGTAGCAAAAGGGGCTTTATTTCCCTTTACCTGCGAACGGAAGGAGTGCGCTTCCCCATGTCAAACCGCCTCCGAAAGCATCCAGAAGCATGAGCTCGCCTTGCTGCAGGCGTCCTGACTCGTAGATGTCATTGATGGCCATAGGGATCGATGCGCCGGACGTATTACCGTATTTTGCGACGGTGAGAACGACTTGCTCGTCTTTGAGTTCAAGAGCATCGCCGACCGCTTTGATGATCCGGTAATTGGCCTGGTGGGGGACGAAATGCTGGATAGCCGATGAAGGAATATTGTTTTGTTCCAGAATCTCGACGACGTCGCTGGTGAGGGTGCGAACCGCTACTTTGAACGTCTCGTTCCCTTTCATCTTCATGAAGCATCCTGCGGCTTCGCGGTCAAGTTCGTCGTGTGCCGATCCGCTTCCTCCGTTGGGGGTCATCAGCAAGTCGGCATACGCGCCGTCGGCACCCGTGTGGATATCGATAATCGCTTCGTTTTTATCATTTGTTGCGCTGATAAGGGCCGCACCCGCACCGTCTCCGAAAAGGATGCACGTTCCGCGGTCCGTATAATCGGTAATGGTGCTCAGACGCTCCGCTCCGACGATGAGCATAAACGAATCCGGTACAGGCAGCAGAGATGTCAAACGCCGTAATTTTTCCGAGCCCGAGCTTGGTTGCTATGATGGTCGCCGTAGAGGGCATGCAGAAATAATCGGGCGAGATCGTGGCGCATACGAGCATATCGATTTGGCTTTTGTCGATTCCGGCACGCGCGATTGCAAGTTCTGCCGCTTTGACTCCCATATCGCTGGTGGTTTCGTTCTCGGCCGCGATGTGGCGCTCTTTGATGCCGGTACGTTTGGTGATCCACTCATCGGTGGTATCGACCATCGTTTCCAAATCGGCGTTGGTCAGGATTTTGGAAGGGACATAAGCTCCGATCGATCGAAATGCTGCATACATGTATTGGCCTTTGAGAGGTTCGAAGTTAGCTTTTCAGCTCTTCAAGCCGTTTTTCGATGTGTTCGTTCACGCCGGTATTGACGTAACGGATCGCTTGGAAAATAGCGTTTTTGATCGCTTTGGGATTGCTTTTGCCATGGCTGACAATGGCGCATCCTTTAATACCGATCAGCGGTGCTCCGCCGATTTCGGCATAGTCGATCTCTTTTTTGAGAAGTCTGAACACTTTGCGCATCAGCAAGGCACCCGTAATCGCAACCGGCGACTTGCGGATGTATTCCTTGATAAAATAGCTGATGGTCGAGGCTACCCCTTCGGAGGCTTTGAGCACAAGATTCCCGATAAAACCGTCGCAGACGATGACATCGCATGACCCGTCAAAAATGTTGTTTCCTTCAACATTTCCGATAAATCCTTTTTCTGCCTGAAGCATTCCGAAGGTTTCTTTGGTTACTTCATTCCCTTTGGAACTCTCTTCACCGTTGGCAAGAAGACCGACGCGGGGATGATCGATTTTGAGCATATCTTTAGCGTAATAATAGCCCATGATTCCGAATTGGAAAAGGTGTTCGGCTTTGCAGTCGACGTTCGCGCCGACATCGAGCATAATGCTGCGCTGACCTGTTTTCGTCGGCATCAAGGTTACCAGAGCCGGTCGTAACACGTGTTTTAGCCGCCCGAGACGAAGCGTTGCTAGAGACATCGTCGCACCGCTGTGCCCGGCGCTGACGACGCCGTCGGCTTTTCCTTCGCGAACCAGTTCGATCGCTTTGTAGATCGAACTTTCTTTTCGTTTCAGCGCATCGGTTGCCGCATCGCTCATGTCGATGACATCATCCGCTTCAACGATTAAAATTTTATCTTTATAGCCCTTGGGTAATAAAGATAAAATCTCATCTTTTTTCCCAACCAGAATCGGTTCGAACTTTTTTTCCTTGAGTGCTTCAAGGGTCCCTTTGACAATCGGTTCGGGACCGAAGTCCCCTCCCATTGCATCAATAGCAATCTTAATCATCGATTATTTATACTCACCGGTTGTCGGGTTGACATAGTGAGGCAATTTGTAGGTGCCGTCTTTGTCTTTTACCGGACGTGCAAGAGAAATTTTATAGTGAGTTCTGCGTTTTGCGGCGCGAGTGTGACTCACTCTTCTTTTAGGTACTGCCATCGTTAGTCCTTTCTATTTGGATTTTAGTGTATTCAATCGAAGGGGCGTTAGAACTCAGCGTCTAACGCTTTGCCTTCACAGTTATCACAGCAAAAATAGTCGCTGCGGATCAGTTCGATTTCCGAGCTGAAAAGTTCGTTCATGTCGATTGTTGATGTGTCAATCTCGACAACGTCCAACACTTCTTCGGCGCCTTGGTAAATGCCGTCTGATATGTAAAAGCTTACCTCTTCGTTCAGAGGTTTCTCAATCGGTTCGGCACATTTGTCACAAGGGATCGAAATACTCCCTGTAATTGTACCGTTTAATTGAGCGAGATTGCTCTTTTTCAAGAATATTTCGCCTGAAAAACGGGCATTGTCACGATTTAGCTCAAAATCAAGAGGCAGCGTGCTAAGGCGTCTGAACGGTATCAGCATGATTTACGAAATTTCGCGCCCTGAAAAGAAAAACGCGATTTCAATAGCCGCATTTTCAAGCGAGTCACTGCCGTGTACGGCATTGGCATCGATGTTTTCGGCGAAATCAGCACGGATTGTACCCGCTGCCGCTTCTTTAGGATTCGTTGCACCCATCAGATCACGGTTTTTAAGAACCGCGTTTTCTCCTTCGAGAACCGAGATAACAACCGGACCGCTTACCATAAAATCAACAAGGTCGTTGAAGAAAGGGCGAGCTTTATGAACGGCATAGAACGCTTCTGCGTCCTGGCGGCTCAATTGTACTTTTTTAGTGGCCGCAATGCGAAGACCGTTGCTTTCAAAGCGGTCCAAAATTTTACCGATGACACCTTTTGCGACGGCATCAGGCTTGATGATTGACAACGTTTGTTCCATCAATGCTCCTGTTTTATGTGTAAAAAATAGAACGGGATTATAGCGAAACAATAATTTAAGTAAGATTAAAGATGAAGAAAAAGAATAAAGAGGGGAAGGGGAAGGTGCAAAACCTTCCCCTTCGTCACATTAGTTGATGACGTTTGCTTTGTTGGCACGCATGTCGGCAGTAACATCGTCGCGGTGAGCAGGGCTTGCACCGATCTCATCCCAAGTGATACAACCTTCAGTTGGACAGGCAGTCGCACATGCGGGTTCGTCGTGGTGACCTACACACTCGACACATTTGTCAGCGTATACGTAGTAGATGTCTTCGCCCGTTGGGTTATCGTCCTCGTCTACGATCGCTTCTACCGGACACTCGTCGATGCAAGCGCCGCAGTTAATACAGGTATCATTAATGACTACTGCCATAGGGTTCTCCTTGGTTGATAAATATGCGGTAACTATAACAGAAGAATTTTAAACCCACCTAAAAAAAGGAGGGTTTAAAAAGGTTTGAAGCAGTGAGTGTTACGGAAGCGGTTTTAAAGCCCCAGATAGGTTTTGATCTCATTCACCTTGTCGGTTTTTTCCCATGTAAAATCGGGGAGTTCGCGTCCAAAATGGCCGTATGCGGCACTCTGACGGTAGATCGGCCGCAAAAGGTCGAGCGATTCGATAATGCCGCGCGGAGTCAGATCAAACAGCTCTTTGACGCAGCTTTCGATTTTCTCTTCGGAAACGACGGCGGTACCGTGGGTGTTGACCATGATGGAGATTGGTTTGACAACGCCGATAGCGTAGGCGACTTGAATCGTCGCACGATCGCACGCGCCGGAGGCGACGAGGTTCTTGGCGACGTAACGCGCCGCGTAGGCGGCCGAACGGTCGACTTTGGTCGGGTCTTTTCCGCTGAATGCGCCGCCGCCGTGCGGGCAGCTGCCGCCGTAGGTGTCGACGATGATTTTCCGTCCCGTCAAACCTGCATCCCCCTGCGGCCCGCCGATGACGAATTTGCCCGTCGGATTGATGTGGTAGACGATATTCGGGCTGATCAGTTCTTCGGGGATCACGTGGCGGATCACCTCGGAAATGACGTCGGCGTGAAGTTTGTCCTGCGAGATTTCAGGGGCATGCTGCGTCGAGACGACGACCGTTTCGACCGCAACCGGTTTGTCGTCAACGTAGCGGACGCTGACCTGTGCTTTGCCGTCAGGCCGTAGGTAAGGGAGAATTCCCTCTTTGCGTACCGTGGCAAGACGTTCTGTGATGCGGTGCGCCAAATAAATCGGCAGCGGCATCAGGACGTCGGTTTCGCGGCAGGCGTAACCGAACATAAGCCCCTGATCCCCGGCACCGATTTCGCCGCTTTTTTGATCCACTCCCTGATTGATGTCGGGGGATTGCTCTCCGATACCGTTGAGTACGGCCGCCGAACGGTAGTCGAAGCCGTAGGTGGCGTCAGTGTAGCCGATTTCACGGACGACCTGACGGGCGATCTCCTGCATCGGTGCGTATGCGGTGGTTTTTAATTCTCCGGCGATAACGCAAAAGCCGTTGGAAACGAGCGTTTCACAGGCGACGCGCGCTTTTGGATCTTCAGCGATAATGTAATCGAGGATCGCGTCGCTGATCTGATCGGCCATCTTGTCCGGATGCCCCTCGGTGACCGATTCGGAGGTAAAAATATATTCTTTAGGCATAAAGTATGTCCTTGTTCAAAATTAAGAGGGGGTAGGTGGGCGCGATTATAACAAATCAGGTTTTAAAAAATCCCGCCCCCAGAAAAAATCGATCCATTCGGCGGCTTCGTGCAGCGAATAATCGGGTTGGAGCAAAGCAGTCGATTTGGTAAAAAGCGCGGCGCTTCGAAACTCGATGTCCGGGTGGTCTTTTTTGAGCAGCGGTATCAGCGTCGTGAGGGTTCTGCCGCTGTCAACGATGTCGTCGACGATCAAAACCCGTTTCGAAACGCTAAGGTCGCAGGAACCGCGGATGGCGATCTCTTCACGCTGGTGTTCATCGTCGTAACTCTCTACCCGTATGCTTTGGACGTTGCGGATGTGCAACGCTTCGCTCAAAGCATGAGCGAGAGTCATCCCCCCCCGTGCAACGGCGATAATCGTGTCGGCGTTAAAAGGCTCGCATTGTTCTCGCAGCTTCGGGATATCGGCTTTAAAATCGTTGTATTTATAATAGATCATAACCACAATCATAACATAAGGGCATCTTCGCTATAATAAAAAACTTATTTTTAAAGGGTTCAATTTGAAAAAATTAGCCATTATCGGCCGTCCGAATGTCGGCAAAAGCTCGCTCTTCAACCGGCTTCTCAAACAGCGTGACGCCATCACTTCCGAAATGGCCGGAACGACCCGTGACGTCAAAAAACGGATAGCCGTCGTTTTGGACAAAGAGGTTGAGATCCTGGATACCGGAGGATTGGACGAAGGATGCGAACTTTTCGACAAGATCAAGGAAAAGTCGCTCAAAGCAGCGCATGAAGCCGACATCATCCTTTTTATGGTAGACGGCAAAAGCCTTCCTGAAGAAGAGGACAAAAAACTCTTTTACGAGCTTGAAGCGATGGGAAAAGCGATTGCGCTCGTCGTCAACAAAATCGACAACGACAAAATGCACGAAAAACTGTGGGAATATTTTGAATTCGGAACCGACCGCATTTTCGGCATCTCTGTCGCCCATAACCGTCATGTCAACGCTCTTTTGACCTGGGTAGCCGCACAGCTTCCCGATACGGACATTATCGTACCCGAAGCGCAACCGGACGAAATGGATGCGTTCGATGCCTTTGTCGACGGGTTTGAAGATGAAGAAGAATTTGACGAAGACGAATTCGGCGAGGGCGAGGAGGACGAAGAAGACGAGAATGAAGAGTTCGTGATCGACGAACCGATGCGGGAAATCGACGAATCGGTACTGAATCAAATGAAAGTGGCGATCATCGGACGCGTCAATGTCGGAAAAAGCTCGCTTCTCAACGCCCTTTTGAAAGAAGACCGCTCCGTGGTCAGTTCGGTAGCGGGTACGACGATCGATCCGATCGATGAAGTTATGGAGTACGAAGGCAAAACGATCACCTTTATCGATACGGCCGGTATCCGCAAACGGGGAAAAATTCTGGGGATCGAAAAATACGCGCTGATGCGGACCGAAGAGATGCTCGAAGCGGCGGATATCGCGTTGTTGGTCCTTGATGCATCCGAGCCGTTCAAGGATCTGGACGAAAAGATTGCCGGATTTATCGACAAAAACCGTCTGGCATGTCTGATCGTTCTGAACAAATGGGATCTGGCTCCGAGAGAGGATTACGACAAGATCATTCAGGAAGTACGCGATCGCTTCAAATTTCTCAGCTATGCCCCGATCATCACCATTTCGGCACTGACGAAACAGCGGGTACACAAGATTTTCGAGATGCTGCTCAAGATCAACGACAACTATTCGCAACGCATTCCGACATCGCGAATCAATGAGATATTGGCGATGGCGCAGCGCAAGCATCCGATTCCTAGCATCAACGGGCATACGATCCGTTTGTACTACGGAACACAATACGATATTCGCCCGCCGCGTATCGCGCTTGTCATGAACAAACCGCAGGGGCTGCATTTCAGCTACCGTCGTTATTTGACAAATCAATTCAGAGAGTTGTTTGATTTCGAAGGGACGCCGGTACTGTTCAAAGCAAAAAGCAAAAACGGCAATCGACGGCCGCAGCCGCACAAGAAAAGGGCGTTGTGGTAGAAGCGCAAAACGCGCTTCTGCAGGTTAAAACGGTTTGACGATAACCAAGGCGACGATGAGCATCAGCAGGATCGTCGGGACTTCATTGTACATCCGAAAAAATTTGCCGCTTTTATAGGCGGTATTCTCTTTGAGACGGAGGCGCATACGCCCCAGTGAGAAGAAATAAGCGATCAAAACCACGACAAGCGTCATTTTGGCGTGCATCCATCCTCCCATCCCGAATACATTGACTCCGTACTGGCTTGTCGACATCGCAATCAGCGCAATGCCCGAGAACAGCGTCGCCCAGAATGCCGGAACCCCGATGTATTTGTAAATCTTCATCTCCATCACTTCAACGACTTCGATAAATCCGTGGTTGGTACCGTTTTCAACGTGGTAAACAAACAGCCGCGGAAGATAGAAGAGAACCGCGAACCATGAAACCATCGAAATGATATGAAACCATAAAATCCAGTTGTACATCTGTTTTTCCTGATAAAAAAGTGAGGAAGGATAGCTGAAAATGGTTAACGGGAGACGACGCTAAAGATGACGCCGAACCCATTTAAGGATTTCGGAAGCCGGCAGCGCTCCGCTGAACTGATCGATCTGGCGGTTGTTTTTGAAGGCGATGACGGTCGGAATGGAGCGGATGGCGAAGCGTCCGGCCAGTGCTTGCTGCTCTTCGGTATTGATTTTGACGAACTGGGCTTTGAGCGCAAATGCGCGGGCGGCTTCTTCGAACGCGGGCGCCATAGAGCGACACGGTCCGCACCACGGCGCCCAGAAATCGGCGATAATCAAGCGCTCATCGTTTACCATCAGCCGATCAAATGCCTCCGCCGCGATGGAAAGCGGTTTGGTGTCGAGCAAAGAACCCTTGCAATGTCCGCATGCGGCTTTGAGATAACTCTCTTTTACCGGTATGGCGTTGATTCCACCGCAATGGGGGCAGACGACATTGATTTTTTTCATGGCTTCATTCTGCTTCTTCGACGACTTCCATATCGCGGATGGATGAGGTATGGTGATCTTTGACTTTGTCATGCAAACGGCGCAGCGCTTTGTTAGCACGCTCGATTGCCAAATCGATGGCGGTGTCGAGGTCTTCGTCGGTATCGGAAATAACGACCGGCTGAGAGTGGGCGACATGGATGTCAAATTCGACCCCGACACCGTTTTTCTCTTTGGTAATCATGACGTTGACGGTCGTAATATCGAGATGATAGCGTTTAAAATTATCAATGGCGGCAGCAATATGATCGTTTAAATGTTGGGTGAGTTTGATCTCTTTGGAGCGGATTTGGACGTTCATAATGAATCCTTTTTTGGTGAACTGGAAAAAAATATAACATAGATTATCTTAAGACGAAGCTTAAGGCGGCGTGCGGTAAAATAGCTCCTATTCAAGGAGTTATATCGTGCGTGTTTTAACAGGTATTCAACCTTCCGGTGATCTGCACATCGGAAACTATTTCGGTTCGATCAAAGCGATGATCGATTCGCAAAACGATCAGGACGTATTTGCCTTTATCGCCAATTATCATGCGATGACAAGTCTTAGTGACGGAGAACGCCTCTCCACGCTTACGATGCAGGCTGCGACGGATTTTCTCGCGCTGGGGATGGACCCGCAAAAGAGCACGTTCTGGGTGCAATCGGATGTCAAAGAGGTGCTCGAACTCTATTGGGTTCTCTCAAGTTTCACCCCTATGGGGCTGCTCGAACGGGCTCACAGCTACAAGGACAAAGTGGCCAAAGGGATCGCGTCCAACCACAGCCTCTTTTCCTATCCCGTATTGATGGCGGCGGATATTTTGCTGTTCGGTTCGCAGGTAGTTCCCGTAGGGAAAGACCAGATTCAGCACGTCGAGATTGCGCGGGATATTGCGCTGAAGTTCAACAACCAGTACGGCGATATTTTCACCCTGCCCGAATTCCGCGTCGATGAGAA
>NZ_JQGL01000021.1:0-8170 GCF_000747095.1 Sulfuricurvum sp. MLSB
AGCATTTCAGTGACACACGCACGCAGCATGACGACGTGCCGACTCCAGCTCCCGCACCCCTCATTTCGGTCGAGCCTTCTGCCTCCGACACCGTTCCGACCGTCTCCCTCATCGAACCGATCGAAAGCACAGAAGAAGTAATCCCCTCTCCCGCACCCAAAGAATCGACTATTTTGACGATGGCGAAAAAAGTCAAAGAGTCCAAGCAGCACGCCATTGTCGTCGATGAACTCGAAGAAAATAAAATGCTTCTGGAACAGATCGACCGTGGAGCAAGCGAGAAGCCCAAGAACTTCAAACTCCCTCCCATCGATTTTTTCCAAATGCCGCCCAAAAAACAAAATGCCGTCGATGAAGCCGAACTGGATGACAAAATTCGCGATCTGATCGACAAGCTCGGCCATTTCAACATCGACGGCGACGTCGTACGAACCTACGCGGGCCCGGTAGTATCAACGTTTGAATTCAAGCCTGCCGCGAATATCAAAGTCTCAAAAATATTGGGGCTTCAAGACGATCTGGCGATGGCGCTTCGCGCCCAGACGATCCGTATTCAGGCGCCGATCCCCGGCAAAGACGTCGTAGGGATCGAGATTCCGAACAAAACGGTCGAGACGATCTATATCCGCGAGCTGTTTGAAAGCCAGCTGTTCAAGGAAGCCGCATCTCCTCTGACCCTCGTTCTGGGAAAAGACATCGTCGGCAAACCATTCATCACCGATCTCAAAAAACTCCCCCACCTCCTCATCGCGGGAACAACCGGAAGCGGCAAAAGCGTCGGTATCAATGCGATGATTCTGAGCCTGCTCTACAAAAATTCCCCCGATCAGCTCAAACTCCTGATGATAGACCCGAAAATGCTCGAATTTTCGATCTACAACGACATCCCCCATCTGTTGACGCCGGTCATTACCAAGCCCAAAGAGGCAATCGCGGCACTCAGCAATATGGTGTACGAGATGGAACGCCGTTACAAGCTGATGAGCGAAACACGCACGAAAAACATCGAAAACTTCAATGAAAAAGCCAAAAAAGAGGGGTACGAACCCCTGCCCTATATCGTCGTCATCATCGACGAGCTGGCAGACCTCATGATGACTAGCGGCAAAGACGTCGAATACTCGATCGCCCGCCTCGCACAGATGGCGCGTGCCAGCGGTATCCATCTGATCGTTGCAACCCAGCGGCCGAGTGTCGATGTCGTCACGGGACTCATCAAAGCCAACCTTCCTTCCCGTATCAGTTACAAAGTCGGCCAGAAGATCGACAGTAAGATCATCCTCGACGGGATGGGAGCCGAATCGCTGCTCGGACGCGGGGACATGCTCTTCACCCCTCCGGGTATGAGCGGTCTGGTGCGGCTGCATGCGCCGTGGAGCACCGAAACCGAGATCGAAAAAGTGGTCGAATTTCTCAAAGCGCAGCGCGAACCCCAATATGACCGCCGCTTTTTACGCGAAAACGACGACAATACCGGGAATACCGGAAGCAGCGGCAACGATGAAGAACTCGACGAGCTCTACGAAGAGGCAAAAAATATCGTCCTAAGCGAGCAAAAGACCTCTATCAGCTATTTGCAGCGCCGTCTTCAGATCGGATACAACCGCTCTGCCCGCCTAATCGAGCAGCTCGAAAACAACGGCATACTCTCCGCTCCGAACGCCAAAGGCAACCGCGACATCGTCCTAAACGATCCTTTCTGATTCTCCTCGCGGAGACTCATCCTTTTCCTTTTCACCCCCAATATGTAACTTTTTCTCCTATTTGATTTCTCACTCAGTACAGCAATGTTTTGGAATCAAACCTAATATGTTACTATATTACTCATTATGATTTTAGTTTTTGCAAATATATGAGTATATTCGTAACATTGTAAAAAATATGTTTTTTTCTTCTGTTATAATCATTCAAAATTTACACGAGACAGGAGTCACCATGGCTTTTATGGACGAATATAAAGCACACGTTGCGGAACGTGCGGCGCAAAACATCCCTCCTCTTCCGCTGACTAAAGAGCAGGTAACCGATCTGATCGAATTGATCAAAGCCGAAAAAAGCAAAAATACCGAATTGGTCGATATGCTGGCAGAGCGCGTCAATCCGGGTGTTGACGACGGCGCTCATGTCAAAGCGGCATTCTTGCACCAAATCGTCCAATCTCAGGAAAAAGCTTTCCTTGCGGATTCTGCTGACATCGATAGCGTAGAGCACAAAAAAGCTGCCATCAAAATCCTCGGAAAAATGGTCGGCGGTTACAACGTGAAACCTTTGATCGATGCAATGAGCATCGAAGCTCTGGCTGCTGATGCTGCGAATGAGCTTAAACACACGTTGCTCGTTTACGATGCGTTCAATGATGTTGTCGAACTCTCCAAAACCAACAAATATGCCAAAGAAGTACTCCAGTCTTGGGCAGATGCGGAATGGTTCACCAGCAAAAAGCCTCTGGCGGAAAAATTCAGCGTCGTCGTCTTCAAATTCCCGGGTGAAACCAACACCGACGACCTCTCTCCGGCAAGCGCGGCGTTCACCCGCTCTGACATCCCGCTTCACGCGACTACCATGCTTTCGGCAAAAATGCCTGAAGGCATCGCCAAAATCGCCGAACTCAAGCAAAAAGGGATGCAGATCGCCTACGTCGGCGACGTTGTCGGTACCGGTTCAAGCCGTAAATCGGCTGCCAACTCAGTCCAGTGGCACATGGGTGACGACATTCCGGGTATCCCGAACAAACGCACCGGCGGCGTCGTCATCGGCAGCATCATCGCTCCGATCTTCTTCGCAACCTGTGAAGACTCAGGCGCACTCCCTATCGAAGCCGATGTGTCTCAAATGGAAACGGGCGATGTACTCGATATCGACACCAAAGCGGGAACCATCACTAAAAACGGTTCTGTAATCGCTAATTTTAGCCTTCGTCCAAACACGATCGAAGACGAAGTACGTGCCGGCGGACGTATTCCCCTTATCATAGGACGCGGTTTGACAGCTAAAGCACGCACAGCGCTTGGAATGGCTCCTGCAACCATTTTCGCAACTCCTATCCAACCAGCCGATACGGGCAAAGGATACACACTTGCGCAAAAAATGGTGGGTAAAGCATGCGGTATGGAAGGCGTACGCCCCGGCATGTACTGTGAGCCGATCACAAGCACCGTAGGAAGCCAAGATACAACCGGACCGATGACGCGCGACGAGATCAAAGAGCTATCTGCTCTTGGATTCTCGGCTGATTTCGTTCTTCAATCATTTTGTCATACGGCAGCATACCCAAAACCATCGGATGTGAAATTGCACGCAACGCTTCCGGCATTTATCAGCTCACGCAGCGGTGTTGCCCTTCGTCCGGCGGATGGAGTTATCCACTCATGGTTGAACCGTATGGTTCTTCCTGACACTGTAGGTACAGGTGGCGATAGCCATACCCGTTTTCCGATCGGTGTCAGTTTCCCTGCGGGTTCAGGTCTCGTAGCGTTCGCAGGTGTTACAGGTGCTATGCCGCTTGAGATGCCGGAATCGGTTCTTGTCCGTTTCAAAGGGGAAATGCAACCGGGTATCACCTTGCGTGATCTCGTCAACGCTATTCCCTACTATGCAATCAAACAAGGTCTTTTGACCGTTGAGAAGAAAGGGAAGAAAAACATCTTCAACGGACGTGTTCTGGAGATCGAAGGTTTGCCGAACATGAAAGTCGAGCAGGCGTTCGAACTTTCCGATGCGTCGGCTGAGCGTTCGGCGGCGGCATGTACCGTCCGTTTGAACAAAGAGCCGGTCATCGAGTACCTCAAATCCAACGTCACCCTCATCGAAGCGATGATCAAAGACGGCTATGAAGATGCGCGCACGTTGCAGCGCCGTGCGGACAAAATGAAAGAGTGGCTCGCCGCTCCGTCACTGATGGAACCGGACGCCGATGCGGAATACGCCGCGATCATCGAGATCGACCTGAACGAAGTCAAAGAACCGATTCTGGCATGCCCGAACGATCCGGACAACGTCAAGCTCCTCAGCGAAGTTGCGGGCGAGAAAATCGACGAAGTCTTCCTCGGAAGCTGTATGACCAACATCGGCCACTACCGTGCGGCGGGTGAAGTGATGCGCGGCGAAGGCAAAATCGCCGTTGAAAAATTCTGGATCGTACCGCCGACCCGTATGGACGAGCAGCAGCTGATCAACGAAGGCTACTATGACGTCTACAAAGCGGTAGCCGCTACGACGGAGGTCCCTGGATGTTCACTCTGTATGGGTAACCAGGCAAGTTCACGCGAGGGGTCAACCGTATTCTCGACCTCTACCCGTAACTTCGACAACCGTCTGGGTAAAGGGACTCAGGTGTACCTTGGTTCTGCCGAGCTGGCATCTGTCTGTGCCAAACTCGGACGTATCCCGACCGTAGCGGAGTACATGAGCATCGTTCCTGAAAAACTTGCGGGTAAAGCGGACGACGTGTACAAATATCTCAACTTCAATGAGATTACCAACTACGCACTTCAGGCACGTAACGTGGCTGAAGAAAAATACGGCGTATCGATCAAAGCCGTTTAATCTCTCCTCCCTTCTTCGGAAGGGGGCTTATGCTATAATGGCACATCTACTTACCTAAAGCACATTCATGCCCTCTTTTGATTCTGTACCGTTACGTTTGCCGCTTAGAAAAGCCCTTTCACGATTAAATTTTACGTCTATGACGCCGATACAAAACGATACCCTTGCACCGATTCTGGAGGGTAAAAACGTTGTCGCACAAGCCGCTACCGGAAGTGGAAAAACGCTCGCTTTTTCACTGGGGGTTCTAGAGCGGATCGATCCGAAACGTTTTGAAGTCCAGTCGCTTCTTTTGTGCCCTACCCGCGAACTGGCCGAACAGGTTGCCAAAGTCATCCGCTCCCTGGCGTCTGAAATCGGCAATGTCAAAGTACTGACCCTCTGCGGCGGAGTCCCGATGAAAGGACAGATCCATTCGCTTAAGCACGGCGCTCATATCATCGTCGGAACGCCGGGACGTGTTTTGAAACTGCTTCAGATAGAGGCTCTGGAACTCAAAGACGCCCGATCGGTCATCCTTGACGAGGCGGATCACATGATCGATATGGGGTTTATCGAAGATATTACCGCTATCTTGGGCTTTGCCCCGGCTGATACGCAATACCTGCTTTTTTCGGCAACCTATCCCGAAGCCATCCTCTCTTTAGTCTCCTCGCTGATGGAAAATCCCGTCTTGATCCGATCGCAGGCGACGAGCGATAAACCGCTGATCGACGAGATAGCCTATCAATGCGATGATAAACTTTTTGCCATCCCGCACCTTCTGGCTCACCACGCGATCAGCAATGCCATGATCTTTTGCAATACGAAAATCGAGACCGACAAAGTGTGCACGGCACTCAACGCATTAGGCGTTCATGCTCTCGCGCTGCACGGCGATATGGAACAATTCGACCGGAACGAAACCATGATCCAATTCCGCAACGGGAGCGTGAGCGTCCTTGTCGCCACCGACGTTGCCGGCAGAGGAATCGACGTCGACGGGCTCGATGCCATTATCAATTACGACGTTCCGACCCAAAAAGAGCGTTATCTTCACCGGATCGGGCGAACGGGCCGGGCCGGGAAAAACGGCCTTGCAATCACGCTGCTTGAGGGAGACAACCTTCTGGCGCAGATCGACATTTCAGTGAGCCCTCGTGCGCTGCCCCCTTTTTCGGATGCTCCGCTCTCAATAACCCCGATGCAGACACTCTCCATCGATGCGGGCCGCAAAGAGAAACTCCGCCCCGGCGACATTGTCGGCGCCTTGATTCATGAATGCGGCCTGACCAAAGAGCAAATCGGCAAGATCGATCAGTTGGATCATTTAAGCTACCTCGCCGTTCCGCGTTTATTAGCGAAACCTATTTATCAAAATCTGAAAAATCGCCCGATAAAAGGGAGAAATTTCAGGTTGTGGCTGTTAGACTAACGAAAACTGTTTATGATATTTTCTTACGCATACGAGGACACTTATGGCCAATCAGGAACTTACATTCGCTGAAGAGGAGTTTATCGTCTCCAAAACCGATTTAAAAGGGAAAATCACTTATGGGAATTCTCTTTTTATCAAAATGTCCGGCTACTCTGAACATGAATTGATCAATCAACCCCATAACATACTCCGCCACGAAGATATGCCCGCAGTCGTCTTCAAACTGCTATGGAGCCGCATTCAGGCGGGAAAAGAAATTTTTGCGTACGTCAAAAACAAAACCCGAAACGGCGATTATTACTGGGTATTTGCCCATGTCACCCCGTCTTTTGACACAAACCGTCAAATCAGCAATTACCACTCCGTGCGCCGGAAACCGACGCAAAAAGCCCTTAGCGTTATCAAGCCGCTGTACGCGACGTTGCTCCAAAAAGAAAAAAGCGGCGGCGTAAGCGCTTCGGAAGCCGCATTAAACCAAATCCTCAAAGACAAAGGACTGTCGTATGATGAATTTATCCTCTCTCTCTAAGATTCAATACGCCAACATAGCGTCGATCGCTCTGTTCGTCATTGCTTTGATCATCGAAATGGTATTTTACGGTTGGAGCTGGATTCGCCTTCTGAATTTTTTCAACTTCGCACTGGCATGGTTCGTATTTATCAACATTCGTAAAACACAAGAAACGATCAGCGAGGTTGCCGCCGTCATCAAAGGTGCCGAAGCGGGAATGCTCGAAAACCGCATTACCAATATCACCGACCACGGCGAATTGAACGATTTGTGCTGGAACACCAACAATATGCTTGATCAGACGGAAGTTTTCATCCGCGAAATCCGTGCGAGCGTCGAAGCATCCAGCCGTGACGAATTCCACCGCCGCATTCTGACACAGGGGTTGCAGGGCGAATTCAAAGAAGCAAGCAATTTTGTCAATAAAGCTATTGATGCGATGCACAGCAATTATCTGCATGTCCAAAAATCGATCCTTAACAGCGCGCTCGGAAAAGTCGGTGCGGGCGTAGGCGGAGGGCTTGAAGTTATCCAGCAGGATTTGCAAAACACCATCCTAAGACTCCATAAGATTACCGAAATCAGCCAGACGACGTCCAAAAACTCGTCTCAGACCGTCAATGAACTCGAAGAGATCATCAGCAAACTCAGCCGCCTCATCGAGCTGGTCCAAATCTCCGCCGATGCAATCCATTCGCTCAACGATAAAACAAGCGAGATCAGTTCTGTCGTCAATCTGATCAAAGACATCGCCGATCAGACCAACCTGCTCGCCCTTAACGCCGCCATCGAAGCGGCCCGCGCCGGCGAACACGGCCGCGGATTTGCCGTTGTCGCCGACGAAGTGCGCAAACTGGCCGAGCGGACGCAGAAAGCGACCGGCGAAATCGCCATCGCCGTTCAGACGTTGCAACAGGATACGACCGAAATTTACTCGAATTCCGAAGACATGAACGAGATCGCAAACGAATCGAGTCACGCGATCGAATCGTTCCGTCAAACGCTCCATACGTTCAACCGCGATGCGCAAAGCACGGCGATTCAGGCGACAGCCATCGAAAATACGACGTTTGTCACGCTGGCAAAAATCGACCACATTATGTTCAAATCCAATGCTTACAAAGCGATTACCAACGGGAAAGCCGAGATGCAATTTTCCGATCATCACAGCTGCCGTTTGGGCAAATGGTATGACGGCGGTATGGGGCATGAACGATTCGCCCATCTCTCAAGCTTCAAACCGATGGAAAAACCGCATGAAACGGTTCATGTCATGGTACACAACAATCTTGTGTTCATTGAAGGCGAAGACCACTCTATCGAGCACCAAGAAGAAGTTCTTAACAATTTCAAAACGATGGAAGAGGCCAGCTATACGCTGTTCGGCTTGATGGACAATCTGATCAAAGAATCCGAAGAAGATCTGATGAAACGCGCGAATCAGGGATAAATCCCCGGCGCGTCAGCTTTTAAAATACCCTTCCAAAATCTGTTTCCCCAATTCGACGCCCGGTTGATCGTAGGTATTGATTTCCAAAAGCGCCCCGCTGGCCGAAGTCAGAAGTTCGTAATAAATGATCATTTCACCGACCGAATGTTCATCGATCTTTTTCCATTCGATCTCATCGACGCTGACATCGCTGTCAATGACGCTTTTCATCGTTGCCATGCACTGCGCGTTGATCAACTCGTTAAAC
>NZ_JQGL01000021.1:8215-20706 GCF_000747095.1 Sulfuricurvum sp. MLSB
CGATCAGCTGCAAAAAGGAGTGCTGATCGACCGAACCGATCAGAGCGATCGGCGTCAACCCTGCACGTTCTCCTCTGCGGTTTCGTTTTCCGAGCGATTCGCCCCACAATTGCACCATCCATTTTCCGAATTCCTCAAACGTATCGGAATATGCAAACAATACGTTCATCGGAAAGCGCTCGGCATGGGTGACGTAATAGGCGGCCTTTTGGAGTAAATGCTCTTCCTCACGCTTCCAAAAACGCTCCAGAAAAGACTCTGCTCCTTTTAATACTTCCATCGTATCGAATCCTGCGAGGGTCAGCGGGACAATCCCTACCGCACTCAGGACGGAAAAACGTCCGCCGACGTTTACGGGTATCACAAAACGGCGTAAGCCGTTCTCATCCGCAAATTTCGACAATACCGATCCCTCATCGCTAATCACCATAATCTGATCGGAATCGTGTACGATCAAATCAAAGGCGACAATCACCCGCTTGAAAATCGAGAGCGTTTCAACCGTGCTTCCCGATTTGGAAATGACGACAAAAAGGGTACGCGGCTTGTCTATTTGCGAGATCACCTGACTGACACTGATCGGATCGGAGTTTTCAAGATAGACTATTTTTTTGGCATTGGGAGTGCCGGGGCGCAGAAGGCGTTCAATCGCCTTGATCCCCAGAGAAGAACCGCCGATGCCGATGACGGCGATCGTATTGTATTTTTTATCAATCACGGGACGCAGCCCTTCGACCTGTGTAACCAGCGGCTGCGATTCAAGGGGAAGATCGTAGTAGCCGATTTCCCCGCTCTGGGCCTCAAAACGAAGTGCTTCGTACCCTTTTTCGAGGGTAAAAGGGTCCAGGCTTTTCGTATTGAAATGGTTGATAAAACGGAGCATCAATGCGTTCCGATAAGGACCGTCATATCGACCAATCGGCTACTGTATCCCCATTCATTATCGTACCATGCGAGTACTTTGACCGTATGGCCGTTCACAACGCTGGTCATGTCCGGAACATACGTCGAGCTGTACGTGCTTCCGATAAAGTCGCTTGAGACGCGCTTGTCGTTGTCGACTTCGACCAGTCCTTTGAAAGCGCCTTGTGCCGCAGTATTGAAAGCGGCGTGGATATCCTCTTTGGTCACCTCTTTTTTGAGGTTGACCGTCAAATCGACGACCGAAACGTCAGGAGTCGGAACCCGCATCGCGTAGCCGTTTAGTTTGCCCTGCAAGTGCGGCATAACTTTGCCGATCGCTTTGGCCGCACCCGTAGAGGTCGGGATCATATTCATCGCCGCCGCACGCGCACGACGCGGGTCTTTGGAGTGCTTGACATCCAGAATGTTTTGATCGTTCGTATATGAATGGATCGTCGTCATCAAGCCGTTTTCGATGCCGAATGCATCGTCAAGAACCTTCGTGATCGGTCCAAGGCAGTTGGTCGTACAGCTGGCATTGGAGATAATCGCTTCGCCTTGGTACTGATCGGAGTTCACGCCGAAAACGTACGTCGGACTCTCGTCTTTGGCCGGAGCCGACATAATCACTTTTTTGACGCCGTTTTTCAGGTGTTTGGCACAACTTTCCTGATCCAAAAATTTTCCGGTACATTCGATAACCACTTCGGCACCCGCACCGCCGAAATCGACGTTATCGATGTTGCGGTCGCTGAACATGCGAACGTTTTTACCGCCGATTTGAATCGTATTTTCATCGATTACCTTTGCATCGATACCGCGATGGACGCTGTCAAATTTGAGCAGATATTCAAGCATTTCGGGTTTGGCGGTCGTATTCAATGCGACCAGCTCGATGTCACTGCGCTCTGCGATGATTTTAGCTACGATAATTCCGATTCTTCCTGTGCCGTTAATCGCCACTTTGAGTGCCATAGAGACTCCTGATGTCATAGAAAATAATGGTTAATTGTAACAAAAAAAGTTTAAAAGGAGCGTTAGAGTAATAAAGAGCGGCCCCGAATTGCGGGGCCGTGAGATTAATAGCTGTAAGTAACCGTAACCGGGATCTGTTTGAGAGGCTGATCGCTCTCGACGCCGATCTCTCTGCCTTTAAAAATAGCCGTATTCGTGTAACCGCTGAGCACCTGACGCGATTTGTACGTTTTGATGGTTTCACATTTGCGTACCGTCTGATATCCGGCCGTGTTTTGGCCGCCGTACGTGCCGGCTACTTTTTGACCCGCAAGCGTCCCCAATACCGCGCCGCCGACGGTTGCGACCGTTTTTCCGCTTCCCCCGCCGATCTGATGCCCCAGCACCCCGCCGAGCGCGCCTCCGGCAACAGCGCCGACAACGTTATTGATCGTGCCGTTGCCGGAACTGACCGGCTCTTGGACCTCGTAGCATCTTTGTTCGGGGATTTCTTCCTGAACCGTGGCGTACACCGGTGCTGAGCGGGTAACTTTGACGTATTCGACGGTCGAGAAGCCATCGGCGCTCAAAACTGAGCCTGTCAGCATAAGAGATAAAGCAAGTGTGGAAACGGGTGTCGTAGACATAATAATTCCTTCTATTCGTTTAATCGGGCCATTGTAAAGCCCGATTGTTAACCGATAGTGAATTTTTATTTGTCGCCGTACAAAAGAGTGTTGATTTTTTCGTAGATGTCGAGGATTTCGTCTTTTTTCTCAAAGAAACTGTTCTTGTTCGCGATCAAATGGGTAGAAGATTCCATGATCGTCTCGACCACTTCCAATCCGTTTTGCTTCATCGTGCTCCCCGTTTCGACAACATCGACGATCATGTCGGCCAGTCCGACCAAAGGGGCCAGTTCGATCGAGCCGTAGAGCTTGATGATGTCCGCCGCGACGGCACGGTCGGCAAAATAACGCTTGGTGATGTTCACCATCTTGGTTGCGACCTTGATCTCGCTTTTGGTGAAATCGGGTTTTTCACCGGCCCGCATCCCGATCGCGATGCGGCATTTCCCTTTTTGAAGATCGAGAAGGCGGATGACGTCAAGCCCCTGCTCTTCGAGCGTATCGAGTCCGACAACGCCGATATCAGCCGCCTGATGGTAAACGTACGTCGCAACGTCTTGATTGCGTACCAGCAAAAATTTGAAGTTTTCGGTCTGAAGAATCAGTTTACGATCGTCGAATTTAAAACCGCTTCCGAAAATCGATTCAAAAATTTCCAGCGTTTCATCGGCAATCCGCCCTTTTGGGAGTGCAACACTTAGCATACTCTACCTTTTTCGATTAACTTTTTCATCCCCTTGAAGATCAGCTCTTCATCCACGACCGCATCCGGGAAAAAACGGCTTAAAATCTGTGCGTCGCCGCCGCTCAGGTAGATCGGTTTTCCGAGGCTTTTGATCTGCGCGACCAAAGGAGCCAGAAAACCGGCCGTAACGGCATTCGGGGTATTTTTCGCCATTTTAGCCAAATCAACCTCAAAGTTCCATGACACGTCCAGCGCGGGAGAAAGACGTCCGTACGCTTCGCGCGCGGCACGAAGCCCCAAGGAGATGAATCCCCCCTCATATACGCCTGAGCGCATCACGTCGACGGTGATCGCGCTCCCCGCATCGACGATGACCCCTTCCTCTACCGCTTCACAGACCATCACCCGATCGATCCCCATCGTGGGATAATACTTTTCCCATGCGACGGCCGCGCGCAGATCATGCCAGTTCGGGCAGTTTATAACCCGCTCGTTAAACCGGGAGTTTACACTGATGAAATACACCTCTTCGGTTATTGAAAAAGGATCAAAATCATCGGCACGCAACTTGGTTCGTTTCCCGTCTTGATACAAATCAACCGATGTGTTGCCGATGTCGCATAATATCATGGCGATATTATAGCTTAAGTACCCCGCGCACCCGCGCGACGCTGTCGCCTTTGTGCAGGCTTAGGCGGACAACCGAATCTTCCAAAGCATTCAGATCGTGCATGACGTTGCCCTCCAGCGCGATCACATCGCCCGCTTTGAGTATCATCCGCTCTTCCCCTACCCCGAAATCGATGCTCCCCGCGACGATCATGACCGTGATCGGGAATGACGTTTTGTGCGCATTCATCGCTTGTCCCGCACGAAACACGATCCGAATCTCTTTGGTAAAATCGTTGGCGATAAGAGGGGTGATGACGGGCTGAGTATCCCCGTAGACAATGTCAGCTAAAAATGAAGCGCTTTGCATGTTCATCCTTTTTTTAGAGAGGATGATAACGCGATAAACGCACTATCATCTTGACCGATGTCAACTTTTTATCATCGGATGATGCTGCATCACCGTCTCCTGAAGATTGTGCTTCTGGACATGGGTGTAGATTTGTGTCGTCAGCAGCGACGCGTGTCCGAGCAACTCCTGCACGACGCGCAGATCGGCGCCGCCGAGGATCAGCGCCGTCGCGTACGAATGGCGCAGGGCATGAGGAGAGGCGTCGAGATACTTTTGGGTGATTTTAAAGGCCGAGACGCGGCTGAGCGGTTCGCCGCGGTAATTGAGCCACAGCAGCGGCCGATTAAACGGGCATGCGTCGCGGTAGGCGCGCAACGCCTTCATCGCTTCGTGCGCTATCGGCACGTAGCGCTCTTTTTCCCCTTTTCCGTGACGGATGCGGAGCCATTCGCTCTCGATGTCTCCTTCCTGCGCGATCAGACACTCGCTGACCCGCGCTCCCGTCGCGTACAAAAACAGTATCAGCGCGTAGTCGCGCAATCCCAGCCAGTCGCTGCGATCGACCTGTTCAAGCCCCGATTGTATCGTTTCATACGCGAGGTATTTGGGAAGGTTTTTAGGGATTTTGGAAAGGGAAAACTTCGAGGAGTGCGAATCGAACCGGCTACGGTGGCAAAAATCGAGAAAGGAATTAAATGAGGAGAGTTTGCGGTTAAGCGTCCGTTTGTTGGGGATCGACCCCAGCAGAGCAAAAACATCGGCGGAATCGATCTGGGTCAGGCTTTTGCCCGTCCCTTTTTCGATCTCGTCAAGATCGCGCGAATACGCTTCGATCGTACGGGGGCTGAGGGACTTGATAACCGTGATGTACTCGATAAAGGCCTCAAGCTCTCCTGACATTATTTGATGTTGATGTACCGGTCGTCAAAGTAGAAACGTCCGTCTCCGACAAAGATTTTGTCATCGTCTTGCAAATCGACATCGTAGATATCGTACGCAAGGAGGTTTTTCGTTAGTGCGATCATGTATCCCTCTTTTTCCAGAGCATAGACACGGTCGTTCTGAACACTCAGACCGACGAAATGGGCAAACGGAAATTTCTTTTTCGCTTTAAACTGCAATGTCGGAGAGAGTGCGATTACTTCGCCTTGCTTCGTCGTGATCCAAATACCGTCGGCGGCATAGGCGATGTTACGGATTTCGTATTTTTCGCGCGCTTCTTTTTGCGACAATGCCAAAACGCCGTATCCGGTCGATGCCACGAGGTTGTTATCGATGACGTTCAGGTACGTGATGTTGTTGAAATACTCTTCGGAGCTGACGACGACGGAGCGCAATACCTGCTTGGTGTCAGAGTTGACAATGACGATTTTGCCGTCCAGCGTCAGAAACAATACCAATTCTTTGAGGAAAAAAGGATTGGCAATTTTTGCGTCTACCGCGACAGAAGCGTTGGAGGACTCTTTAAAAAGAAGTTTTGTGGTTGCGATCGAGTAAAGAGCCATCTCGTTGTTCGAGAACAATACGGCGAGCGTATCGTCCTGTACCGATGCGGCGGCAACGCCCCGTTTGAGTTCAAACGTCACTTTTCCGTCCGTTCCGTCTTCAGGGAAAAGAACAATGTTTCTATCGCTGTTTTCGGTGATGATCCACTCATCGCCGGCGTTGAGCAAACGATGGCCTTCGGGGATCTTGATCTTTTTTTCCCCTTGTTTGGTCAAAAGGTCTCCGTTGTCGAGCAACGCCGCAGACGATGAGACTTGCGCTATGGAGTCGCTCAGACGTCCGGCATTTCGCCATTCGCCTTTGACGTCTTCGGGTTTGAACACCTCTTTCTGGGAACATCCGCTAAAGAAGACGACCATACCGACCGAAAAAGCAATCAGGGAAAGTTTCATTATTTAACTCCGTAATGAGACAGCGACTGCCCCAATTGATAAATGGGGGAATCCTCGCCGATTTGGGCGATTTTTTGATGGGCAAAGGCGACATTTCCCTGCTCGAGCGCATGAACGGCCAATTCCAACAAGGCCAGATCTTTATACAGCGCCCCCTGTCGTTTCGTGTAGCTCTCCAGCCCCGCCGTGTCGGATTTAATGATTGCCGCTTCGTATGAAGCGATGTCGGCGACTCCGAATGCTTCGGAATTTTTCAATGAGGCCAACAGCGTCGGGTCGTTCTGTGCGATGCCGCGTGTGAGTCTCCACAAATCATACAATTCAGCATTGTCGTTTTTGAGGGTTTCTTGCGCTTGCGCATCCTCGGGATTGAGAAGCAACGCATTCAATGCCGTATTCGAACTCTCGATTTTGGCGTCCGCATAGACCTGATACGCTATTGCCCCCGTTACCGCGAACAACATACCTACGACGCCGGCGATAAGCGGTTTTTGGTAGCGCTTGATAAACCGCTCGGTCTTGATCGCGCTTTCTAAAAATTTCTCTTCGGAATTCAGTTCCTCTTTGAGGGCTTCCATATTCTCTTTCAGACTCAATATAACTCCTGATTGTTTGCCTTCGCTTAAAAGGTAATAATAGCTTAGGCAATGTTAAAGTTTCGTAAACCTATTTTTAGGGTACAATTATTTCTATAATTTATCACGAATCAGGTTAACCATGCACATTGATGAAACTCTCTTACAACGTTTGGAAAAACTCTCTTATCTTCAGATTCCCGAAGAACACCGCGCTGAAATGATCTCGCAGCTCAGCGAAATCGTTTCATTTGTCGATAACCTGGCCGAACTCAATACCGACGGTGTCGAAGCGACTTTTGCCATGTCGGATACCGCCACACGCCTGCGCGAAGATACCGGATGCGTCGACCGCGCGGTCAATGACGACATCTTAGCGCATGCACCGCATGCTCAGGAGCATTTTTTCATCGTTCCCAAAATTATCGAGTAAGTCATGATCCGCGTCTACGGAATCAAGAACTGCGACAGTGTCAAAAAAGCGCTTCGCTTTCTGGATGCACATGCTCTTGAATACACGTTCTGCGACTTTAAAACCTCTCCCGTCGGACGCGAAACCATCGAAAAATGGGCGGCGATGAGTGATCTCTCTACGCTTCTGAATACAAAAGGAACGACGTACCGCACGTTGGGGCTTAAATCCGTTTTGACGGACGATTCGGGCAAAATCGAATGGATGAGCCAACACAACCTCCTTATCAAACGTCCCGTTATCGAATTCGGCAACCGGCTTGTCGTCGGCTTTGATCTATCCCAATACGAAGGAATTTTTCTCTCATGAATGATAATAGCGCCGCACCGTTGGATGTTTATAAGCTTTTGAAAAGTGTCGTCGCCTATAAAGCGTCAGACCTGCACCTTGTCAGCCGTTCAGAACCGCAGATTCGTATCGACGGCCGGCTGGTTGCCCTCAATCTGCCCGTACTCGACGGACGAAGCATCGAAGAAATGGCCTATTCGCTGTTGACCGAAAAGCAGAAAAAAGCCTTTGAAGAACACAATGAGCTTGATTTCTCCATCGTCATTCCCGATGTCGGCCGGTTCCGTGCCAACTACTATAAAACAATGGAAGATATCGCCTGCGCGTTTCGTATTATCCCGGTTACGATCCCTTCGCTGGACGATCTGAACGCCAAAAAAATATTCAAAGAGATCATCAAACGCGAAAAAGGGCTGATCCTCGTCACCGGACCGACGGGAAGCGGTAAATCGACGACGCTTGCCGCCATGCTGAACGAAATCAACATGACCGAATCGCGCCACATCATCACCGTTGAAGACCCGGTCGAGTTTGTCCATACCAACAAAAAATCGCTCTTCTCCCACCGTAACGTCGGAACCGATACCAACAGCTTTTCCGCAGCGCTCAAATACGCGCTCCGCCAAGACCCCGACGTTATCCTGATCGGTGAGATGCGTGACCGCGAAACGATTCAGGCGGCACTGACCGCCGCCGAAACCGGACACCTCGTCTTCGGAACACTCCACACCAACTCCGCTCCGCAGACGATCAACCGTATCATCGACGTATTCTCCGGCGATGAACAGCCGCAGGTTCGTGCCCAGCTCTCAACCTCGCTGGTCGCCGTCATATCGCAGGTACTTCTGCCGAAAATCGGCGGCGGGCGTATCGCCGCACAGGAAGTCATGATTACCAATCCTGCGATCGCCAATCTGATCCGCGAAGACAAAGTTCATCAACTCTACTCGCAAATGCAGTTGAACCAGCAAGAAACCAATATGTCGACGCAAACCCAGGAAATCGTCGAGTGCCTCCGCAAAAAACTCGTCAGCCGCGATACCGCCATACAGTACTCCAACAAACCGGATGAACTGCTGCGGATCATCGGTTCGATGTAAACGCCCCCTTTTCAGGGGCAAATCTTAAAATTACTTTCAAAACTTTACCCTAATCACCCTCTTTATCCCTTTTTTCCTTTTTTATGTTCTATAATCCCGTATTATGAAATACCAAGAGCTACTTAAACAGCACCGACTCAAAGCGACGCCTCAACGAATGGCTATTATTGAGCTGATGTACAATGCCGGGCATATCACGATAGAAGAACTGTACCAGTCGATTGTCAAAAAATTTGCATCCATTTCGCTGGCAACTCTGTACAAAAACATCCATAGCATGATGGATGTGAGCCTTATCCGGGAAGTCAAGGTTCCCGGCTACAAAACAAAATATGAAATTGAAAAATCAGAGCATGCGCACGTCATGTGCACATCATGCGGTGAGCTCAAAGACATTTCCCTGAACCCTTCTTCGCTTCTTGAAAATCGCCAATTCGACCTCGCGGGATACAAAGCCGACGATGTCGCAATCGTGATCTCAGGCATTTGCCCTAACTGTCAAAAAAAATAATAGATTTAAAAAACGGAAGATTCTTTTGCCCCGAACGGGGCAAAAAGATAAATAATCAGCGGTGCGCTTCTTTGAGGGTATCGGCGATCAGGAAAGCCAGTTCAAGCGACTGGTCCGCATTCAAACGCGGATCGCAGTGCGTGTGATAACGACTTTTGAGATTCTCTTCGGTGATCTCGAACGATCCGCCGAGACATTCGGTAACGTTTTTCCCGGTCATTTCCAAATGCACCCCTCCGGCATACGTGCCTTCGGCTTTGTGCACCTGGAAGAACTGCTTCATCTCTCTGAGCACCGAATCGACCGGACGGGTTTTGTATCCGTTGCTCGTGATCGTGTTGCCGTGCATCGGATCGCAGCTCCAGACGACTTTTTTGCCTTCGCGCTCTATCGCACGGATCAATTTCGGCATCCCCTCCCCGACTTTGTCCGCACCCATACGGACGATGATGTTGAGACGTCCCGCTTCATTGGCAGGATTCAGGATATCGCACAATCGGACAAGATCATCCGGGTCCATCGACGGCCCTGCTTTAAGACCGATCGGATTTTGAATGCCCCGCATAAACTCGACGTGAGCACCGTCGAGCTGACGGGTGCGGTCGCCGATCCAAAGCATGTGCGACGATACGTCGTACCATTCGCCCGTCAATGAGTCCTGACGGGTAAACGCCTCTTCATAATTAAGCAGAAGCGCCTCGTGAGACGTATAAAAATCGGTTTCGCGCAGTGTCCGATAATTCTCCGAAATAATGCCGCATGCCGCCATGAAACGGAGCGAATCATCGATTTGGCGGGAAAGCTCTTCGTATTTTTTCGTCATTTCGTTTTGACCGACGAACCCGAGATTCCAGGCATGTACCTGATGCAGATCGGCCAATCCGCCCGACGCAAACGCGCGAAGCAGGTTCAGCGTCGCCGCCGATTGATTGTAGGCTTGCACCATGCGCTGCGGGTCCGGTACGCGTGCTTCGGTATTGAACTCAACGCCGTTGATGATGTCACCGCGGTAGCTGGGAAGCGTTACGCCGTCGATCGTTTCGTTGTCCGAAGAGCGCGGCTTCGCAAACTGACCTCCCAAACGTCCTACTTTCACGACGGGAACGCCGCCGGCAAACGTCATAACGACGGCCATCTGCATCATTACCTTGAACGTATCGCGGATATTCGTTGCGTGAAACTCTGAAAAGCTCTCGGCGCAATCCCCGCCCTGCAATAAAAACGCTTTTCCGGCACATACGTCGGCCAGACTTTTTTTCAACATGCGCGCTTCGCCCGCAAAAACGAGGGGAGGATAATTGCGAAGTACCGATTCGACCTGCTCAAGTGCTGCCGGGTCGGGATAGATCGGCTGTTGCTTGATTGGTTTTGTTCTCCAGCTTGATCGTGTCCACGTACTCATATTTTTCTCCTCAATCCTACTTAAATACACCGTAACGGTTATTATTGTGTGAATTTTATCGTTTTATCCTAAAAAGGGACTGATTAAAGGGATCAAATCTTAGATTTATGTTTGGGAAAGTATAATTGCGAGAATTATAAAGGGCGCTCTTCGTATCTCTTTTTACCGTCAAATACGACCCTTTTTCATACGTTTCGAACATCAATCCAAAGGCCAAAAGTGGAAAACAGCCGATTCAACCCTTTTTTACTCCATTTTTGTAAAGAGCTTTCCATTCGGCTGGAATCACTGAGCAATCGTCAAAAGACTCTCGCCCTTGCCGAATTTGCCGAACTTGTCGAAGCGGCTACGCATGAAGTGCTGGAATCGTATTCGTCGGGAGAAATCGACCTTCAACACTACCAGAATTCCACCGTTTTCGAAGAGTACAAAGAGCTGGCCATGCAAAGCATCCATTCGTATTCCGAGTCCAATGAGAAATTTGAAAAAATCACGGAACGCCACGGTTCCCTAATCGAAGAAAACAGCACCGGTGATCTGATCAATTTCGAAAAGATAACGGAAAAATTCAACGACATCCAAAGCCATCTCAGCGACGAAGTCTCCCGGGCCAACCAGGTGATCGGAACCCTGATGGAACAGATCAAAAAACTGGAAACGAAAACGACGCTTGATCCGCTGACCAAAGTCTATAACCGTTACGCATTGCACGAGCATCTTAAAACACTCCTCTCCAAGCAAAACGGACATTTCGACATTTTTGCCCTGATGGTGGACGTTGACGATTTCAAAAAAATCAACGACCGGTTCGGCCATATCGCAGGCGACAAAGTGCTTATTTTTATTGCCAAGCTGCTCAAAAAAGCACTGCGGGACGGGGACCGCGTGTACCGTTTCGGAGGAGAAGAGTTTATCATTCTGCTCAACCGTACCGACAACGAGGGCGCCCGCATGGTCGGCGAGCGTCTTCTCACTTTGTGCCGTAACAACAAGCCGTTGTTCCAGAATCAGCAAATTGCCGTTACCCTGAGCATCGGGCTGACAAAAATAGTTCCCGACGATACGATGGACACGATCATCGACCGCTCCGATACGGCACTCTATCGAGCTAAAAACAACGGCAAAGACCGATTGGAAATGGAGTTTTAAATGGATTTGAATTATTTTGACGTTGCCGTAGGATCCATTGTCCTGCTACTGGGGCTTAAAGGGTTACTAAACGGCTTTTCAAAAGAAGTTTTCGGCATGATCGGCATCGTGGGGGGCGTCTTCGTCGCATCCCATTTGGGCGGTTATATCGGGAAAATATTGAGTGATTCTCTCTTCCATTTCGAAACGGCAACCGCGGTCAATCTGATCGGCTTTATTTTTGCGCTGGGAATTTTCTGGCTATTGATGGTAGCATTGGGAAGCGGGTTTAAAAAACTGAGTACGCTGAGCGGCTTGGGTGCAGTTGATCAGGTTCTCGGGTTCGTGGTAGGGAGCAGTAAATTCTTTTTCATCCTCTCCATCATCGTTTACGCTCTTTTCAGCGTTACGGCAATCCGCGAAAACTTTGAAGAGAAAATGGCCGACAGCATTTTTTATGAGCCGATGATGGCAACGGGGAATTTTATCCTCCACATTGAAACCGATGACGTTACGTCGCTGATGGGGGACGAGAACGAAAGCGATGCGAATGCATCTGCCACCGATGCACACACCGGAAATACAAAGGAGAAATAACGGATGGGTTCTTATACCGATTTCACCGAACGGACTGTTGATTACAACAAGCTTCTGAACGATTTCAAACAATTGCTCAAGGCTAACGGCTTGAAGTTCACGATCCAACGCGAAGTGATCTTGGAGATGTTGTACAATTCCGACGAACATTTGACTCCCGAAGCTCTTCACCATTTGATTCAGGAAAAGCATCCCGACCTCAATACCGGGATCGCCACGGTGTACCGCACCCTTTCTTTGCTCGAAGATTCCGATATGGTCACATCTCTCTCTTTCGGAGCGCAGGGGAAAAAATACGAACTCGGGGCAAAAGACCATCACGATCACCTGATCTGCACGCAATGCGGGAACATTACCGAGTTTGTTGACGAAGAGATCGAAGAGCGTC
>NZ_JQGL01000022.1 GCF_000747095.1 Sulfuricurvum sp. MLSB
TAAAGCTCCTCTTTGGTCCGCATCAGCTCCCGAGCAGAGACACCGAGTTTTTTCAGCAACGCAGCGATCTCGGTACGGCTGGGAACCTCTTCGAGATACTTCACGATCTCAAACTTCTCCCCTTTTTCCTCTAGAAGCTTCAGCGCTTCGCGCGATTTGGAACATTTGGGATTGTGCCAGATGGTAATCATACTAATCTCCGTTTTTGGTCGCCATTATAACCCAACCGTAACACTCAAAAACAACTTAAATTAATTTATTAGATAGTTAACATAAATGTAACATTGTTTTTAGATAATCGTACAATCAAAAATTCTCAATTAAGGAGCCAGAAGAAGGAAAAACGTCGCAGAAACACCACACAATCACGCTCCGCCCGCCCTGTGAATTGGACCTCTCAGGCGAGCGGAAAATCGTATTGCATAGCAACGTTACATTATAGCGTTTTTCCGCTGTACCTGCGACGTTGCCGTGCATACAATCTAAAATAAAAAAGGATATGTATGTTCGATTTTCCCATATTCGAAATGCCCACGATCGGGCTACGGATGCTTATGGCGATTAATGCGATCATCCACGTTTTCGTCTCACACGGCGGAGCGGTAGGTGGATCGGTCGTTCTCGCACTCGCCGCATGGTGGGCCAACAAACGTAACGACATGGCTTCGTATGAGACCGTGTACCGTTTGCTTATGGTCTTTTTTATCATCACGACCTCCGTCGGAGCCCTTACCGGTATCGGTATGTGGATTCACGCCAACATCATCAGCCCTAACGCCATCGGGGGACTCATCCGCGTCTTCTTCTGGAAATGGTTTATCGAGTGGATCGTCTTTAACTTCGAAGTCGTATTGCTGCTCTTCTGGTTTATGACCTGGAAACAAAAAGCGCTCACCCCAGAAGGACGCGCCAAATCGGTCAGATTCGGGATATTTTACGCCGTCTCTTCATGGGTTACGATGCTCATCATCACCGCGATTCTGGGATTCATGCTCACACCGAACTTCGATGGTCAGCCGTGGGTCGATCCGGAAGTCTATCCGGGTAACGTCAACTACAACAACGCCCTCTTCAACCCGACCTGGTTCCCGGGACTGGCGTTTCGAACATTCAGTTCCATCGCGTTTGCCGCAGCACTGGCAATTATGTGGACATGGCTCATTACCGCATTTAGCAAAGACGAAGCGATCCGCAACACCCGCGAGGGGCTCATTAAACTCTTCGCGAAAATCATGATCGTAACGGTTCCGGTCGGTGCGGCACTGGGGTACTACTACCTCCTCCAAATCCCCGAAGCGGCGCGCGCCATGATCCCGACGGCGATGATGACAAGAGCGTTTGCCGACAAAATGGATCTGATGTACATGATTATCAGCGGTATCGGAGGGGCGGTTGTCGTGACGACGATCATCGCCTACTTCTCCCCCAAACGGATGCCCTACATCGCGGCAACCCTGATGGTAAGCGCATTTTTGCTCTTTTGGGGATATGAAGAGCGTACCCGTGAGTTCATTCGTAAACCGTTCTTGATTTACAACTACATGTACGCCAACGGTATCCGCGTCACTGACGTGCCGCATCTCAACAAAGTGGGTATCCTCAAACACGCCATCTTCGTTGATGAAGAGAAAAAAGTGATCAAAGAGGATAAATCGAACCTCATCGAAGTGGGTCACACCATCGCCCAAATCGAGTGCCGCGCCTGCCATACCGAAAACGGTATCAACGGGCTCAAATTCCTGACAAAAGGGTGGAGCGAAGCGGCGATCCGTAACCGCATCAACAACCTGCCGGGCGGGGGGACACCGTACATGGCTCCGTTTGTCGGAACCGAAGCGGAAAAAGACGCACTTGCAGCGTATATCGCATCACTTAATAAAAGAGGAGAGATCAAATAATGAACTGGAAACTCCCTTTTGACATCCCCCTCGTCGTACCGACGATGGGACTACCGGGCTGGTTTTTCGATACCCTCGGGATTATCGTATTTGTTGTGCATATCGCATTTATCTATACCCTCATCGGAGCATCGACCGCGTCGGTTCTCTACAATATCACAGGGGTCTTCAAAAAGTCGAAAACAGACGATTTGTTGGCGTATAAAATGACCAATCCGACCACCATCAGCGAAAACATGGGGGCATTGTGGGGGGTCGCTCCGCTACTGGTCATCTCGGTACTCTATACAGGGTTTTTCTATACGGCGATTTTGAAAGTTTCTCCGCATATTTTGCATATCATTTACGGGAATATCTTTGCGTTCTTGCTCTCGTATGCGTACAAATTTAGCTGGCATTCACTGCACCACCACAAAGGGTTCCATATCGCCATCGGTTTGGTTGCGGTATTGACGTTTTATACGTTGCCTCCTGTGTTTATGTCGATGTCAAACCTCTATTTGCAACCGGAAACATTTGCGACGGTTCAAAATATTTGGGACATGATGTTAACCCCTCTTACCGGATTTCGTTTGATCAACTTCTTCCTCACAGCGTTTAGCTTTACGGGAATCGTGATGATCTATTTGGGAGTCAAATGGGTAAAAGCAGGCGGCGAAGATGCCGAAGCAGGGCACTTGGCGATCGATCAGGGTAAAAAATGGTTCATGTGGGCCGCTCCGGTCAACATCGCCGTTCTTCCGCTCGTATTTTTCGCATTCAGCCCGCGCATCAGTGAAGCGTACATTCATACGCCGTTCGTGTTTGCGCCGTTTGCCGCATCGGTAGTCCTCACTATCTTGTTCTTCTTCCTCCTCAAACGCTTCGGTACATCTGAGATGAATCTCTCAGATGCTACTAAAGCGGTTGTTTTGATGGTCGTTGCGGTAGCCTTGATGGCAACGGCACGGCACGGTATCCGCGTGGTGAGTTTCGAAGAACCGCTTAAACTCCAAGCCGAAGCGACGGAGAAATACATGAATGACGTTATCGCCGAGTACAAGGCGTACAAAGAGGAGATGAAAAATGCTCCGGCGGTCGTTCTCGATCCTGCCGTGTCACTCGCCGATTCCAAAGGGTGTTTGGCATGCCACAGTGTCGATACGGCGCTCGTAGGGCCATCGTACAAAGAAGTTGCCGCCAAAGGCGAAAGCGCTGATGTCCTCATCGCGTCACTCAAAAACGGCTCAACAGGTAAATGGGGTGAAACTCCGATGCCTCCGCAAACACTCACTGACGAAGAGGCTAAAACCCTCGTCGAATGGGTGCTGAAGCAAAAGTAACCCTATTAAGCCAAAGGAATTTTATTCCTTTGGCATTCACTAAGTTGAAAAGAGAACCCAATATGCCAAAATCGACCTCCTTAAAGATTCAAACCATATTCGGTTCTCCTTTGAAAATAGTAGTTTCAGTATTGTTTTCTCTATCTCTCTTCAGTGCGCCACTATCACTCAAAAATAGCCCCTATTACTCTCCAAAAGCCTCAGCCACCGTCATCATTTTCTATACTTCGTGGTGCCCGCCGTGCAAACGGAGTCTCGTATTGCTCGACACCCTCCAAAAAAGTCATCCGAAAATGGCCGTTCATCGGGTCTGTGTGAACGATGCCCAAAGTCAAAAAAAAGCGGTCCCCTACGGTCTTGGACAAAGTATCCCTATTATTTTGATCGCCGATTACAGCGGCAATGTCGTCAAGCGCTTTAGCGCATTGCCCGATCAATCGATTTTAAATGCCCTCATCAAACGTCTCGAAGAGGGGCGGCTTGAAAACGGTACCCTTCCGATCGATCAGCGTCTCGATACGTGGAAAATGGATCGGAAGGGGATGTGATGCAGTTTTTGCGTGGAAACAGAGCCTTTTTAGCGCTCCTCATCCCTTTTATGGCGATCCCATGGATCACGATAGGCGATTTTCACCTCTTTCTTTTCAACTTTTCTCACAACCGGCTCGAGTATTTCGGTTGCGCGAGCGAAATGAGCACCTACTCGATGATTCTCCTCGTGATCCTCTCCGGAGTCGCGTTAGCACTGATCAGCGCCCTGAGTTTATCGCGCTTTTATTGCGGCACTCTGTGCCCCAACACCTTTTTTGCCCATCTCCTCACCCTCTTCGGCAAAAAGAAAAAATCACTTCTCTCCAAAATCGGAGGTTTTATCCTCATCACCGCTTTGGCTTCTATGCTGGCGTTTTCGGTAGTAGCGTACGGGATGAGTACCGACGAGCTGATCTATGCAATAACGTATCTCACCTTTGCGGGGTGGCTGGTCATCATCCTCTCTTCCCTGATGATCGCCGAGGTATATATGATACAAGGGTGGTACTGTGCCTATCTGTGCCCATACGGCGCAATCACATCAATCTTGCCGATAGAAGATCGCCTTAGCTATGTTTTCAGTGATCCGAATCACCGATGCACCGACTGCGAAGGATGCGTCAGAATCTGTCCCATTCCCGATCTTGACATTAGAGCCGGTTTCGACATCCGATGTATTCAGTGCGGGTTATGTGAAGCCGCCTGTACAAAAATCTTTATTAAAACACCGCACCCCTCTCTCATCCACCGTACGTCCGGATCCGTTTTTCAAGCAGGAGGAAAAGGCAAAGGTATACTGGCTGCAATTGTCCTGATTATTGTATTTGGCAGTATCGGAATTATGACTCTCACACATTCTGAACGGCTGGAATCGTGCCGCTTGGAAAACAAAATGTTGCACATCCAATCATCCGCCGTTCAACGACCATGATAATATTAAATAACAATTTTATTTCACAATAAACTATTTATAAAATAATGATATTAATTTGTTTTATTTAGATAATTAACATAAATGTAACACTTTTCTTTCATAATCATCCCCATAATTTCTTTTTCAGGAGTGGTGATGACCAAAATTTCCCACAGCATTCTTCTCTCTATCCTGCTCAGCGGCTCATGTTTTGCTGCGGATAGCCTCGGGGTCATCGGCATCGACTCTACGACGATTGACGACCGATTTCATTCATCCCGTACCGAAGCCTCCTCTACGTCGGCCATTGACGGCCAAAAAGTGGACGATGCCCACATTGAAAATCTGCAGCAGGTCCTGCAGGCCATCCCCGGCATCACAACGGAAATCAAATCGGGCGATACCCTCAAAATCCATATCCGGGGAGTTGAGAATCAACGCTACATGGGAGAAAAACCCGGCGTTGCCGTCGTCATCGACGGAGTCCCCGTATTCGAGCGGACCGGAGCCGTCAACATCGACCTTGACAACATCGCCTCGATCAAAGTGATCAAAGGGGGGGCATCGTATCTTTTCGGGGACGACGCTCTGGCCGGGGCGGTCATCATCACGACGAAAAAAGGGGCGACCAACAAATCGATGCTGGCGTCCGAATTCGGCAGTTTCGGATACCAAAAACTGTTGGCAGAAAGCTCCTATGCCAACGACTCTTTGAATACCAGACTCCAGATCAGCGAGCGAAAAAGCGACGGATATTGGGCCGATTCGGAGTATCTGTCCCGCTACGCCAACGGAAAACTGCAATACTATATTGATGAAACCAGCGACCTGACATTCGGTGTCGAAGCCTCCAAGCGGGAAAAAGACACCCACGGAACCGTCGGCGGGATGACGCAGGCATTGACCGATCCTCAAAGCATTTCGAGCGGCGTCGACGGTAACGGCCGGGATTATTCGAGACTCTACGACGTCGAACTTCTCAAGCTGTTTCTCACCTATGCCAAAGATTTTGGAGACAATTCCAACCTTCTGGTGAACGTCTACCAATACGGAGACGATACCCAGTTCGTCAGTTCACCGCAAAAATACAGCGCCACGGGGACCAAAGTCACGTCAGACGATGCCTACACCACCCTTAACGACTATCACCAAATCCAGCGGGGTCTCAAAAGCGAATACCGCAGCAGCGGAGAATCGCTGGCGTATATGATGGGAGCCGATATCCGAAACAATATCTATGAGAATAAAACGTCCTATCTGGTCGATTTCCGAACCCGTCCGACCCCTCCGACCTACTACGCCGGAACCGTTACGGGAGATAGCAAGACGACCGAGGAGGTTTACGCTCCGTATCTGGAAGTCAAAGTACCTCTCAACGATGCAACGACGCTCACGCTCAACGGCCGCTACGATCATATCCGGCTCGATAACGACGATTACCTGACCAATCTATCGACGCAGAAGAACTTTGACGTGTACTCGCATCGTCTTGGATTGACCCATACATTCACCGATTCTCTGACCCTTTTCATGAACCGCTCGACCGGATTTCGCGCCCCGTCGATCGAACAGCTGTTCGTCGGAGACAGTACCCCGACCTCCACGACCAAAACGCTCAACAATCCCGATCTGAAACCCGAAGAATCGGTCAACTACGATATCGGTATCCGCGGAAGTTTTCCGGCACTGGACAATACCCTCACCTACGAAGCGACCCTCTTTTTGCTGGACCGCAAAGATTTTATCATGTCCTCCATCGGCCAATACGCTTCGGGAACGACCACCAATCCTCAGCAGTACCAAAACATCGGAGGGATGCGGAGCCGTGGATTCGAACTCTCGTTGCAAAGCGATTCGAAAAAAACCTTTTCGTTTGATCTGGCCTATACCTATCTCGATGCGTATTTTACGAAATACAGCGACTTTTATCTGGGACTTGGAAGCCCCTATCTGCCGACCTACCAGCAAATCCATTACGACTTGACGGGCAATACGGTACCGCGCACATCCCGCCATACCCTCAATCTGATCGGAAACTACAACGTCACCGCTTCGACCCTTCTTTCAACCGAGCTAACAGCGAAATCAAGCTATTACGCCGATGAACTCAACCAGCTCAAAATGCCAGGATATGCCGTCGTCAACCTCCTTGCGCGCCATACCCAAAAATGGGGAGAGTATACGTTTGACCTCTTCGCGCGTGTCGACAACGTATTCGACAAGTTCTATTTCAACACCGCTCGCGCCAGCGGAGACCGTGATTACAACTTTATCTACGACCAAGAAGACCTCTCCCTGACCGTCAATCCCGGACGGGTCTATACCGCCGGTCTGTCGATCAAATTTTAAGGAGCTTCCATGAAAAACACTCTCCTCATTCTTCTGTTGGGAACCTCTCTTTGGGGGTACGGCGAAGGAGCGCTTTATTGGACGCCGCACGGCTGCGACGAAGGCAAAGCGGCTGCCTCCAAACACGGCGGACACGGCAAAGGCGAGAGTGCCATGTTCGCCGCGATGAATCTGGACGGAAACGCCACCGCCAGACTCGTCAGCCCAGACCTCTCCGTCAAAGAACTTCGCTTCAACCAAAATACGGTAATGCTGCCTGCGCCTAAAATAGGGGGATATTATGCGATGGTGGCGGAAAGCAACGTCAGCGGCAACGTTTACAGCGCCGTTCGCTATCTTTCGCTTCATGGCCGGCCGGTGAAAGTTTCTCCGACAAAGCTCACCGCTGCGCCCAAAGCCGCGCTGGAGATCGTCCCCGATCCCCTGCATCGCGAACACGACCGTTACACCGCCTCCAAAAGCTACCGTTTTTTGGTGCGGTTCGAAAACAAACCGCTTGGCAATGCCAACGTCACCCTGGAGACGCATAATACGCCCGCCCGGACTGTAAAAACGGACGCGTCCGGTTCGCTCAGCCTGACCCTCCCGAACGATTTTAAGAACGTGCGAACGGGACGAAGCGAAAACAAATCTTCCGAATTTTTGCTCACCGTCCGTTATGATGAAGATATGACGCAATATGTCAGCACCTTTTCGATGCCCTATTACGTCAATCCGAACGACTACTGGCAATCGCAGAGCTTAGGCGCCGGAGCGATTTTTATCGGTTTTTTGGGGGGATTGTTTCTCTACCGACGAAGCAAGAAAGGGGTTAACCATGGATAAGCTGCTCACTCTCACCGCATTGCGCCGGGTTGTACAACTGAGCGCATTTGTCTTTTTTGTCTACGGGGCGATGCTTTTCACCACGTTCTATACGGGCGACAAGCTGACCCAGGCACTCCCGGCTCTCTCGTGCGCCTACGATATGAGTGGAGGCGATTACTGCGCCCTCATTCCTCTGCAGCATCAGATGGATCACCGCGTTTCGACCCTTTTTACCCAAAATGCGGGTGTTATGGAAGCGCTGATGGGAACGCTGATTACGATTGCGACCGTCGCCGTCTTGATCCTTATTCTTAATAAGGCATTTTGCGGATGGCTCTGTCCTCTCGGATTTTTTCAGGAGACGATTTCTATGATCGGAACCAAACTCGGCATTACCCAAATCGTCTCACTCAGCCGTGACACAGTCAATAAAATCCGTCCGATCAAATGGTTTGTCTTTTTGTTTTTAGTCTTGATTTTTCCTATCTTGGCCGGTATCGGGTTGCTGGGACATGAGTGGGGATCGCCGTTTTGTTCGATTTGCCCCAGCCGAATCATGACGACGGCCATGACGGGGGATATGAACCAGATTTACATCTCCCAAGCCGGATGGGGGTACTTCGCCCTCTCGCTTATCGCCGATCTGATGTTCGGTCTGATGATCGCGTTAGCCCTCTTCGTCCGCCAGCCCTTTTGCCGCATCTGCCCTATACTCCCACTGCAGACGCTGTTTAAAAAAATCGGTCTGCTTCGATTGGTCAAAAACGGCGATAGCCACTGCGACAGCTGCTCAAACTGCGTGAAGGCATGTCCGATGGATATTTACGAGATTCAAAACCAAACGGTTGCTGAAAACATCACACACACCGACTGCACCCTGTGCGGGCGCTGCATCGAATTTTGTCCGCATGATGGGGTAATGAGCTTTAAATACGGTCCGATCACTCTCCTTTCTTCGTCCAAAGAGTCGTTTAAAAAACGGACTAAAATCGATAAATGGTGGAAAGGCTAAAGCATGGAAGCGATGACGCTTCTCTCCCTTTTTCTTGTCGCCCTCTCGTACGGAGCTACCGCGTGCATGTTCACCTGCATGCCGCTCCTCTCGCCGATCATGCTTGCCAATGATGCGACCCGATCCGCAAGTTTACGGCTCCTTCTGCCGATCAGCGCGGGACGAATAGCCGGTTACGTCACCCTCTCGGTCGTTGCGTATACGGGGGCCGCGCTGATCAAAAACCTTATCGGCGATAAAGTACTGATGGGATATCTGCTGGGAAGCGTTACCGTTACGCTAGCGTTTCGGCTGTGGTACGCTCTGGAATCTTCTTGCTGCGCATCGTCCCCCAAACCGCCCCAAAACACTTTCGCCCTGTTTACTACCGGAGTACTGCTGTCCATGTCATTGTGTGCTCCGGTACTCAGTTTGATGACACTGAGCGCCACGACCCATTCACTGGGATGGGCCGTCGTTTACGGTTTGGTCTTCGGGTTAGGAGCGACGCTGCTATGGCTTCTTTTCTTTTCGGTCGTTATGACGTCAATCCTCAAAGAGAGCTTGATACACCTTCAACACTACCGAAACACGATCCGCCGTGCCGCTCCTCTCCTGTTGGCATCTGTCGGCATCGCAATTTTCAACGGATGGATACACCTATGACTGCCACCAAAAAAGCGTTCACCCTGTCGCTCTCGCTGCACACCTTTATGGCCTTAAGCGCTCTGTGGATTTTGAGCCGCGCGGAACTGAGCGATCACGCCCCGCTCAATTCAAAACCCATGATGCTGATGGTTTCCCTTCAATCGGTCGCGCAAACTCCGCTCCAAATGCCAAGTCCGGCCGAATCTGCCCCGGCCGAAAACCTTGCAAAGCCCGTGCCCGCAACGCCGGTTCAACGCGTACCGAGACAACAGACCGCATCCGAAACCCCATCCCCCGCAGCTGTGCTCCCTTCCGCGGCACTGCCCAAAGCGGCGGTTTCCCCAGTAACGGTACCGACCGCCGCTGCCGTATCGCCTGCCAAAACTCAAGCCCCGATCGAAGAACCCAAAGCAGACCGAAGCGCCGAAAAGAGCGTTTTTTATGCCTCTTTGCGTTCCCGAATCCAGCAGCATCTGCGATATCCTCCGGCCGCTCGGCGCAGAGGGATGGAGGGTGATGTAGCGGTCCGCTTTCTCCTCGATCCCGGCGGGGCCATCCGCGACATCAGCGTTTTACGCGGAGAAGCGATGTTTCATACTGCCGCAACGCTGGCCGTTTCGTCGGCGTCAGGAGTCAAAATCCCCGAAACATTGAAAAACGATTTCCCCAATACCATCGAACTTACCCTCGAATTCCGCCTGAAAGGGAATTCCTGATTAACGAATCGGTTTAGTACTGAATATTTAGTTTTTCTTATAGCATTGAACACTATGATTAACCCATTGCACAAAGGAGACGACTATGCGAATGTTAATGATTGCCCTCGGTTTTTTCACTACGGCGGCACTGGCGTGCGGCAACCCCGCAGGATGCGGAGGAGGGTGTGCGAAAGGGACCATACCCCTGATCGAAACCGTCAGCTATGCGATCAATGAGCTGGGTCTTGAAGAAAATTCCGACATCCATACCGCATTGCGCCTCTACCAAAAAGAGATGCGCACCCTCGCCCCTAAAGTGCCCGAAGAAGCGTTTGTAGGCGGTCATTTCAACGCTGCCGCGTACGTAGCCTATTCTCCTTCCGCAAAAGCGCTGCAGGCACAGATTGATCTGTTTGAAACGATCTATCTGATCCTGAACGATGTACAGAAAAAAGAGTTTCCGAAACTGATGGGAATGTATCAGCACCACATCCAGTACGCTCTCCCTTTCAAAGGGTACGGATGCGGAAGCAGCGGGTACGCGGCGCAGTGCGATGTCCGCTCATCAGCGAACTGCGGGGTCAAAAACGCTCCGCTTTCGTCTCCGAAGAAACCTGCCCCCTCCAAACGCTAAGGGTCGCTATGGTATAATCGCCCCCATTATTTAGCCCCTTTAGAAGGTATTAATTATGGGTCAGACTATCACTGAGAAAATTTTTTCCGAACACGTCGGAAAACCTGTTTACGCCGGCGAAATCGTCAGGTCACCGATCGATATGGTCATCGGTAACGATATTACCACCCCTATCTCGATCAAAGCGTTCGAAGATTCGGGGGCGACAGCGCTCGCCAATCCCGAAGGTTTCTCGATCGTACTGGATCACTTCATCCCTGCCAAAGACATTGCATCAGCCAATCAGGCCCGCATCAGCCGTGACTTTGCCAAAAAATATCAGATGAAACATTTCTTTGATGAAAAAGACATGGGGATCGAACACGCGCTCCTCCCTGAAAAAGGTCTGGTCGTTCCCGGCGACGTCATCATCGGAGCCGATTCGCATACCTGTACCCACGGTGCGCTGGGTGCCTTCTCGACCGGAATGGGGTCGACCGATCTGGCGTTTGCCATGATCACTGGGGGCAACTGGTTCAAAGTCCCCGAGAGCATCAAAGTCGTCCTAACCGGCAAACCGGGCACTTACACGACGGGCAAAGATATCATCCTCGAAGTGATCCGAATGATCGGGGTTGACGGCGCACTCTACCGCACTCTCGAATTTGTGGGAGATACGGTTCAATACCTCAGCATGGACGACCGTTTCAGTATGTGTAATATGGCGATCGAAGCGGGTGCCAAAAGCGGGATCGTCGCCTATGACGAGATCACGGCCGAATTCCTCGCCGACAAACCGCTCGCACGCGAACCGAAAATCCACTATTCCGATGCGGACGCGACCTATGTTCAGGTCCTTGAAATCGACGTTGCAAAGCTCGAGCCGGTCATTGCCTATCCGTTTTTGCCATCCAACGGCCACAGCCTAAGCCAAGCTGTTTCGGATAACATCAAAGTCGATCAGGCATTCATCGGAAGCTGCACCAACGGCCGTCTGAGCGACCTTAAAATCGCTTCGGAAATCCTCAAAGGCAAACGGGTTCACCCGGATGTGCGCCTCATTGTTACGCCGGGGACGCAACGCATCCTTCGCGAAGCGACGAAACTCGGCTACATCGACATCATCGTCGATGCCGGCGGCGTCGTTTCCAATCCGACCTGTGGTGCATGTCTGGGCGGATACATGGGTATCCTCGGCGACAACGAAGTGGCCATCGCCACAACCAACCGCAACTTCGTCGGGCGCATGGGTTCACGCAGCTCAAAAGTCTACCTCGCCAACTCCGCCGTCGCGGCCGCATCGGCGATCACAGGCGTCATTACCGATCCTTCAACCATCCGTTAGACATCTTTGCTATAATGGCTCCATACCTCATAAGGAGCCGTTACCATGCGAAACTTATTCTTCTCTTTTTCAGCTCTGGCACTGATTGCCTCACACGCCAACGCTATCGATTTGGGAGGGCTGATGCAGACGGTTTCCCCGGTTGCCGCGCCTGCCGTGGATGCGTCACTGGCTTCCAATCCGCTGATCAAAAACATCACCTCCACGCTCGGCGTCACCCCGACTCAGGCGATCGGCGGAACCGCTGCTATCATCAATGATGCCAAGGGTAACATGAGCGCTGAGAATTTCACCGAATTGACCAAACAAGTCCCGCAAACGGGAACGCTTCTTAATGCCGCTCCGGCCGGAATGCTCGGACTCGGAACGCTGAGCTCGCAGTTTTCATTTTTGGGGATGGATGCGTCGATGATCGACCGATTTTCACCCTTGGTGCTCGACTATCTTCAAAGCGGAGCTACCCCCGGCATGGACAAAATCCTTTCCTCAGCATTCGCCCAGTGATGTTTGATCTTCCTTGCGTCCTCTTCGCAGGGGGAAAAAGTTCGCGGATGGGACAGGATAAATCGCTTCTCCCGTTCGGCGACAGCACTACCCTTGCCGAATACCAGTACCGCCGTTTGGCACCCCTGTTTCATAACGTCTATATCTCGTCCAAGGAGCCCGACAAATTCGGATTCGACGCGGCCCTCATTCTCGATCCCGAAGGGGTTGATTATGCCCCGACGGCGGGGTTCGTCAGCACTTTCAGGACAGTGGATGCGGATAGAGTCATGGTACTCAGCGTCGATACGCCGTTTGTGGATGAAGAGATATTCCGCGCTCTGATCGATGCCGACAGCCCCGAAGTCGATGCCGTCATCGCGAAGACCCCTTCGGGGACCCATCCGATGTGCGGCATTTATCACCGTTCATTGCTTTTGGAAATGGAAAGAATGCTGGAGGAAGGCGACCACCGACTGGGCAAACTCCTCGCTTCGTCCAACACCCGCTACGTGATGTTCGACGATGAAGAGCGCTTTGCCAATCTCAATCACCCTCACGAGTATCAAGCGGCTCTTTCTCGCTCTTGCGAACCAGATAGATAAAGATCGCAAACACCAGCAGCAAAAAAGCCAGTGCCGCGATCAGTGTCGAGGCGTAAGGCAGATCCTTGTAATCGTGAATCGCGATTTTGAAAACGACCAACAAGGCTTCAATGAGAAGTGCGATAATGATCGAGACCGAAAAGTTCAACAGCGTTTTGGCATTGAACGCATCGCTGACTTTCTGCGTGCGCGGAAGCACCTCCTGCTCGAAAATCGTTTTTCCCAGATCGTAGACCGCGAGTCCCAGCGTCAAAGCAATGATCGGCTTGAACACCGTATCCATCGAAAGTGGCTCTTGGCCCACCAGATACCCTCCGAACGTGTAGAACCCGTACAATACGACGAACACCCCGAAAAACAGCAATCCGCCGCCGATGACGGCATACGAGGTACGGTTGATCCGCTTGAAAACGTCATTTTTCTCAATCAGGTCAAACCGCTCCAGCAGCTTGCGAACCCGGAAATCCAAAAACAGATAGCCGTCCCCGACCGCATACACGGCGGTCACGCACAAAACCCCCGTTGCGGACGAGATATAGGGTTCGCTGACATAGTATCCTTTTTGGATCGCAACCTCATCGACGAGATACGCGCGGTCACCCCCGATTTCGTGATGGTCTTCCCGGTCGGCGTAGATATTGGGAGAGTTCTGGACAAACCCCTCATCGCATTTATAAATCAGCTCCAGGCTCGGAAACGTTTTAAAGAGCCGTTGTGCGAGCTGCACATCAAATTTTTTAAGACTTACTTTCCCCAACGTGGTGAGTATGAATTTCTCAAACAACGGGGCGTTGGCGGAATAACTTCGTACTAAATCTTGCATTGTTTTCCCCTGTTTGGTTTTTTATTCGGACAGTTGACGGATTGCCCCAACGTTCAGGGAGAGGCAAAACGCTAATCTTGAAGGAGGAGTTATGAGCCTTTCGGAATTACACGCTATCTGCCAGGGCAACCGAAATCTCATGTCAAAACTATAACCCAATTTTAATCACACCAATGATTATTTTTTAATCAGTTTGCGATTTACCTCTCTAAGCTATAATAAGGAATACGATTACTAAAGAGAACCCTATGCAATTAACCCATCTCGACGAACGCGACCGCCCTAAAATGGTCGATGTCTCCGATAAAAACACGACGTCGCGCGTCGCCGTTGCCAGCGGACTCATTACAATGAGTCAGGATGCCTTTGACGCCGTCGTCAACCAAACCGCCAAAAAAGGGCCCGTTCTTCAAACCGCCGTCATCGCCGCGATCATGGGAACGAAAAAAACATCCGATCTGATCCCGATGTGCCATCCGCTGAACCTCAGCGGTGTCAACTGCGACATCGAGGAGCTCCCCGATCTTCCGGGGTTCCGTCTCACCGTTACGGCGAAGCTCAGCGGCCAAACGGGGGTAGAGATGGAAGCGCTGACGGGGACCAGCATCGGTTTGCTCACGATCTACGATATGCTCAAGGCCATCGACAAAGGGATGGTCATCGGCCCGATTCAGCTCGAAACCAAATCAGGAGGCAAAAGTGGTAATTATCAACGAATCAACCCAGAAGCTTGAGCTTCAATACCCGTGCAACTGGTGTTATAAAGTCGTTGCTCATGAACGGGCCGGGATCGAAATCGCGGCGCTTGAAATATTCGGCGAACGAAGTTATTCTTTGAATCCTTCCAATACGAGCCGCGGCGGAAAATACATCAGCATGAACTTAGAGCTTTTGGTTCATAATGAGGAAGAACGGACTTATTTTTACGAAACGCTCAAAGCGCATCCCCATGTAAAGATGGTACTGTAAAAGGAATATCTATGAATCTCGAGACCTTTAAACGCGACATCAAAACCCGTTACCGCACATTAGGCACCAACGATATCGATGCCAAAGTATCTTCGCTGATCGGCTCCCTCCAGAACGAATGGGCTGTGTCCCCCGATGCCCTTTCCCTGCAGGAACTCAAAACCTTCACAGGCGCCATGATTGAAGAGGAGGGGCTTTCACTCTACAGCGAACTGGAAGAACTGATCGCCCAGAAAGAGCGTATAGAACGGCAGATTGCACGCAAAAGCGAAGAGCTTCAGCACCTTAAATACAACCTTTTCAATGCTGTTGAGAAACAGATCGGTTCCAACGACGAAACCCTTGAGAGGCTCCATCAAGTCAAACTTCAATCGATCGATCTTCTTGAAATTCTTGAAGAGATAACCGAAAGTGCCGTTATCACCACGCTGGAAAAGGGATCTGACATCGAAGAAACGCTTGAAGAGATCATCAAAGAGATTACCTTCGAATCGCTCAATGCCAATGTCCTCAACGCAATCCGCATCCGCCGCATATTGGCGAGTATCCTTCAAAGCGCACTCAACGTCGCCGAAGCAACCCCAAATCAAGCCGATTTGATTTTGCGCGGCACACTGCGGGGAATTCATACCGCACTGATCAAATCCATTGATAAATTCCGCCAATATCTTCTGTACGTACCCGAAGAGGTCAAGGCGCTTTATCGCGACGAATACAAAACGATCGAAATGGAACTCGACAACGTGGACACCCTCTTTACACAGATTTTCCACGGCCTAAAAAGTCATAACAATGCAGTTATAATCCAAAAACTCGAACACCTGAACGAAGAGATCGCCACAAGCTCAGACGAACTCAGCCGCCTCTCCAAGGAAACGGTCGAACTGCTTCGCAATCGTCTTGCCCGTATCAAACGCGGCGTAACCGCTCGGGGAAACCGGTTGTTGCAGTCCAAGTCCGCACAGGAAGCCAAAGCGATGGGAGCCCGCGCTTGGAGTGTCGCCAAGTCGGCCATGGAAGGGGCAATTAAGGGTGCCAAAGAGGTCATCGACAAAAAGTAATTGGGGATTCCCGTTGAAGCGGGAATGTTAGAAAGGTGCTTACAAATCCCGCGCAAGAGTAAACATATCGGCGTGGTTGGTGACGAAATTGATGCAGCGGTCGCAAATAGGGTCTCCCCCTTTGTACGGATACGGTGTGCGGCATTCGTGGCACATTACCAGCTCGTAATGCACCAGCTCTTTTGCCCGGTCAAACGCCACACTGACCAGATCGAATCCCTCTTTTTTCGAAATTGCGTTGGGTTTGCAAATATCCTCGCAAATGCCGCATCCGATACATTTCCCCTGCGAAAAATAGATCCCTTGTTTGTCCGATGTCGGGAAAAGTGCATCCGTCGGACAAAACTGGGTACAGTCGCCGCAGTTGGTACAGGCGGTGAAATCGATCTGTTTGTTAAAAAACAGCGGACTGACTCCCTCAAACTCCGTCGTCTCCATATTTCCGACCACTTCTTTGAGCGAATTTTTAAGCAAAATCCGTTTTAGCGGCATTTTCATATCGGGGAGCTTATGGTGAGCGCGTGTCATCGCTTCGTGCGCTTCGCTGGAATCGGCTACCGTGTCTTTGATCTTTTCAATCCCTTTGCGGAACAGGGCGCGGCGGTCGCTTTGTTCTTCTTTGATGTCGATTACCTCGATCCGCTTTTCCTGAGCGATCGTCTCCAAAAAGCCGTTCGCATTCTCGATTTTTCGGCGGATCGAATCGCCCAGCTTGCCGTCTTCGTTCAAAGTACACGTACTGCAGTGGCTTAAATCGCATTGCACGTTTGTCTCGCCGCGAAGCGCCATAACAATATAATGTTCGCTGTCAAAAACTCCGAGGCACGGCGTCGAAATTTTACAGGAAACTGTTTGTTCGCCGCGGTGCTGATAGCTTGCCGCGAATCCGTTCGGATCGAAACTCTCGATTTCCAACGCTTCCGTAGGGCAGCTTCCGATACACCCTGCACATCCGACGCATTCGTTTTCAAACAGCGTCAGTTTATTGCGTACGATGTGAAAAGCCCCCTTGGGGCAGAGATCGATGCAGATGCGGCAATCATTGTGGTAATACTCGTTTCGCAGACATCGCGTGCCGGTATAGCTGAAGAGGTTGCTCTTCTGGACAAAATTGATATTAGCCATTCGCCCCGCCTGCAGAAAGATACTCGTAATCGGCACTCAAAAATTCGACGATAAAATCGCACAAATCACGGTAGAAAGGCGTGTCGGCCATGTTTTTCATCCCCATCATGTACGGAACGACCCACGGAAAAATATGCTGATCCAGAAACTCCAGCTGAGGCGCCGTTTCATTACGGTACACCAGTGTTTGCATAAATGCAAATTCAATCGAAAGATGATCCGGAGCCATAATCTGGGTTTGATCCATATTGACTTCAAATCCGTGGGTAAAATAAAAAGCCATAACCGGGTTTTGCAGCCCCACGAGCGTCTCATTTTTTGCATCCAGGACAAACGATTCGACCGGCTGCGTATTGAGAATAAACATAGACGTATAATCGATATTCAGCTCTTCATAGAGCTTCTCTTCGTCATTGCCCTGAACCCAGTTTTTGGTCTCTTCACCGATAATCTCCAAAAGCGATTCGTTATTTTTGAGATCATGGATAAAACGACGGTCAGGAATATCGCTCATTACTCGGGACAAAAAAGCATAAATATACAGTCGGTACTCATTATTCATTAAAAATATTCCTAAAAAAGATAGCGGATTGTCTCATACGACGGCTTGAAATCAGCCAAGAAGAAAAGATTACTAAAAGCGTTGCCAAACCCAAAAAGGTTCGGCGAAAGGATTACAGACATCCCTTGAAAAACGACTTTTTAGGCGGTGGCGGAGCTTTGAACTCGGTCGCCTTGATCGTATTGGTCGCTTCGTCCAACGTACCGACAACGACAACACCGTTTTTATTCATCCCTTCTCTGAGTTCAGAGAGTTTGAGTTTAGCGGTATCGATCGTATACGTTTTTCCGGTTGCGTGGACAAACAATGCGATCGGAGCATTCGTGCTCTCTCCCGGATTGATTTTTTTGAAACAACCGTCCGATCCGCACGCATAATTCTCCAGATAACAATCAGCGAATGCGCCTTGTGCGGCACAAGAAGGAGTTGTCATGAACCCTTCGAATTCTTCAGGCTCGTTAGCGAACGCACTGAAAACCAGTGCGGCGCAAAGCATTACTACTTTTTTCATTATTCTACCTCCGCTTTGAGGGTTTTGAGATACGCTACGATATCCTCTACAGTCGCTTTATCCAAGAAACTGAAGTCGGTCATCGTTGAAACACGTTTCCCTTTTTCAATATTGTACCAAGGCGTGTTAGCGTGCGCATTACGATTGTAACCTGGTACGACAACCGCAGACGGTTTTAAGATTGACTCACGCAAATACGCCGCAGTCGAGTATCCTCCGACGTTGTGCAGTGCCGGCCCCATGAAACTTTTTGCATCGGTAGCTTCAAGCTGGTGACAACCGTTACAACCGTTCATCATTGCCGCTTCTTTACCTTTTGCCGCGTTTCCTTTGGCATCCGTCGAAAGCTCTGCGACCATAGCCGCATTCGGTTTTTGCCCTTCAAGGTTGATTGCAACCCATGAGCTCAGGTTTTTCAACCCGTTGCGTCCCATGTTCGATCCGTCCCATACCGCGATGGAAACAGGAACCGTACCGCCCAGCTTAACGTATTCGTCTTTCAGCGGACGAACCAACGAACCGCTCCAACCTGCAGGACCATGAGCCATTGCAGAGTTTGATTTAACCGAACCGTCTTTGATCTCCGTCAACGAACGGAACCCTTCGCCGACAAACACGCGCTCATAATCGGTATTGGCAAGAGCGGCTACTTTTGCGTCGAAATCGGCCAGTTCTTTGCCGAACACACCGGTTTGTTGACGGTTGATCTGCATTGCAACGTCTTTGTTACCGTTCGGTTCGTACACTTTTTCAGTCGCTTTTTGCAAATGAACGACTACAGGACGTCCGCTCGAGCCCATACCGATGTACGGAAGAGGCTCAGCTTTTTTGGTTGCGCCTGCGAACTGGACTGCAAAACCGTCACTGTAGCTCGTACTTGTAAGACATTGTTGAAGGTCTTTCGTTTTATCGGCCCATTTGACCAATACGGCGATGTTTTTACCGTCATGCAATGCCGCAACCTGTGCTTTTTTCGCTTTTACTTTAGCCGTCAGTTCATTCGCTTTTTTATCATTGAACTCGATTGCCGTTTGCGGGTAAAGGGTAACCGTTTCGAATTTTGCTTTTGACCATACCGCTGAATCGGCTTTCACCGCATCAAGGCTCTCAGATACTTTAACAGCCGTGATTACAGGCTCAGCTGCCAAGGCAGCAGAGCAGACAACACCCAATGAAAGAATAGAAGTAAGAAGCTTTTTCATTAGTGGTGTCCTCCAGCTTTTGTAAACTTACCGGCAATGTAGCGGGTATCGACCGGTGCCAACGGATTGCGTTTGTTCTCTTTCGCTACTTGTTGATAGTAGTTGTTGTCCAAACGGAACATATCCGAGTGCTGATACGCGATCAAAAGATCCATCAATTCGCTTACGCCGGTCTCTTTACGTTTTTGCATCTCTGCTTTCAACGTTTTGATCGCGCCGTGTACTTCCGGTCCGAACAGTTTTTCAAGTTCTTCGATCGGAAGACGTGTTGAACCTTCGATGATTTTACCTTCGGCATCGAATTTCGCAGGAGATTCGGTCGGAGGAATATAGTAAACATTCGGCTGAGTTCCGTAATCTGAACGCAATCCGAGTGCTACTTTGTATTTGTGTACCAACTTATGGACTTGTGATTCTTCATCATCCAAGAATCCGACAAAACGGATACGCCCGACACATTGCTGCGCACACGCCGGCGGCAAACCTTGCTCAACACGTGGGAAACAAAGAATACATTTCTCTGATTTAGAGATTTTCGGATTGAAATAGATTTTTTTGTAAGGACATCCCGCGATACAATAGCGGTACCCTTGACAACGATCCAGGTCAACCAGAACAACCCCGTCTTCTTCGCGTTTGAAGATCGCATCACGAGGACACGCACTTAAACAACCCGGATTGGTACAGTGGTTACAAATCCGTGGAAGATAGAAGAAATAGTTGTCCTGTGGGAACATACCGGTACCTTCATCTTCGTCCCAGTTCGGTCCCCATGTCGGAGAAACGTGCGGGTGGAAGTTGTTGCTGTCGGCTTGTCCGCCCATCAACGATTCGTAGTTGTAATCCCAAGGTACCCCGTAATCAGCTTCGAGGTTAGGGATGACACCCGGCTGGAGATCGCCGGCCGCGTCAAATCCGCCGCCCAGCTCCATCCAGTTTTTAGGATAACCCGTACCCGGATAGGTCTCGACGTTATTCCAATACATATATTCACGACCGTTACGGTTCGTCCATTGCGTTTTACATGCTACGGTACATGTTTGGCACCCGATACATTTGTTCAGGTCCATTACCATTGCTAATTGTCTTTTAGACATCTAAACCCCTTAATACTGTACGTCAGTTGCTTTTTCGTAGTTAACGGCGCCATCATATGCGTATTGGTTACCGTCCCAGAGACCACCAAATTTCAGGTGCCCCCATCCGTCTGCCATTTCAAGAAGGTTCAATGCCGTTGGTACAACTTCATTGTGC
>NZ_JQGL01000023.1 GCF_000747095.1 Sulfuricurvum sp. MLSB
CGTCCATACGGTTGTGGAAATCGACGGCGAAACAATGGTCAAAGAGAAATAAAAAAAGGGCGCTGCCCTTTATCAACCGAATTTTCCGGTAATGTATTCCTGCGTCAGTTTTTCTTTCGGGGTGACGAAGAGTTCTTCAGTGTGCCCCAGCTCGATCAATTCTCCCAAATACATGAATCCCGTATAATCGCTTACCCGCGCCGCCTGCTGCATGTTGTGGGTAACGATGATGATCGAGACGCGCTCTTTGAGTTCGATGACCAGCTTTTCGATCCCCTGCGTCGAGATCGGATCAAGCGCGGAGGTCGGTTCGTCGAACAAAAGCACTTCGGGTTCGACGGCGATGGCGCGGGCGATGCACAGACGCTGCTGCTGACCGCCGGAGAGGCCGTTGGCGTCATGTTTGAGACGATCCTGCACCTCTTTCCACAATGCGGCGTCTTTGAGCGCTTTTTCGACACGGCCTTCGAGTTCGGTTTTATTTTTAATCCCCTGAAGTCTCATACCGTACGCGACGTTATCGAAAATCGACATGGGAAACGCCGTCGGCTTTTGGAAGATCATCCCGATTTTGGTCCGCAAATGGATCAAATCTTCTTTGGATTCGAGGATGTTGCGTCCTTCGAATTCGATCTCCCCTTTGTAGTCGTTGCCGGGATACAGATCGTGCATCCGGTTGAACGAGCGTAGCAGCGTCGTTTTGCCGCATCCTGAGGGTCCGATCAGCGCCGTTACGGCATTTTTGGCGATCGGCATCGTGATTTTTTTGAGGCTGGGAGTTTCCGCTCCTTTGTACGTAAATTCAAAATCGCGTACGTGCAGTGCGCATTCGTCTTTAATATCAATAATACTTGCCATAAATTATTTCCTTTTCTTTCCGTAGAATAAGATCAGTCGTCCCAGAATATTGAGTCCCAAAATGAACATCGAAAGGATGAATGCGGCGGCCCATCCAAGCTGCTGCCAGTCTTCGTACGGACTGATCGCATAGTTAAAAATCGTCACGGTCAATGAAGGCATCGCGGCGTTCAGATCGGTCGTGAAAAAGTTGTCATTGAACGAGGTAAAGAGCAGCGGTGCCGTTTCTCCTCCGACGCGGGCGATTCCCAGCAGCACTCCCGTCAAAATCCCTGCTTTGGCACCGCGGTAGACGACATCCATGATCACCTTGTATTTCGGTGCGCCGAGGGCAAATGCCGCTTCGCGCAGCGTGCCGGGCACCAGCTGGAGCATGTCATCGGTCGTGCGCAAAATGATCGGAATCATAATGATACCCAATGCGATCGCTCCCGCCCAGGCACTGAAATGCCCCATCGGCATAACGACGACGGCATACACGAATGCCCCGATTACGATCGAGGGGGCCGACATCATGATGTCGCTGATATCGCGGATCGTATGTGCCAGTTTGGAGTTTTTGCCGTATTCGCTGAGATACGTTCCCGCCATGATTCCCAGCGGAACACCGATCAGCGTGGCAAGGCCTACGAGGATCAGTTGCCCGACGAGGGCGTGCTTAAGACCGCTCTCTGCGTATCCCGGAGGCGCCCCTTCCATCGTGAAGATCGTGAGATTCAGGGCATTGATCCCGTTGCTGACCAGAATCCACAAAATCCAGAACAAAAAGCCCAGCGCGACAACGGCGCTCAGCGTCGAGAAGGATAACGCGATGCGGTTGATCAAAATCCGTTTTTGGGTTGAGGTCATTGTCCTTTCCTCACTTTACGTAAAAAGTAGAATTTCGCGACGGCGATGACGACGAAACTCATGATCAGAAGCGTCAGTGCCAACCCGAAAAGGCTTGAGAAATAGAGTGACGAATCGGCTTCGGTGAATTCGTTGGCCAGCGTAACCGGAATGGACGTCGTCGGATCGAGAATCGAACTTGGGGTATGGTGGACATTCCCCATCACGAATGTGACCGCCATCGTCTCCCCGATCGCCCGTCCCAGAGCCAGAATAAGCGAACCGATGATCCCCGCTTTGGCGTAAGGGATGATGATGTCTTTGATGACGTCCCACTGCGTTCCGCCCAGCGCGTAGGCGGACTCTTTGAGAATATCGGGGGTGGTGTTCATCGCGTCGCGCGTCACGCAGCCCGATCCCCATGCCGCCGAAAAGGTCGCGGATGATGGGGACGAAGTAAAAAAGCCCCCACATACCGTAGATAACCGAAGGGATGGCGGCGAGGAGTTCGACGCTCACGCCGAAAAATCCTTTGATTTTGTCATGAGCAATTTCGCTGAGGAAAATAGCGACCCCGATCGCGACGGGGATGGCGATGAGCATCGCCAGAAACGTCGAAACGACCGAACCGAAGATGGCCGCGAAAGCTCCGAACTTGTCAACGTTGGGAGCCCACTCGTCTTTCGTGATGAAATCGAACCCGAAAGCGTTCATCGCTTCGGTCGAATGCTCGAATAAGACGACAAAAATCCATGCGACGATGAAAAGGATCAGCAGTGCGCTGAAACGGGTCATGTTGTGAAAGATTCTATCGATCATACATTGCCTTGCAAAGGGGATATCCCTGAAAAATGGAGGCAATTGTATTACGCGATGATTACAACTTTGTTACGAGAGGTGCTCAGAGAGCCATTCAAGGGCTTCGGCGCGGGTCGTGATTTTACGGTGCAGCTGAGCTTCGAATGCGGCATTCAGGATAGGTGTGAACGCTTCGGAGGGTGTCATTCCGGCTTCGATTAAATCCCGACCCATCAGCAGCGGCTTGGGCGGAGCGAATAAAACCCCAAGCGTTTGGGCACGATTGCGCAGCCATTCTCCGGCATCAAAGGTTCCGGGGGTATCGCCGAGGAAAGCGCGGCCGAAAAAATCGGCTTCGGCGACGCGGATCATGTCGTCAATGCACACGTGCGTGCTCAGGCGGAGGATGGCACACTCGTCGGCATCGGCACGGTAGAGTTTGCGAGGCCATCCGTGATAGCGGACAAGAGGGAGTACCGCTTCGATCAGCGATTTGTCATCGGTTACGTTGAGCAGCCATGAGCGGGCAAGTTCCACCCCGACTTCGGCATGATGGGGCGCATTGAGTTTGCCGTTTTCGATAACGGTTGTCTGGGGCTTTCCGATGTCGTGCAGCAACACCGCCAACATCAAGATCAGATCCCGTTTGGCGTCACCGCTGCGTCGTGACGCCATGACGTCGACCGACATCAGGACATGCGTCCATACGTCCCCTTCGGGATGAGAAGCGTAATCCTGCGGCGTTGATTCGAGTTGGTCGAGCGGCGTAAAAAACGAAAGGCCTCCCATCTCTTTGAGCAATGTCAGGCCCAAAGATGGGCGGAGGCTGAGGAGGAGCTTTCTGAGCTCTTCAAAAATCCGCTCTTTTGGGAGTTCATTCAATGCCCCTTGCGCAATCATGGTGCGGCACAGCCGCAAAAGCATTTCGTCGTATTCGAGTTCAAACCGGGCGGCAAACTGGATTGCACGGAGGACCCGAAGCGGGTCGTCGACAAACGTTTCGGGATCGACGCACGCAAGCCGCTTGCGTTCAAGATCCCCGATTCCGCCGTAGGGGTCCAGAAACGTGTGTGTTATGGGATCGTAACCGATCGCGTTGATCGTAAAATCACGCCGCCTCGCCGCCGCGGCGAAATCGATGTCGCTGTGCCACGAAACCTCAAAACCTTTGTGCCCGAATCCCCGTTTCGACTCGGTGCGGGGAGGAGAAAAATCGAGGTGGTAGCCTGCATACGAGAGTTTGAGAACCCCGAAACTTTTACCGACCAGATTGACGCGTCCGAACGGTTTCAAAAGTGCTTCCAGGGTTTCCAATGACGTTACGCCGTAGAGTTCGATGTCGATATCGGGGTTTTGGTTTCGGGTGAAATGGTCGCGTACAAATCCTCCGACCAGAATCGGCTTGATCCCTGAGGCCCAAAGATGTTCGATCAATGAGGCAAGGGGAGGGGAAAGCGGGATCATTTGCTTGGCTTTTTGGATTTTTCAACAAAGTTTTCGAGGGGAAAACTAAAAGTTGAGCCGATGCCGAGCGTGCTGTCGATGTTCAGTATAGTGTCGTGAAGTTTGAGAATGTAGCTGACGATAGAGAGTCCCAGCCCCATCGAATTGTCCCATCGGTTTTTTTGGACACGGTAGAACTTGGACGTGATTTTGTCGAGTTCCGCCGGGGCGATCCCGATCCCTTTATCGTTCACCGAAATAGCGGTTTGGGTGAGCGAGAGGGTTACTTCCTCTTCGGAATATTTAAGGGCGTTGTCGATGAGGTTGGTGATGACGAGTTCGATCATTGTTTTATCGGCAAACACCGTTTTGGAAATACCGTTATAGACGATTTTTCGGTCAGGATATTTTGCCTGCAGAAGGGATACGATCTCGGCACATACTTCGCCTATGTCAAACGCGGAAGGTTTAATCGAGAGATCGTTGTTTTCAAGTTTGACGGAAAGGGCGAGGCGGTCCAGCATCAGCGTCACCCTGTGGGTATTGGTAATGATTTTGTCCAGAAACTTTTCACGGATTTTCGGATCGATTTCCGGATCGTCGTGCAGCGTTTCGGCGTATCCCATAATCGCGGCGATCGGGTTTTTGAATTCGTGGCTGATCGCCGAGAGGATATCGTTTTGCTGTTTGTTGATCAGCCGCAGCTTCGCGGTGTGTTTGCGTTTTTGTTTGTCGCGGTTATGGAGCTTTTTGACCAGATTTTTCAGCATGATCGAGATTTGTAGAAATTCGCGGAAATACTCGGGTTTGAGAACCGCTCTGTAGTTTTTGGCCGATATTTCGTCCAGATAGCGGGTGATCTGGACGATGTCGTAGCGCGCTTTTTTGGAGATGTTATAGGCGATTGCCAGTGCGATGATCGTCAGTATCGCAAACGCCGCAAAAAATTTGATCCATAACGCGTAAAAATGGTCCATAACGTTTTTGAGACTCATCGCGAGGCGGAGATAAAGGGTTTGATGTTTGTGGGTTGTTATTTTTTTGGCGATGTAGATGAAATCGGTTTTAAGGGTTTCGGAATACCGGACGGTCATACCGTAGGACGCGCTCATCGAATGCATCACTTCGATACGATTCAGATGATTTTCCATCGTTTTTTTGTCGGTATCGCTTTCGGCGATAACGGTGCCGTCCTCGGCGATGATCGTGACGCGGTAGCCTGTTTTTTTAGCCGTTTGAGCCGCCAAACGGTCGAAATTTCCGGTTTCGGAGACGGGAACTTCCAATAATTCGATGCCCCGCAACAATTGGACTTTTCCGTCTTCGATGATCATTGATTTGAGGGTAAAAAAACTGATCAGCGAGGCGATGGCCAGTGCTGCGACAAAAAGGCCGAGGACATTGAGAAAAAAGAGTTGATGGATTTTCAGCACAGGGTGTATCCGACTCCTCGTACGGTTTTGATGTAATCTTTGGTTTTGTCAGGGTCTATTTTTTCTTTGAGACGGTTGATGGCGACATTGACGGTTCGCTCCTGATATATTTCGTCCCCGCTCCACACGTGTTCGAGGAGATAATCGCGGTCTAACACGACATTTTGATTGGCAATCAGTGCGTGGAGAAGGTCGAATTCGAGCTTGGTCAGCTCAACGGGGGTCCCTTCGATGGTGAGGGTTCTGGCTGCCAGGTTGAGCGACATATCCCGGTACACGAGCGACCCTTCCATCGAGAGTTTTTTGGTGCGGCGCAAAATGGCGCGTACCCGAAGGACAAGCTCTTTCATGCTGAACGGCTTGGTGATGTAATCGTCTCCTCCCCGCTCAAACCCCTGCTCGATATCTTCATCTTTGTGCTTGGCACTGACAAAGATAACGGGGGTCTGAACCCCTTTTTTGCGGAGCATGTCGACAAATTCGCTTCCTTCGGCACCGGGAAGATTGCGATCCATCAAAATCAGATCGACGTTCTCTTCTTCCAGTGCCTCCTGCACCCGTTTCGTATTCAGAAAACCGATGGTTTCGAATCCTTCTTTACCCAGATGGTACTCCATCAGCTCCAGAATATCCTGCTCATCCTCGACGATCAGTATTAGTGCGTCCACGTACGGTTTCCTCATGGTGTTAGTTGTAAATATGCAGCTCTCCGCCTTTTTGTGCGTAGAGGAGCAGCGCAGCGATATTAACGGCACGATCACCCGAACGCTCGAGCTTGCGGAGCGTTCCGAGTACTTTGACGTATTCGACTGAAAGTTCGCCCGATTTGATGATAAGAGTCAAAAGCTCTTTTTCCATTATAGAAAAGAGATCGTCGTTTTTGGACTCTTCGACCATCACTTTACGGTACAGATCTTCGGCGTCACAGACTTCTTTGGCTTCCAAACACTCGTAAATGTATTGTAGCGCATTGAGCGTCGTTTTATGCAGCTGGATCATGGCACCGGTCAAAACGCTCAGATCGCACTCTCCGGCGCAGTGTTCCTGAAGACGGCGGGCGTATTTGCGCATGCCGTCTCCGATGCGGTCGAGCTCATTGGTCATTTTCAGATAGGCGACAAGCAAACGGAGTTCATCGGCTTCGGGGCCGAACAGTGCAAACGTTTTGATAATTTCATTATCGATTTTATTTGCATCGCTTTGGAGATTCTTCAGATGGATTCGCGCGCTTTCGTACAATGCGGTATCGTGATTTTCAAACGCATGAAGGGTATCTTCGCTGGTGCGGATGATTTGCAGCAAAAGGGCTGAAATCATCGAGCGAATTTCACTGAGTTTGTTTTCATAGCGTGGTAACATAACTAACCTTTGGACAGGAATTGGTGCGCGATTGTAGCGCCCATTTATAACAGTGCGATTACAAAGAGCCGGCAGCTTGTAATCTTTTTGTTATCCGGCGGTTTTACAATGGCACCATCAAAACACCAAGGACATCAAGATGCTAACGAAAGCTACCAAAGGTTTAGTCATCGCGGCCATCGCTGCGACTTCAATGATCGCTGCTGATAAAATCAACGGCGCAGGAGCGACATTCCCGGCTCCATGTTATTACGATTGGGCGTACAACTACCAAAAAGCGACCAAAACGCGCGTCAACTATCAGTCTATCGGATCCGGCGGCGGTATCAAGCAGGTTTCAGAGCGTATCGTTGATTTCGGTGCTACGGATGCTCCGTTGACGCCGAAAGAGCTTGATAAAGCCAAACTAACCCAATTCCCGGCCGTTATCGGTTCGATTGTCGTAGCGCATAACCTGCCGGGTGTTGCGGATGAAAAATTAAAACTCAAAAACAGTGTTGTTGCCGACATCTTCGCCGGCAAGATCACGATGTGGAATGATCCGGCCATCGCGGCGGACAATGCTGGGATCAACCTCCCTGCGCAAAAAATCATCGTAGCCCACCGTTCTGACGGATCGGGGACAACGCACGTTTTCACCGACTACCTGAGTGAGTCTTCTAAAATGTGGAAAAGCAAATTCGGTGTCGGTAAAGCGATCGGCTGGGCAACCGGCGTCGGCGGAAAAGGGAATGAGGGTGTGACCAATATCATCAAACAAACCCCGTATTCGATCGGTTACATCGAAAATGCCTACAAAGAGAAAAACAACCTCTCTGCCGCAACGCTCCAAAGCGCCAGCGGAAAATGGGTAAGCGCCCGTACGGCTACGTTCCAAAATGCGGTCAAACAGGCTAAATGGAGCAAAAAAGACCACTTTTTCAGCTCACTCGTTATGCAAGACGGCGATGCGACCTATCCGATCGTCGCGGCAACGTTCATCCTGATGCCCAAAGAGAAAGCCGAAGTGAACGCCGAAGTGATCAAATTCTTTGACTATTCGTTCCGCAACGGCGACAAAGCGGCTGAAAAACTCGGCTACATCGCCCTTCCGGTCGAAACGACGAACCTTGTTCGCCAATACTGGGCGGAAACTAAATAAGCTTTCCCTGCTTCGCCTTTTCGGGCGGGCACCTCTAAAAGCATTCGGTGCCTTTAGAGGTGCCCTAACACGGCCCATCCGTTTCATCTCTCCCTCTTCACAATCCTTAAGTTTTCAAGTCCGTCCTTGCGTATGCGTTCGGGCTTGGTTTTTTATCCATTTTCCTTCTCGTAATCGTCGTGTAATGTAACATTGGCGTAATCTGTTTTTTCTACAATGACACTACAAAAAACATAGGAGTGATTCTTAATGAAAAAAGTTGCATTATCAGCCCTTGCTGCGGCGATGATCAGTGGCGTTGCATCAGCGGATGCGTTGACCCTCTATAGTGATCCTAAAACCGGGCAAGTGTTTACGACTCCGGGTGAAGGCCGTGTGGAGATGGGTGATTTCGTAAGTGCAAAAGAAGTTGATATGCAACTTCGCGAAATCGAATCAAAAGGGTCTGAATACCAAGACAAAATGTCTAAATATGTCAATGTAAAATCCAAAGCAAAAACGCTTGAATTCAGCGGAACGCATTACCTCGGATTTACAAGCGTGGATCCGTCGACAAAAGTCGATTCGGCAACCAGCAACTCAAACTATCAGGGGCGTTCGTCAGGATTTGAAATGCGCCGCAACTACGTACAGGTCAAAGGGTACTTCAACGATAAAGACTATTTTCGCGTGACTTTGGACGCCACAAAAGAATTGGCTTCCGATGCGGCGACCGGAGCCCAGAATAAAGGATACGCGGACGTATTCGTCAAATACGCATACCTCTATTTGGATAAAGTGCTTCCGTACACGGGCGTAGAAATGGGTATCGTACACCGTCCGTGGATCGACTACGAAGAGCACAATGCATGGCATTACCGCGCATTCAATAAAGTCATGCTGGAAGAAAAAGGGACAGCCACCGAATCGGGTGTCGACCTTGTCAACTCGGCTGACTTCGGGATGAACTTCAAAACGCAGACCGACATGTTTAGTTCTGAAATCGGACTCTTCAACGGGGAAGGTTACCACGCGGACAAAGAAGCGGCCAACCAGGAAAACTCAAGTCAGCTTTCGGTTGAGTGGCGTTTGACGGGGCATATTCTCGGCGACGGCACAAAAGTGGGTAAAAATGACCGTACAAAAGATACGTATGCCAACATTTCGACCTACGGTTTGATCTCGAACAATCATAAAGACAATGACGTTGATCTCGGCGGCGTCAACGACAAAAACGAATACGACCGCAGCTTTTACGGTATCCATGCGGTGTACAACCAGCCTGAATTCCTGATTGCGGGTCAATACTTTACGGCGAAAGATAAAGCACGTACCGAAGATATCGCTACGTCATTCGATAAAAAAGATTACACGGGATGGTCGATCAATGCCGAATACCGCCCGATTCAGGACTGGACCGTTATCGGACGTTATGATAACTACGAAATCGAAACCGATCTGAATGGCGTTATGACGTCTAAAATCGAAGGTGACAAGATCATTGCCGGTTTGGCGTACAAATATAATAAGAATGTGAGCTTCATCGGTTCGGCGAAATTCATTGACGAAGAAGATTCAAAAGTAGCTGCCAGATCAGGCGATACCGGCGAATCAAAAGATGTATACATGCTAACTACCGAAGTGAAATGGTAATTTCCTAACGCTTTGTTCTTCTTCTCTTTTTTCCCCGCATGTGCGGGGAAATTCCAATTTATGCTACAATCTCCGAAACACACTTACGGACAACGCTCATGCAAACACCGCTGGTACTTACGCTTCTTGGATTATTGTTTTTACTTATCGCGCTGGTATTTATCTATGTCTGGGTAGGACGATCGCGCGACAGCAATGATTCCATAGAACCCATCGAGACGTTTGAATCGCTAAGCGCGGTTATCCGCAAGCGCTCAGCAAGCCGTGCGGAACTTTACCGCGCAGTAGGGATGCTGTTGGAGAGCTTCGGGACCATCTCTCCTCATACGCTTCCGACCTATCAGAGTCTTATGCAATCGCTGTGCGTTCATCCCCGTGCCGACTCGAAAATCGTGTTGCGGTTTGAGAGAACGCTGCGTCAGATAAACCCGAAGTACGACAGCGAAATCGAGCACGCCCTGAGAGCAGGATTGGCTGCGCGGGGATAACAATCGCGTTAGCGGAGTTTGTAGCCGATCGGGACGGTGATCTGTACCGGTTTGGAAGGTTTTGGGAATTCGTCCGATGTGGCGAGGATGAGGTCGCGAGCGGCGTTGTCAAGCATCTCAAAGCCTGAACTTTGGATAACGGAGAGGGCACTGACCTCTTTGGAGGGATGGAGCGTAAAGGTGAGCTTTACTTCGCCCTGCTGTTTGAGACGCAGGGCATTTTTGGGGTATTTGAGCCGCTCGGCCAAAATCGTACGAATTTGCCCCAGATTTTCTTCTTCATAGTTTTTTTCCGGCGGCGGAGCCGCTTTCACTTCTTTGCGTACAGGTTCCGCCGCGACCGCAGGCGGAGCCGCTTTTAGCGCGGGTGTCGACGGTGTAGGAACCGCAGGTGCCGCAACAGCGGCGGATTTGGTTTGGACGGGCGAAGGACGCTCGGGCACTTTAGAGACGGCAAGAGGTTTTGGAGGCTGAGGCTGTGCCGCGGCCGGCGGTGCGGGAACCACAGGTGCGGGCTGCTCCGAGGCACTTTGGGGCAGGTACGTCCTGAGCGATACGGCAACGCGTTTTTCTGTGCTCGTAGTGGTTTTGAGAGTGTTGAATGTCCCCCACGCGATGGCAAGCACAAGAACGTGGAGTGAAAGGGACGCGCCGAGTGATCGAGAATAATGCACGGCGTCTTAGAGTTTTACTTCGACTTTGGATGCTGCGCGGAGCGATTCCGTCGTTTTGTTCATCATTGCTTTGAACTTTTCGAGTTTGATAAAGTTAACGATATCCGCTTTTACTTTTTCGTACGGGAGTTTTTTCTCCCCTTGTTTCATCTTGTCGCCGTTGGCATCGTAAAACGCTTTGGCCTCTTTATCGGTTACCGTGATTTTGTTCATCTGCTGCTTCATCCACATATCGACGGCCAAATCGTCTTTGAGTGCCGCGTACTGCGCTTTAAATGCGGGAGTGCTTTGGATACCGCTTTTAATCACCTGATTTCTGATGAGGGCTTGATTGACAAGCTGATCGACAACCTGACGTTTTGTTTTAGGATCGAGTTTGTTAAAGCTCATCCCGGGCATCACTTTGGAAACGAAGAGATTCGCATCGGCGGTTGTGATTGCTTTGCCGTTGACGGTAGCGAGCGTTGCAGGGGCTGCGAGCGCCAACGAAGCTGACAAGAACAAAGAGGCAAGAATTACGGACGGTTTGAACGGCATGAAAACCCTTTTTGGATAATGATCTGTTATTATAGTGGGAGTTGCCTGCAAAAATATTAATATGAAAAACAATTATGCTACGATAGAAAGATGAAAACACTTCGGCGCGAAGAGATTTTATCGGCATTGGAGACAACGGAAAACGGGTTGAGCGGCGCGGAAGCGGCCCAGAGACTTGTCGAAACGGGGCCGAATATACTGCCGAAGCTTTCCTCCCGTCCCTGGCAGTTCAAACTGCTTTTCCAATTTACCCATTTTTTCGCATTGCTGCTGTGGGTTGCCGCCGCGATCAGTTTTCTGGCGGCGTGGTTTGATCCTGCGTCCAATATGGGGTCTATCGGGTGGGCGATTGTCGTTGTCATCGTCTTGAACGGCGCATTCGGATTTTATCAGGAGTTTCGTACCGAGAAAAGTCTCGAAGCGCTTCGAAAAATTCTCCCTCTGAAAGTGACGGTCCGGCGCGGCGGCGTTGAACGAAGCGTTTTGGCCGAAGAGCTGGTATGCGGAGATATCGTCGTGCTCAAAGAAGGCGACAAGGTTCCTGCCGATTTGTATGTGCTGAGCGCATTCGACGTATGGGTGAACGAGAGCACGCTGAGCGGAGAAAGCGAGATGGTATCCGTCGATAGCGTCGGAAGCGCTCATCCCAAAAGCATTCTGTATTCGGGAACGTATATCGTTAAAGGCGAAGCGGTCGGTGTGGTGTACGCAACCGGGAAAGCAAGCCGTTACGGCGGAATCGCAATGCTCACGCAGGAGGTGACACCCGGAATCGGGCATCTTCAAAAAGAGATCGCGCACATTTCCAAAGTCGTCGCGTTGATCTCTTTTGCCATTGCCCTCAGTTTTATCGTGATGGCGGGGGCGGGAGGATCGGATTTATGGAAAGCGTTTTTGTTTTCGCTCGGTGTTCTGGTCGCTATGATCCCGGAGGGGCTGTTGCCGACGGTGACGCTGGCATTGGCGTTCGGTGCTCGGCGGATGGCCTCGAAAGGGTTTTTGGTCAACGGCCTTTCCGTCATTGAAAATTTGGGGGCCGTCACGGTCATTGCGACGGATAAGACGTGGACAATCACCCAAAACTCAATGGAAGTCGCGGCTCTGCAGGAAGGGACGGACACGCCGGTGCCCGAACTCATCGACGCGATAGTGCTCTGCAACCGTGCCGATGCGGATCGCGGGGATGCTCTCGATCAGGCGCTTTTCCGGTTCGCGAGCCGCTACGTCGATCCCGAGATTCGCCGCTCACAGCGGCCGATGATACTTGAATATCCTTTTGACTATCACCTCAAACGGATGAGTACGGTCCACCGGGAAGAGAGCGGATTTGTCGTTTTTTGCAAAGGGGCACCCGAGATTGTTTTGGGGCTGTGCGACAGGGACGGAGACGGCCAAAAAATGGGGACGGACGAACGTGCGGAGTGGATGCGCAAACATGATGAGATGGCCGCGCAAGGGTACCGAATCATAGCACTCGCCCGCAAACGATGCGAGCGCGAGCCGACCTCCCGGAAGGAAGCGGAAGAGTCGTTGATATTTATTGATTTTGTTACCCTTGCAGATCCTTTGAGAGACGACATCGCCGATGCGGTCACCAAATGTCATCGGGCAGGAATCCGGTTGTTGCTGCTGACGGGGGATCATCCGATCACGGCGGGAGCGATCGGATTTCAGGCCGGGATCATTGCGTCGGCCGAGGACGTATTGACCGGAGAGCACCTCGAGACGCTTCCCAAGGAGGGAATCAAGCGGCTATTGAAAAAAAATCATGCATTTGCGCGCGTCTCTCCCGAACAAAAGCTGATGATCGTGTCGCTGCTTGCAGAGATGGGAGAAACCGTTGCCGTCACCGGGGACGGGGTCAATGACGCCCCTTCCCTCAAAAAAGCCGATGTCGGAATCGCCATGGGTTCGGGAACCGATGTGGCCAAGCAATCCGCCGATGCGATACTGATCGATGACCATTTCGCAACGATTGTCAAAGGGATCGAAGAAGGAAGAACCGTGTATGAAAACATCCGCCGCTTCATCACGTACATGCTCGCCAGCAATGTTCCCGAAGCGGTTCCCTACATTCTGTTTTTCTGGCTGGGGATCCCGCTTGCTCTGCCGGTTCCTCTGGTGCTGGCGATTGATTTGGGAACCGACATCCTTCCGGGGCTTGCTTTGGGGGCGGAACCGCCTCACAAGGGGTTGATGAACAAGGGGCCGCGCAGCCGTAAAGAGCCGATATTGACTTTTGGCGTGTATCTGCGGGCATTCGGATTTCTGGGGCTGCTTAGCGCGGTGTTGTCGATGGGCGTTTTCTTTCTTTATCTGTACGGGCACGGGTGGAACTGGGGTCAAGATCTTTCCTGGAACAATCCGCTGTATCTGCAGGCGACGACGCTGACATTTGCCGCGATCGTTTTCGCGCAAATAGGACACGGCCTCTCGTGCCGAAGCGAACGCGAATCGGTTCGGATGCTGGGATGGGGGAGCAATCCTTATTATTGGTGGGGCGTTTTCTCGGAGCTGGTGATCTTGGGGCTGATTATCGCTCTGCCGGTGCTGAGTGATATTTTCGGGACGGCTTTGTTTGAACCGGTTTATTGGGCGGGAGTCGTTGCGATCGTTCCGGCTGTGATTTTGGCCGAAGAGGGACGGAAAGCGTTGCTGCGTTACGGACGGTAAAACGGTTGATGTGAATAAAATAAGGGGTTGATGGTTAAATGTGGAAGCGAATGGTGGACCCTAGCGGGATCGAACCGCTGACCTCGTCGCTGCCAGCGACGCGCTCTCCCAGCTGAGCTAAGGGCCCAAAAGTTTTGGAACGGAAATTATAGGGTGTGCGTCCGCAAATGTCAAGGGAACATCAAAAACGGATTTGCCGCCTAAAAGTAAACCGAAAAATAAAGTTTTAAGACGTTTGTGCCGATATACAAAACATGAAGAAACTAGCCCTTACAATCATTATCGGTGTTGCCGGCGTAGCGTTGAGCGCGGATGAATTTACGATTCAGACGATCAGTGCCAAAAAAGAGAACTCCATCACTCCCGCGTTTGAGAAAAAAGTAGAGAAAAGCGCGCTTGGAAGTGTCACGAAAAAAGAGGGGAGCTGTAATATTGTGACCGTCGGTCGGTACGACAGCGCTAAAAAAGCACGCGCCGATCTCGCCAAAGCGAAGAAAATCGCCAAGGATGCCTTTGTGCGTCCGGTCGTGCGGACGGTTCCGAAAGGATGTGAAGTCACCGTCGCCAAAACCGACGTGCAGCCAACCAAAGCGCAGGCCAACGTGACTGCCGTTGCCGCTAAAACGGAAGCGGCGGTCGAGAAGCCCAAAGAGGTTGCCGTAGCGGCTGAACAATCGCAAAAACGTGTCGAACCGTCAGTCGTCTGTCCGACAACCGTTATGCTCTATGATCGCAATCTGGCGCGCAAAAGCGACATTCACGATGCGATCGAGTATTACAAAACCTCTCCGTACTACTCTTTTAAAGCGGTGGCGATGCAGCAGCGTTAGGGCTCTTTGTTGATCGCGCTGTAGAGACAGTCGAGATCGACTCCGAACTGCTTTTTCGCTTTGGCGTGCAACGCTTCGAGCAACTCCAATGCGCTCTCCCCGTCGGCAGGGTAGCATACCGCAACAGCAGGGACGTTTGTTCCGAATGACGCATCAACCATGTTTTTGACGACGCCCGTTCCATAGCGGTCGGTGTAGGGCATGACCACGAAGTAGGAGTGGTCGAAGTGGACCAGAGAATCGGATGTACGCAGCAAAGTGCTCAGCGTCGGTTCAACGGTTTCGGGGATGACCTGCGAAAAGTCATAGAACATGACCGCAAAACTCTCCGACCGGTTTTCATTCAGCCTATCGGCAAGCCCGATGTTGAGCTCTACCAGCGCCGAAAAATCATAAAATGAAAACATAACTCCCGCCATACTGACTCCTTGAAAAAAATCTCCAAACAGTATAACGTAAAGTTGCGTTTTACATCGGCAAATCGATAAAGTAGGCCAAACCGTAATAGACGCTGTAGAGGCCGTACAACAAAATGGCCAAAGCGGCGATCCGATTCATGGTCTGGCGGAAAGCGATCTCTTTGAAGAAGCTGACCGATTGCCCCAACGCCAGAAGTGTCGGAACGGTGGCCAGGCCGAATGCGGCCATAATGAGCCCTCCCTCGACGATCGACGCCGATGCGGCCGCTTTGGCGGCGAAGAAAAAGACGAATCCGCAGGGGAAAAAGCCGTTCATCACCCCAAGGGCGAAAAAACTGCCGATGCTTTTGCTTTTGATCAGGCGGGAAAAGAGGGTTTTAAAGAGGGTATTGGACGAAAAGCCCCTCTCCAGCGCATGGATCAGCGAAGAGAGGCCGAACATTCCCAACGCCGTAACGATCATGACGATTCCGGCGAAGATAAAGAGCGCGCCATGCATCTCCATGCTCAGGGCAAACAGCGATCCGATCGCGCCGAAAATCATCCCCAGAATCACGTAGGAGCTGACCCGTCCGATGTTGTAGGCTCCGTGCCGGACAAACTGCGCGGTCCGGCTCATTGACGCATCGATTTTCGTGGAGCTGTAAGCGACGATAAATCCGCCGCACATCCCGATGCAGTGGCCGAAACTGCCCGCAAACGCAATCGAGATAATCAGCCACCATTCGATACCGTTCATCCGTAAACCTTTTTATGAACATTATGGATTTTCTTTGTTACAAAACCGTTAAGTTTAGTAAAATTAACGTTCTTTTAACAATCGTATGAAACAATAGCATGAAAACATTTAAAGGATACGCGAATGAAAAAAGTTCTTCTTTCCCTTGTCGCACTGGCGGCTTTCTCTCAGGCCGACCAGCTGGTTAAACTCAATGTCAGCGGTATGACCTGCCCGGCGTGTGTGAAAAACGTCAAAGAATCACTCGGAGGGGTCAAGGGGGTCAAAGAGAGCAGCGTGTATCTCAAAGACGGACGTGCAGAAGTAAAAGCGGACGACTCGGCCAAACCCGAAGCGATGTGCGACGCGATCAAACAGGCGGGTTACGGCTGTAAAGTCGCCAAATAAGTCAAATCATATACTTTTGGGCGTCATTGCGTCCGAGGTCGCTAACGGTCGTTAGCGGCACACCTCCGAAATCGAGCGTCTGCTCCCCTTCAAATCCCGCTTTGCAATAGGCCAGAATCAGTTTTGCCGCCAATGTTTTGTCGTTATCGGTTGCCGTTTCGGTAATCAGGGAGCGGGGGCCGATGAGCTCCGTGGTGACGTGGAGATATTTGGGGTTTTCGATTTCAGAAAGCTTTTCATTTTCTTCGGCATTGCGCCCGATGATCAGCTTGGCTCCCTCCGGAAGCCGGAGTTGGCGGCCGTATTTGAGTGTCGGGATATCGGCAATCTCGAACGTGTCGTGCGCGATGAAATCGCGGATTTTACGGGAAAAATGCTCGTCCGTAAGGAGGCATCCCCCTCCGGGAGCTTCGTAATCGGTTAGGCCGAATTGCTCTGCCAGTTCCATCTGGCGGTCGCGATTACGCCCGACGATATTTTCAAGCTTTTCGCGATCGACCCAGCCGTTGGTTTCGGCTATGGTCGGTTCAAGCGATTTGGCGCTCATCGGGCGCAGCAGCAGCCCTCCGCAATTGCTCATATTAAGAACTTTGTCCAGCGATTCGCGGTTCTGGCTCATCGGGCGCTGTCCCAGCACCTCGCCGCTGATGAGAAAGCTTGCTCCCCACTCTTCCATAAGCCGTTTGGCTACCTCGAACATTTTGGCGTGGCAGTCGATACAGGGGTTGAAATGCTTGCCGTAGCCGTATTTCGGGGTGAACAGCACTTCACGGATGTATTCGTCGCGGATATCGACGCTGCGAAACTCCGCTCCTACCTGCGCGCACATATTTTGCATGTGTGCCAGACGGTCTTTGGTCGATCCGAATCCCGTGTTGATGTTGCAGGCGATCACCTCGATTCCCTGATCGATGATCAGTTTCATCGCGAGTGTCGAATCCAATCCCCCGCTGAAGAGTGCTATGGCTTTCATGTGTTTCCTTTTATCCCAGCGGTACCAGTTCCCCTTTTTTGAGGCGTCCGATTTTATCGCGGTATTGACGTATCAAATACGACTTTTGGTCGAATGATACCGAATTTTGGGTTGTGACTTTTTTGAGTTCCCGGTTGTAATGGGTTATTAAGAACGTTATAAGCTCCTGTTTCAACCCCTCGTCCCCTTCAAAAGAGCGGATTCGATCGTCCATCAGCAGGGCGCTGAGGCGAGGATCGTCCGTATTTCCCCGCAAGGCGGATTCGAATTCGTTGCCGTGGTATTGGAGCAATGTGGGATCGATGAAATCAAGAAGTGAATCGATGATATGGGGACGTTCCAAAAGGGTTTTGGTCAGACTCAGCTCCCAGACGTCGTGGTGGGAAAAATTGATCGGTTGAGCGGCGGCGTTTTTCCCTTGGCCTATTCGGATCAGCGAAGGAGAAACCCCCAGCTTTGAGGCGAGATAGGGACGGTACTCTTCTTGCAGGAGAGGAGAGAGGGTTTTGAGAAAACCGACGGATTCGTGCAAGGCGGCTTCTTTGGCCTTGGGATCGCGCAGGTCGTAGAGGGCGATGGTTTCGGAGATGACGAATTCGATAAAAGGGATCGGACGGCGCAGAAGGGCGCCGAGCTGTTCAATCTCGCCGTTTTTGACCATATCGGCGGGGTCCAGGCCCCCTTCGAACAAGACCACCCCTCCGTCAAATCCGCTCGCACTGAGGAGTCTGGAGGCCTTGAGCGCCGCGGCCCTTCCCGCTTTGTCGCCGTCGTAGGCGAGCAGTATTTTCGGCTCTCCTTTGCGCAGCAGAGGAAGATGCTCCGCGGTCAGCGCCGTTCCCAGCGTCGCAACGGCATGGGTGAACCCCGCCTGATGGAGCATCACGACGTCGAGGTATCCCTCGGTGACGATGATCTCGCGGCGGCGGAAGATCGTGTCTCGGGCGAGATGATAGGCGTACAGGAGGCGCGATTTATTGAACAATGCCGTCTGCGGGGAGTTGACGTATTTGGCCTGATGCCCCGTGATGGTCCGTCCTCCGAACCCGACGATGGCTCCGCTGGGCGAATGGATCGGAAAGGTGATCCGTTCGATAAATCGGGCAAAGAGCTTCCCGTCTTCCCCTTTTCCCAGCGCACCCTGCTCCAATGCTTCGGCCGTCGGGAGGCGCCGTTGTTCCAAAAAACGGATCGTCTCATACGAAGCGGGGGCATAGCCGACGCCGAAGCGCTCGATGCTGGAAGCGTAAATGCCCCGTTCGTTCAGATACTCCTGCGCGGTGCGGTTTTGTTCGAAAAGTTTCTGGTACCACTCGTTGAGGGTCTCCAAGAGGTTGGAACGTTTTTTTTGAGAGCCGCCCTCGGTGTAGTGGAGGGTGAAGTTGGTTGAAGCCGCGAGTTTTTCGATGGCTTCGGGATAGTTGAGCTTTTCGTACTCCATGACGAATTTGATCGAATCTCCGTGCACTCCGCATCCGAAACAATGATAGGTCTGACGTGCGGGATTGACGACGAAACTAGGGGACTTTTCATCGTGAAACGGGCACGGGGCTTTAAAGCTGGAGCCTGCACGTTTGAGTTCGACATAGGAACCGACGACATCAACGATGTCCAGACGCGCTTTGAGGGCATCTATGGAGTCTTGGGTAATCATGAAACTATTTTAGCGTAATGGTGCTTTAGGTAAATATTTATGCTATAATTCGCGTTCAAAATTTTAAATAGAAAGTGGGTGATTGCATGCCTGGTATTATCTTACGCCAAGATGATAACTTTGATGCCGCTTACCGCCGTTTCAAGAAACAAACAGATCGTAATCTGGTTGTTACTGAAGCTCGTGCTCGCCGTAACCACGTTACCGAGACCGAAAAGCGCAAGCAGTTCAAAATCAGCGCTCGCAAAAAGATGCTGAAACGTCTGTACATGATGCGACGTTACGAATCACGCCTGTAATTTCAAGCGCTTCGGCGCTTGGATTACACCTCTTCTCCTCCAAATAACCCTCCCTTTAAAAACCGTGTGTTACACTTGCGATACCAATTTACACGCAAGGCTCAATCCATGCTCTTTAGCGCACCTCTTAAAAGCAATTCGAAAAAAATCATGTTGTTAGGCTCCGGCGAACTCGGTAAAGAGGTCGCTATCGAAGCACAGCGTTTGGGGATCGAAGTGATCGCCGTCGACCGTTACGCACATGCTCCGGCACACCTCGTTGCCAATCGGTCCCATGTGGTGAACATGCAAGACAAAGAGGCGGTGCTCAAACTGATCCGCAAAGAGAAGCCCGATTTCATTCTCCCTGAGATCGAAGCGATCAGCATCGATGCGCTCTTTGAAGCGGAAGCGGAAGGGTTTTGCGTTATCCCCAATGCCGAAGCGGTCAACAAAACGATGAACCGCAAAAACATCCGTAAATTCGCCGCCGAGGATCTGGGGCTTAAAACAAGCCGTTACCATTTCGTTAGTACCTACGAGGCGCTGTGCGAAGCGGCCGAAGACGTCGGATTCCCGTGCGTCATCAAACCGGTCATGAGCTCTTCGGGACACGGACAAAGCATCGCCCGCACCCGCGAGGACCTTCCGGCTTCTTGGGAAATCGCCAAAGAGGCGCGCGGCGACGCAAGCGAGCTGATCGTCGAGGAGTTCGTCCGGTTTGACTACGAGATCACCCTTCTCACCGCCCGCAACGGCAATGAAACGGTCTTCTGCGAACCGATCGGCCATATCCAGAAAGGGGGCGACTACGTTTTCAGCTGGCAGCCGATGGAGATGTCCAAAAAGGCCCTCAAGCGCTCTCAAAAAATTGCCAAAACGATCACTGACGGGCTGGGCGGCAAAGGGCTTTTCGGCGTCGAACTGTTCGTCAAAGGCGATGAGGTCTATTTCAGCGAAGTGAGTCCCCGCCCGCACGACACGGGGATGGTGACCCTCATCACCCAAAGCCAGAGCGAGTTTGCATTGCACGTACGCGCCGTACTGGGATTGCCTCTTGGGTTTACCTTCTACGGCGAAGGGGCGAGCGCGGCGTTCAAATCCGAAACCGAGTCGGAGCTTCCGGTGATCGATGTCGCCGACGAGCTTTTCGACGAAAAAACGTACGTGCGCGTATTCGGAAAACCCGAATCGCACGCAGGTCGCCGCATGGCGGTATTGCTCGTCCTGGACAAAGCGTCCAAAGCGCTCAAAAAAGCGAAGAAGCTGATCAAGAAAATCAAGGACGCGTAAGCGGATGAAGATTGCAATACTGGATGCGCTAACGTACGGTGATACGTCGTTAGAGGTTTTTAAAACGCTCGGCGACGTCACCGTCTATCAAACGACGATTCCCGAAGAGACTGCGGAACGAGTCCGCGACGCCGAGGTGATCGTGACGAACAAGGCCGTGATTAATGACGCCGTGATGGAAGCCGCACCCGCACTCAAGCTTATCTGCGTCGCGGCGACGGGGATGAACAATATCGATCACGATGCGGCGGCACGGCGGGGGATTACGGTCAAAAACGTCGCGGGATATTCGACGGATTCCGTTGTTCAGCACACGTTCAGCCTCCTTTTTTACCTGATGGGACATTCGCGCTATTACGACGAATACGTCAAAGCGGGAGAGTGGCAGAAAGAGGCGGTATTCGCCCATATCGGACCGTCGTTTAGCGAACTGCGCGGGAAAAAATGGGGGATTATCGGGCTGGGCGAGATCGGGTGCAATGTCGCCCGTGTCGCGAAGGCTTTCGGGGCCGAGGTGTGGTATTACTCGACGTCGGGCAAAAACGTGAGCGAGGAGTTCGAGCAAACGACGCTCTCGCGTCTGGTCGAAAACAGCGATGTGATCTCGATCCATGCGCCGCTCAATGCCCAAACGCAGAACCTCATCTCCCATTCCGAACTGCTGCAGATGAAAGACGGGGCCGTTTTGCTGAATCTCGGGCGGGGCGGCATCGTCGATGAGGACGCGTTGTCGGTCATTATCGACGTCAAGCCGATCTACGTCGGACTGGATGTTTTGGCACAGGAACCGATGAAAAAATCCCATCCGCTCCTGAGCGTTCAGCACCCCGAACGCCTTTACCTGACGCCTCATATCGCATGGACCTCACGCGAAGCGCGCGAACGTCTGATCGCGGCAACGGCCGAGAATATCCGTACCTTTTTAAAACAGCCGCAATAACGCCGGCAAAACGAGGGCAATCCCCAAAAACGCTACCGAGGTGAGAAACACCTGCACCGTCACGGTGCGGGGAGCGCAGTTGTACAGCGATGCGAGGTTGACGTTCGCAACGGCCAGCGGCACTAACAGCTCCAAAAACAAAATCCCCTTGATCATCGGTTCCATCTCGACGTATTGCAAGACGATAAACGTCAGGAGCGGTATCAGAAGAAATTTGGTGCTTCCCACCCATGCGGTGAGGCGAAGATTGATTTCGGTCATTTTAATCCCGTAGAGATAAATCCCGAACAGCACCAGCTGCATCGTCATCGACGCATACGCTCCCATCATCAGCGTTTTGTCGACGGCGGGGCTGGGGACGTAATGGATCAGATTGAGAGCAATCGCGACAAGCGCCGCCCACAGGACCGGAAGCTTGAGGATGTTCATGAGCGAACCGCGCACGCTGAATTCGCCGCGCGAATAGTAAAAGACCCCGACGGTATAGACGACAAAGACATTGACGAGATTGATCAGCGTCGTATACGGCACGCTCTCTTCCCCGAATACGGCGATCCCCAGAGGTACGCCGAGATTTCCCGTGTTTCCGATCAGCGCGGCGACGGTCGCGATGGAGCGCTCTTTGGTGTCCGTGAACAGCATCCGAGCCAGCGGAATCATCAACAGCAGCGATAGAAGGGTGATTCCGAGATACAGCGTCGGAGCAAAGAGCAGTCCGGTATCGATGGGGCGTTTGAGCAATCCCCAGAAGGTCAGAAATATTTGCAGAAAATAAACGCTGATCAGTGTGATCGTACGGTCGTCTATTTTTTCTTTGAACGCCCATTTCGCCCCGAAACCGACGGCGATGAAAAGATAGATTCCGAGGATTGAGAACAGGGTTTGCATAGTTTATTTTATCCAAAAAATTAGTCAATCTTTTTGAGTCTCGGCTAACGGGTGTTCGGGTACAATCGCGGCAATAAGGAGTCAAACGATGCCAAAAGTATTGATTATCGGCAGCGGCGGTGCAGGGTTGGTGAGTGCATTGTCGGCATTCGAAGCGGGCGCAGAGGTCGTCGTCGCTTCCAAAAGCCTGCCGACCCGTTCGCAGACCTCGATGGCGCAGGGGGGAATGAACGCCGTATTGGGCGAAGACGACAGCGTCGAGAAGCATATAGAGGATACGCTGCGCTCGTCTGCCGGTCTGGGAGAAGAGAGCCGGATCGCGTTCATGTGCGACAACGCCGCGGATGCGGTGCGCTGGTGCAACGCGATCGGGCTGCCTTTCAGCCGCGACGAATCGGGCGAAATCGCCCGCCGCCGTCTGGGAGGCGCTTCGGCCGCGCGTGCCTGTTACGCGCAGGATTACACGGGGCTTAAACTTCTGCATACGCTGTACGATCAGTGCCTGAAAGCGGGGATAACGTTTAAAAACGAGCGGTTTTTACTGAATCTGATCGTCGATCCCGAATCGAACCGGGTGCTGGGAGCGACGTTTTTGCACATCGAGACAGGCGAAGTCGAAGAGATCCGTGCCGATGCGGTGATCCTCGCTACCGGCGGATACGGCAATATTTACGGCAAGCACTCGACGAACTCGGTTCAAGCGACGGGAGACGGATTGGCGGCGGCGGTACGTGCGGGGGCAAAACTGGCCGATATGGAGTTTATCCAGTTCCATCCGACGGCACTCAAGCGTTCCTCGATTTTGATCTCTGAGAGCGCTCGCGGTGCGGGTGGGTATCTCCTGAATGCGCAGAATGAGCGTTTTACCGACGAGTTGGCTCCGCGTGATGTGGTGGCACGGGCGATACACGACGAGCTGGCTGCAAGCGGCGCAGTGTATCTCGATATCCGCCATCTGGGAGAATCGTTTGTCGATCATGAGCTCCCCCAAGAGCGCAAGCTCGCCCAAATTTACGAGGGGATCGATCCGGTGCACGAGCTGATCCCGATCAAGCCCGCCGCCCATTACAGCATGGGGGGAATCGAGGTGAATGAATCGTGCATGAGTTGCGTGCAGGGGCTTTTCGCCGTCGGCGAATGTGCCAACCACAAAACCCACGGAGCCAACCGTCTGGGAGGCAATTCACTCCTTGAACTGGTCGTTTATGGACGCGAATGCGGCAAAAATGCAAGTGAATACGGAACCCGGCATCCCGCTCCCGATTTGGAAAACACGCAGTTTGCGAAAGATCAAAACTTTGTCCGTGGCGTCATGTATTTCACCAATCAGATCGACTTTTACCAAAAGCAGGAGATGCTGGCGAACATTTTCTACAATAACGTCGGGCTTGTGCGTGATGACATGGGGCTTAAGGCGGTGCTGGGGGCGATTCGCCAGATGCAAAAAGAACTCCCCTTTATGGGGCCGCGCGACAAGTCGAAAGTCTGCAATACCAATCTGGTCGAATTTATCGAGTTCGGAAACAAGGTCGAGCTGGCTGAAATCATTGTCGTCAGTGCGATCAGCCGCGTCGAGAGCCGCGGAGCGCATTACCGCATCGACGCCCCCGCGCGCAATGATCAGATGTTCGGAGCTCACACAATCACATGGAAAGAGGACGGGGTATTATGTGCCGATTTTATGCAATAGACCAAAATATAGATGATGATTTTGAAGATGATGAAGAGAATGAGCGAGAATGGTGCGATTGAAGTGTGAATATATAAGCGCGGTGTACTGCGCGTGGGCTTCCTGCCGAAGGAAACACAGCGTTAGCGTAGTCAATCGGGATTTTATTCCGATGATGTATAAAATAAATGGTTGGTGTGACTGATGACTATTTCAATACAACGTTCACATAACGGTGCACTACAATCCTATAACGTTGAGTTAGAGAATGTCACGTTGCTAAGTGTTTTGAATCACATTAAAACCAAAATCGACCCGACACTTACTTACGCGCATTCGTGCCGCAGCGGCGTGTGCGGAAGCTGCGCCGTACGGGTCAACGGGCGTGAAGTGCTGATGTGCGAATACAAGCCCAAGAGCGGCGATTGCGTGGAGCCGATCCGAAACGCCCGCGTCGTCCGCGATCTCGTCGTCGATTCGGGTCATGTGGAGCGCTTCAATCGCACAGGGAGCGCGTGGAGCGAAGGCTCGCGCGAAGAGAGCGTAAAGGCTGAAGAGATGGAGCGGATCGAGACGCAAAGCGACTGCATTCTTTGTGCGTCGTGCTACAGCGCCTGCCCGGTCTATGCGGTGAACCCTGACTTTATCGGCCCTTTCGCCCTCACGCGGGTGTGGCGCTACGTCAACGATCCCCGCGAGCAGGATGCGAGTGCCAAAATGGCCGCCGTCCAAACGAACGGCATCTGGGACTGTATGCTCTGCGGAGAGTGCGTTCCGGTGTGTCCGCAGGGGATCGCCCCCAAACAAGACATTACGATGCTGCGGACGAAAGCCTCCGTGATGGGGTACCAAGACCCGAATGCGGCAACCGCGTTCGGCGGCGGATTGGATTTCGGAAGCCCTGTGTTTTAGGCAATGTTTGGATTGTGTTATACTAATGTTATAAAAAATATTTTTTTAGGACATTTGTATGGCATCCGAACACTCTCTCGACATCTCTGCTAAAATCGATCTTCAGGCGTTCAAAGACGCGATAGCCCAAGCCGAAAAAGAGGTGATCGGCCGATACGATTTCAAAGGGATCACCTACGAGATCACCTACCGTGAAAAAGAGAAACAGCTCATCCTCCTCGCCTCCAGCGACAACAAACTCGATGCCCTCAAGGATATCGTCATCGGCCGTCTGATCAAGCGCGGCCTCTCCTCCAAAGCCCTGAGCGAACTGAAAACCGAAGACGCCAGCGGCGGAACCCGTAAAGCGACCTACAAGGTTGTCGATACGATTGAAGCCAAAGAGGCGAAAAAGATCATGGCCGAGATCAAAAACATGAAAACGAAAGCGACCGCCGCGATCGAGGGGGAGCATATCCGCGTCAGATCCAAACAGATCGACGAGCTTCAAAAAATCATGGCGGCGATCAAAGCGATGGAGTGGGAAGCGCCTTTGGTGTTTGACAACTTCCGCTAATGGAGAACGAATGAAAAAAATGACGATAGCCGAAGCTGCGGAACATTTCAAAGTCTCCAAAGAAGCGATTCACAACCGCATCCGCCGAGGAAGTCTTAACTGCATCGTTGAAAACGGCGTGAAGTTTGTCGCCGTAGCGTCGGCCAAAGCATCCGAGTCCGAGGTGAGCGTCGAAGCCGACCGCTATACCCGATACATCGAGCAGGAAAACGAACGGCTGCGCGACAAAGTCGACGTACTCGAAAAAGAGACCACCCGCCTGCGGGATCAGCGCGAGCAGATGCTGATCGACGAGCGGATCAAAATCGAGCAGGTTTATAAAGAACGCGATGCCCAGCTGCGCAGCGTGCTGCACGTCGTAGCGACGAAGTTTCTATCGCACGCCAATGCCGATGAAGTGATGGAAGAGGCGATTAACGCCGATGTCGTCGACGTATCGGAAGAAGAGTGGATTTCGCTCAAGGCGTTTTTGAAACTCAAACGGATCAAAGATAAAGAGAAGAAAAAAATAAAGAGCCGTTTTGAAACGGCCGGCGGAACCGACGAACGCCTCAGCGTCCGCGAGGGGAAAATCTTCTTGAACCCTTCTCGGTTTGACTATTCCGATCTGCTCTAACGCCCTGTTTGGCCCGGTTGAGGTTGTGAAAACAGCTTTGACAGATGCTAAACTCGCTCTGCGGAGGGAGCGGTTTTCCGCACGTTTTGCAGCGGGGGACGAAATGGCTCTGTTGCAGCGAGTTTTCGATAAAACGGTTTAATTCCCCTCGGAACGAACGCGCTTTCTCCGCGTCGATAAAATAATCTCCCAAACGATACGACAACCACAGATACAGACTGATCTCTTTGATCCGGTCTTCGGCTTCCTGAAGCTCTTCCATCGTGAACGCGTGGCTTCCCAGATGGCGGGGCGGTATATACGCGATAGGCTTTTTTTGCTCCAGCGCACGTACATAGCGCTCGAATGCCGCCATCACCAGCGGCGATGACGTCGAAAGGGGTGCCGTCGCGAGGGTATATTTGGTCCTCATATCGAGCTCGTATCGGTCGACGATCAACGAGGCCTCCTGCATCGATTCGAGGTTTGCGGCGCGGAATGGGCCTTCGAATTTCATGTTCTCGACAAAAAAAGCGACAATGGCTGACAGGGAGCGCTCTTCTAGGATATTCGAGACGAGCATGATGTGATCGAAGTTCGCCATGACGTTGAACGGTATTTTGATCGGATCGGGCGCGCCGGTGAACAGCGGGGAAATCTTTTTGAGGATATCGGTACTGAGTGCGCCGACGTGTCCCTTTTCCGTGAGTCCGTAACGTCCCGAACGCCCGGCGATCTGCTGTACTTCGCTCGGAGTCAGGAGACGCTGATTTTGCCCGTCGAATTTGTCGGCTTTGGAGAACAGCAGCGTCTTGATGGGCAAGTTGAGCCCCATGCTGATCGCATCGGTTGCGACGAGGATGTCGGTTTCGCCTTCGCGGAAACGGCGGGCCTCCTCGCGGCGCACTTCGGGGCTTAGATTGCCGTAGATGACGCTGGTGCGGTAGGTCTTGGAAAGCTGCTGTTTGAGCCGCAGGGCGTTGGCGCGGGTAAAGGCGATAACGGCTGTTTTGGGCTCGATCGCATCGATCGGCGTCGGCGTTTTGAGGAGTTCGAGGGGATTTTTACGCTCAAACTCGATGATCTCCAGCGCCTCTCCCAGATACTCCGCCAGCGCGACGACCGCTTCGCGGGCGTTTGGGGAACCCGTCATGATGACTGTTTTGGCGGGAGCGCCGATAATGGCGTTCGCCCAGGCCCATCCACGGTCGCGGTCGCCGATCATCTGTACTTCGTCGATAACGCAGCAATCCACCTCGACGTCGAAATTCAGCATCTCAATCGTGGAGCTGATGTGGGTCGCGTCCTCATCGATCAGCTGCTCTTCGCCGGTAATCAGCGAGGCATTGACGCCGTGATCGCGCAGGTCTTCGTACCCTTCCAGCGCCAGAAGCCGCAGGGGCGCAAGGTAGTAGCCTGTTCCCCCCGCTCGCAGATGCTCCATCGCTGTGTAGGTTTTGCCGCTGTTGGTAGGCCCGATGTGCAATACCAGTTTTCGGCGAAGAGAACGGGCGAGCGGGAAAAGGCTTTTAAAATCGCGCACGGTGCGGGCAAGCAGTTCCTGCCGTTGCCGTCGCAGCAGTTCCCCCGCGATGCGCTGATCAAAGGCGAAAAGGACCCGGCGGGAGGTTTTTGCGCTGATATGAAACGTCGGTCCCATGTACGGAACGAGCAGTTCGTAGACCATATCCCGAAGCCGCTCTTCTTCCAGCGCCAGAAGTTTTGAACGTTCGCGGCATTCGTCGATCAGGGTGCTGAGTTCGGAGAAAAAGTGTTTTTCTTCTTCTTCGCCGTGCGCGTCGATGACGCTTTGCAGATCGATCGTTTCTTCGCGCCATATCCGGCGGGTGATGTCGCCGATTTCGAGTTGGACGTGCAGGGTGTGTTCGAGCGTTTTGGAACTCTGCGGAAGCGTCAGCGTTCGGGTGTATTCGATCAGCAGTTCATCTTGCGCATCCACAAACTCAAGCCCTTCGTAAGCCGAAGAGAGAATGCGTTTGAGTATCTCCGGCGGGAGGGGAAAATCGGGATAGGCGGCCGAGGGGGGCGCGCTTTTGAGTGCGGTGACGATTTCGTCGCGGCCAAGATAGCGGTGGTTTTCCAGATTCAGCGAAGCGACAAACAGGTCGGTTTGTTCCTGTTTTTGAGCCGTTAGTGCCGATTTGAGCTCTTCGATCTCGGGGACAAGCGTTTCGGGCGATTCTTCGTGGAGTCGTTTGTTGTTCAGCGGAAGCGTTTTAAGGACGTGGATTTTGGTAAAGCTCTCCGAACCGAGCGTATAGCGGATGGGGGCGTAGTATTCGAGGGAATCGTCGTAATCGAATTTCCCCTCGAGCGCCTTTTCGAGCGTCTCGCGTTTGCGGAGATAGCGGATGTGCTCGAGTTTGGTCGCGATTTTCTCGGGGGTGATTTTGCGGCTGCGGACATCGATGAACGCGGCGTAGAGTTCCCGGCGCTCATCGGCATCAAGAGTGAACGCTTCGAGAAGTTCATCGATTTTTTCTTCCCGCTCGTGCGGTTTTTCTTTGGGCTTGGGATTGGGGTAGGTTTTTCCTTCGTGTTTGAAAAAATCGACAATCAGCACACGGTTGTCGCTCTCCCCTTCCGACCACAGGCGGCGGAAGCTCTTAACGAGTGTTGCTTTGTCGGTTGTTCCGTTGAAAATCCCCAGCGTATGGGCCAGCGCGATCAGTGTTTCGGTCGGGACGCGCTCAATCCCCTCATCAAATCCTTCGTCGCCGAAAAAATGGCGGATGGATTGATTGAGTTTGATCATTTTTTTCTTTTTCTTTGCCATACTGAAAGTGTAGCCTAAATTTATAAGGCTAAAGCCTTTGTAACTTTGATAAACTTTCGCAAAATGATCCACAAAGGGACGGAAATGGCCGATCTGAGCGCCGATGAATGGACGCAGGAAGAGTATCTGAAAAACAGACGCGAGCTAGAAGCGCAGGGGATCAGGGTGCTGCTGATCGATACGATCCTTAACCCCATCGATGGGACCGAAACGGTTCTGTACAGCCCGCCGCTGCTCAAAAACGAGGCTCCCGGAAGCGTATTCGTATTTTACTGCGATACGGGAAAGTCGTCAAAGGAACGGCTGGGGGAATTTCGGGCCAAATTTCCGAACCACGTGTGCATCAGTCTTCGGGGAGGACGCGGATATTGGCGCAAGAATTTGAGGGTATAGCCGAGGCTCTGGGCGCGTTTGCGGTTTCGCTGCAGGAAGGGCGCTACTATGATGCCCACGAAGAGATAGAGAGGCTATGGTATCCGAGGCGTTTTGACGACGATGACGAGGTACGGCTGTGGAAAGGGCTGATCAATGCGGCGGTTGCGTTCGAGTTGACGAGGCGGGGACGTCCGAAGCCCTCGGAGACAGCATGGAAGACCTATCTCAAATACCGTCCGCTGAATGACACCCTTGTTACCGTGCATAAAGAACTCTACGTTAGAATAATGAATCTTATTGAACGACAGCGAGGTAAATTATGTCCGAGTTCTTAGAAGCGATGGCGTTTCGGCACGCCTGTAAACGGTTTGATACGACGAAAAAGATCCCCGAAGATCAGTTCGAATCGATGCTGGAGGTGTGCCGTACCTCCCCCTCATCCTTCGGGATGGAGCCGTGGAGGCTCATCGTTGTGCGTAACGAAAACCTGCGCAAGGCGCTCAAGCCCTCCTGCTGGAACCAAAATCAGATCACCGAGTGTTCGGAGCTGGTGATTTTTACGACGGATAACGACGTTGTCCGCAGCGGAACGCCGTACGTGCGCAAGATGTTCGAACGTCGCGGGCTTCCCGCCGAAGCGGTCGATATTTACATGGGCGTCTATAAAAACTATCTTGAACCGATCGAATCGGATGAATTGCTGTTGCAAAACTGGACGGCCAAGCAGTGCTACATCGCCTGCGCCAACATGATGACCTACGCGGCGACGCTGAAAATCGACAGCTGTCCGATTGAAGGGTTTGACCGTGAGGAGGTCGAGGCGATCCTCGATCTTGACGAAGAACGAAGCGTCGCGCTGATCTGTGCGTTCGGTTACCGCGTCAATCCTCAGAGCGAGCAAACACGGCTTCCGATCAATCAGATCATCGAATACCGATAAAAAAGGGATAGGCCATGTTGCAAAAACTCGAACAGCATGCGGATAAGGTCGAATATTATACGGATTTGATAATCGGCTATGCGACCGAATACGGACTGAAAATCCTCGGCGCTCTGGCCATCTTTTTTGTCGGTAAATGGATTATCCAAAAAATGGTGCTGCTGATGCGCCGGGCAATGGAACGCTCAAACGTCGACGAGACGCTGATCAGTTTTGCCGGAAACGCGCTGAATGTTGCGCTGATGATCGCGTTGATCGTCGCCGCGGCGAGCAATCTGGGGATCAATACCACCTCGTTCGTCGCCGTTTTCGGTGCGGCAGGTCTGGCCATCGGTCTGGCGCTTAAAGACACCCTCTCCAACGTCGGTGCGGCGGTATTGATCATCTTTTTCCGCCCGTTCAAGGTTGGCGATTTCATCGAAACGTCCGGCGTCATGGGGACGGTAAAAACGATCACCCTTTTTTCGACGACGCTGACGACGACCGACAACCGCTCGATCATTATTCCCAACGGAGCCTTGATCGCCGGGAACATCATCAACTACACGGGCAATACGACACGGCGGATCGATATGGTGTTCGACATCGACTACAAAGACGATCTGAAGCTCGCCAAAACGGTTATATTGGAGATTTTGCAGGCCCACCCCAAAGTCCTCAAAGAGCCTGAACCTCTGGTGGCCGTCGGTGCGCTGGCGCAGAATTCGGTACAGCTTCTTGCGCGTCCGTGGGTGAACGTCGACGATTACTGGGACACGATGTTTGAAGTGACCGAAGCGGTCAAAACAGCCTTTGACAGCAACCGTATTACCGTACCGTTCCCGCAGATGGTGACCCACGTCATACAAGAAGAGAAAAAATAACCCTTAGCGGCTTCGGGCGTACTGCGCAAAGCAAAGTGCCGCCGCCGTCGCCGCGATACTCCCTCCGACAAACAAGAATGCGGGGGTGTACTGATACAAAAAGCCTGCCCCGAGCGCCCCGACAAATCCCCCAAGACCGTACGATATCCCGAAGAAAAACTGCTGCGAGAGCCGTCGTGCGCTGTAGAGATGAAAGAGCAGCGCGATCGCCGAGGAGTGAAACAGGGCGAAACTGAAGGCGTGAAGCGTCTGGGACGCATAAAGCATCGGAACCGAAGCGGGAAAGAGGGCTACGATCATCCAGCGCAGAGCCGTTATGGCGGCGGTGATCTGAAGAAGCCGCAAAAGATTGCCCCGCAGCAGCGGTCCTTGAAAGTAAAACATGACTATTTCGGCGATGACGCCGAAGCTCCAGAGCCACACCGTTGTCCCCAGCGTCACGCTGTGGTCGGTCGTATAGATCGTAAAAAAGTTGTAAAACGGTCCGAAACTCACCTGCATCAGGAAGAATCCCGCCCACAGCATCTGGTGATCCGTTATCGAGAATCGGCATCTCTCTTCGCCGCATTCGGAAGGCGGCTCATGCCGCTGCCGAATGCCGATCAGCGCCCCGAAGAGCAGCGTGATCGCTGCCGCGCCGATCAAAAAATAAATCCCCACGTACGGGCCGCTGAGGTATCGGACGAGCAGAAGCGAGACGGCGATAAATCCGACCGACCCAAACAGCCGGATACGGCCGTAGCGTTCTTTTCCGATGGTTTCCAAGGCGATCACTTCGATGTAGGGGAGCACCAGCGCAAGTCCGATCCCAAAGAGGATATTGACGATCAGAAGGGGCCAGAAATGCTCCAAAGCGGGATAGAACCCCGCCGCCGAAGCGCCCATCAGAAAAAGCGCGGCAAAAAAGGTGCGCTGATCGAGACGGAACCCCCGCAGAAACAAAAACGGCAGGACAAACCGCACCAGCGGTGCGGAAGCAAAGACGATCCCGATCTGCATCGGATCGTATCCGATTTGCGAGAGGATTTTCGGAACGAAGATGATGTGTACCCCGACCAGGGCGAAATAGACAAAATAAAACGAAGCGACTAACGAGGCCACGTCAGACGTCGCGGATGACGGCGGTGCCGCTTAATAGGTCGTGTAAAGCCCGTTTGTCTTTGCGGAACACCCCGACGAAAAAGCCGATGACCGATAGGAGAGAGAGGAAATAACCGATAAAACGGAGCGTTAGTTTCGCATAGGAAGCGGTTTGAAACGTCCGGGAGTCGACAACCCGGGTTCGGGCAAGCTTTTTCCCGGGCGTCTGGCCGCTGTAATGCCACAGTAGAACATACGTGAGCATGAACAACCCCATTTGGAGGATCGATGCAACCGGATCGGGAGGATTGGTGCGGGCTTTTGGATCGTGCACGAGGACATCCAGCCCGGTGGCCGTGTGCATCTGATCGTAGCCGAAAAAGGCGCTCACCAGCAGGGAAATAGGCAGGCCGATCATAAAAATATCGGTCATGAACCCTAGCGCGCGCGGCCAAAACGGAGCATACGCAATCTTAGGCTTGAGAGAATCGGAAGGGTGCTGTTTTTTCTTTAGGGTTTGCCGTCGCATGCGCAATTGTAGCTTCTTGTAGTTTAAAACGCACCGGGGACGGATTAAAAACACGTGTTATTACTATTCGTTTACTAACTTGTTTCATAATGTCACTGATCCCGATTGACAGCAGCAAGTCAAAGAGGAGTTTTTTTCATTCATCACTCACTCCTTAAGTTTCAAAGCACCTCGGTCTTAGGTGACCGCGGGGCCTTCTTCCCTTTTATCCTCAATCCGTAGAGCAATAACAGCAATAAAAAAATGAGAGAGCGGTTTACTCCCGCGTCGGACGCGAGAATAATCAAACCGTGTTATTAACGTTTGAGGCCGATGAGAGTTTCGAGCAGGGTATCGGAAGTCGTAATCGTTTTACCGTTCGCCTGATACCCGCGCTGAATGATGATGAGCTGTGTGAGCGATTTGGACAAGTCGACGTTGGACGCTTCAAGAGCGGAAGACTGCATGAAACCGCGTCCCGCCGTTGCCGCCGTACCGATGATCGGATCACCCGAGTTGGCCGATTGCAGGTAAACGTTTCCGCCATCACTTACCAGACCTTCGTTATTTGAGAATTTGGCCATACCGATTTGGGCAAGCCCGAAAGAACGGCCGTTCGTGAAGCTCCCTACCAGCGTACCGCTTTGGTCGATCCGGATACCGACAAGGTCACCGCCGGGATAACCGTCTTGGCTGATACCGCTCGTTCCCGAATCGTTGTCGAAACTGGTGATACCGTCGTATGCCCCGAGCGTTCCGAAATTGAGGTTGACCTGCTGGTTGGCGGCGGCACCGTTGTTCGGCGAGAAGTCGATGCTGGGGATGTTGAACGTCGAGAGGGCACCGTTGCTGTCAAACGTGATGATCCCCCCGTCCAAAATATTGAGGTTCGGCGCGACGGCCCCGCTCAACGATCCGGGAACCGGTACGGTGACGTTGTATCTCCAGTCGGTGAATCCGGTTGTCGTATTGACCGAATCTTTACGGAAGTTGATGCTGACGGTATGTTTCCCCCCGAGTGAATCGTAAATATCGATACTGGTCGCATGGGTCGCCGTATTGATCGGCTGGGATTGCTTGACGGACGTTCCGACGGGCAGTGCGCCGGCCATGGTTGCAAACGCTTCGGTGAAGCGCGCGTTCTCGATCGTATTGGCATCCACGATCGGATCGATTTCGACGGACAGTGCGGCACCCGCAGTGTTGCGAAGGACAAATTTCCCCTGGTCGTTTACTTCGACGGTGGAACCGGCCGAAGTAATCTGCGAGAACGTTTGCAAGGCGCCGCGCAGATCGGCGGCACTGTTGAAATAATAGGTATCGTTGGTGTTGAGCGGGAGCGCGCCTCCGGCAACAAGCCCGGCCGGAGGAGTCCCATTGGTGTATCGGAAATCACGAACGGTCGCCCCTCCGTCAAACGAAACGGTCATCCCCTGTCCGCCGCCGGCAAAAGTTGCCGCGCTCGCCGAAGAAAGCTGGAACGCTTCACCGCTGCCGTTGAACATGATCCCCATATCCTCGGCATCCGCCGCCGCCACGGTACGGCCATCGGCGGTTGTGATAACGCCGGTCGTGCTGATCTGGTAGGTCGGGCTGAACTGGTCTACGATGGCGCTGGAGCTGAGGTTGGCTTTAACGGTGATCTCGGTACTGGCAAACGCCGGAGTCGTAAGTCCCGAAGGGATCTGGATATTGGTGATCGGCGCGGTCGAATCGACCAGTCCGGTATCTTCATCCCGCAGCCATCCCTGGACGATAAAACCGTTGTTGTCGACGAAATTACCCGAAGCGTCGAATTTAAAGTCCCCCGCACGGGTGTATTTGTACGTGTTACCGCCATCGGCCGAGACGATAAAGAAGCCGTCCCCCTGAATCGCGACGTCGGTATTTTTGTCGGTATTCTGGATCGAACCTTGGGAATGGATCCGGGTAATGGAGTTGACCGTTGTCCCCAGACCGATCTGGACGGCATTTTTACCGCCGAGGTCTCCCTGCGGAGCCGTCGCGATCTGATTGGTCTGAGCCAAAAGATCCGAAAAGTTTGCACGAGAGTATTTATACCCGATCGTGTTGACGTTGGCGATGTTGTTTGATTCAACGTCCATTGCAATCTGATGCGATTGCAGACCGGTAACACCTGAGAAAAGCGACTTCAGCATGATATGTCCTTTATGACAAAGTAAAATAGCAAAGCAAAAAACGTGCCAATTTATTTGCGCATCGACAGCGCTTTTTGGATCATCTCGTCGACCGTCGTGATCGTTTTGGCATTGGCCTGATAGGCTCTTTGCATGATGATCATGTCGGTCAGCCCCGCATCCAGATGGACATTAGAATTTTCAAGCATCCCGCTGTAGACGGCCGATCCCGTGATGGCATTGCCGTCCGCATCGGTCCAGAACATCGGATTTCCGCTGTTGGAACTTTGGGTGAACAGGGTGTCGCCGGAGCGTTCGAGCCCCTGATCGTTTTGGAAATGATAGACGGCGACCCGTCCGATCGCGCTTTGGCGTCCGTTTGAAAATTCGGCGCTGATGACGCCGTTGATGTTGATTCCATATTTCGTGAGGACACCCCCCGTGCTGCCATCAGCGGAGGCGGTGCCTCTGAACTCGGCGCCGTTGATCGAAATAAGGCCGTCGAATCCCGTGCCGACATCGATGGCAACGGCCGCGCCGTCGTTATTGACGGAGGGGACGGTAAAACTGGAAAGCCTGCCTGACGCGTCGAAAATTGCCTGTCCGGCTTGGGTGTCATAGAGGGTAGAGCCGTCATTGGAGGTGACGGTAGCGACGACGTCCCACGCTATCCCCGTGGCCGGTTGCACGGCGCTTTGGGTAAACGTGAGTTTGAGACGATTGATGTCGTTTGCGGGGCTGATGACGTCGGCACTGATGGAACGGGTGACGTTGTCTCCCCCGAGGTTCCCGTTGAACTCCGCCCGCGTCGTCGGTTCGACCGGATAGGCCAGACGGGTGGGAAGTTCCAGCGGACCTTGCTGATTGACATCGGCGAAAGCGACGTCGTCAGCGGGATCGTTGATGAGGTAAGCACCCGTTTCGTTGTTTCCGTAGTCAAATCCGCCGTCATACGCATAGTTGCTCAGCATCGTTCCCGTCACGAAATACCCTTGCGCGGTTGTGAGACGGGCGACGGACGAGTTCACCTCTCCGGGCGTCTTTTGGAGCGTATCGAAGGTGAAATTTCCCGCACGGGTATAATAGGATTTATCCCCGGATACGACGCCGAACCAGCCGTTCCCGCCGAGTGCGAGGTCGTTGAAGCGTTCGCTTCCGAGCAGCGAACCGTTTTGGGTCATCGTCGACGTCGCCTGAAGCCGCGAACCGACTCCGATGTCGTTGGCCGTAGGGGTTTTGCCCGCGCTGACGACGGCTTCGGAGAACAGATCGGCAAATTCGGAATTAACCCCCCGAAAACCGACGGTATTGACGTTGGCAAGATTGTCTGAGAGGATGTCCATCCCGTACTGATGGCTCATTACCCCCGAAAGGCCGGTATAGTATGCTTGATTCACGATGAGCTCCTTAGCTTCCCGTCACTTCTTTGATGGTGCTGAAATCGACGTAATTGGAGCCGAGTTTGGCATAGGTTTTGCCCTCATCGAATTTGATCGATTCGATAGGGTACAAGCCGATGCGGGTGGTAGCGGATGTTCCGTCTTCCTTCGTGTAGGTCGATTCGACGTAATAAACTCCCTCCTTCAGCTCCGCGCCGCTGTTGTTTTTGCCGTCCCAGGTGTACTTGGCGACTCCCGCATCGGTGGCGCCGATATCCATCGAGCGGAGGATTTTGCCGTTATTGTCAAGAATATTGACCTTTCCGCTTGTGACGTTAGACGGAAAATAGAGTTCGAAATCGACGTCTTCACCTTCGCTCAAAACGACCGCATTGCTTCCCGTATCGGCGATTTTTCCGATGGCGGCGATTCCGGAGTATTGCATGGATGAACTAAGCGCCGCCGCCAGCGTTTCAAGCGCTTTATTCGTGTTTTCAGTCGATTCGAGCGTCGCCAGCTGCGATGTCTGGGTCAAAATCTTTTCGCTGTCCATCGGGGAAGTGGGGTCTTGGTATTTGAGCTCCAGCAGCAAAAGTTTGAGAAAGTCGTCTTTCCCCAGCACCCCTTTGGGGTTGGTCGTTGTCGTTGAAGCGGTTGCAGAAGAAGCACCTACTGTATTGCCGTATGCGTCGATAGCCATGATATCCTCCTTGTATTACGCGTAATGCGGAATAATGATTTCAAGAGCGCCTAGCTGCTCTTCGTTTAGTTCGAGTTCTTCGAACGACTCATACGCGCGGAACCGGTTTTGGGAGTGCTGTTGCTGCTCCTGCGGGTTGTGCTGATCGTTTCCGCCCATGAAATTCATCGTCGCGTTGGTGATCCCTTGATGGGCCAATTGCGCTTTGAGCTCGCCGGCATTGTGGGCTAAAAAGGCGACCGTCGTCGTATTGTTCGATTGGATATTGACGTGGACGTTGTTGCCGCGCTGTACCAGCGTTACTTCCACTTCTCCCAGTTTTTCGGGGTTGAGTTTCATTGTCAGGCGGGTGAACGGAGGCTTGTAGTTTTCGACGGCCTCTTTAAGATCGGTGGCGAAATGGCGCATGCTCTGCTGCGCCTCTTTGGATTTTACTTCAAACGAGTCGGCTTTCGGCGCATGCAGCGCTTTGGATGCTTCGCCCTCCGTTTTCAGATTTTTGCTCTCGTCCGCCGTGCCGGAAGAAGATCGGCTCTCGCCCTGAAGCAGGGCGATCAACCCGTCGTTTTTCGTCTGAGAGGATGCGTTTTGGGCAACGTCGGCTTTTTTCTCTTCCGTCGCTGGAGCTGTCGGTGCGGCATCGCGTTTATCGAGTCCCTGAAGCAGCGATTTCAGCGGCTGGTCGGTTGGCTTGGATTCGGCTGTCTTGCCCGATTCCGAGGTCGTTTCGGCATCGGGCGATTTGGCGGCGTTTTTCTCTTTGTTTTTCAGCTGGCTGATGAGCTGGGTAAGCGCTTCGGCGGGAGTCGGTTCTTCGGTATTTGTGACCGAAGGGAGTTTGGCCAGCGTTTTGGCCTCCAGCAGCGTTTTGGACAGCAGCTCCGGCGCAAGAGAAGGTTCCGGTTCGGTAATGATCGACGACAACGTGATCGATTCGGGTTCAAGCCCCATTTTCTGGGCCATCTGGATCAGACCGATCAGACTTTTCGGAAGTGCTTCGGGCGCTTTTTCGTAGGCGGGGTTTTTGGCGGCAATCTCTTTTTTGAGGTACTCTTTCGCCTGATGGATGAGGCTCAGACTCCTCCGAACCGCGCAAAAGAGCCTGAAGCTGACCGATTCCGGCGTTTTTATCAACGCCTTTTTGGGAATCGAGGGAGCGGACTACGCCGTTTTTGGGATCGATAAGCGCTTTGAAGTCGGCAGGAAGGGTACCTGTCTTGTCGCCTGTTTTCGTCTGTGCGCCCAGTGACGACAACAGTTTGGAAAAGATACCGTCCTTTTTAGAATCGGCGGTTTTGGCATTTCCTCCGAGCAGGTCGATCAAAGAGGCGTTTGTTTTGGACTCTTTGCTTTCTATGATCATTGAGTGATCCTTATTATATGCGCTCGCGGCACGCATTATTATATTTAGAATCAATAAAGCAAAATGTATTCCATAAATAACAGGTGTAACCAAACGGCAACACTTTACTCCCTTAACATATCCTTAAAATAAAAAAAGATATAATTCGCGAAAATCATTGCCTACCTACAAGGATATTCAGTGCAAAAAATTCGTAACATCGCCGTCATCGCGCACGTTGACCATGGTAAAACGACCCTAGTTGACGGATTGCTCAAGCAATCCGGAACATTTGGCAGCCACGAGCAAGTCAACGAGAGAGCCATGGACTCTAACGCCCTTGAAAAAGAGCGCGGGATCACCATTCTTTCTAAAAATACCGCGATCCGCTACGGCGAATACAAAATCAACATCATCGACACTCCGGGCCACGCCGACTTCGGCGGTGAGGTTGAGCGTGTTTTGAAAATGGTTGACGGTGCCTTGTTGCTCGTCGATGCGTATGAAGGTGTTATGCCTCAGACGAAATTCGTCGTTAAAAAAATGCTCGGTCTGGGTATCAAACCGATCGTCGTTATTAACAAGATCGATAAACCTTCCGCTGACCCTGAGCGTGTAGTAGACGAAGTATTCGACCTGTTCGTTGCGATGGATGCGACCGAAGATCAGCTCGATTTCCCGATCATCTACGCTGCGGCGCGTGACGGTATCGCGAAAATGGATATGTCTGAGCCTGACGGTGACTTCACCTGCATGTTCAATACGATCCTTGAAAAAGTGCCTGAGCCGACCGGTGATGCGGAAAACTCGACTCAGTTGCAGGTTTTCACCCTCGACTACGACAACTACGTCGGTAAAATCGGTATTGCCCGTATCTTCAACGGTAAAATTTCCAAAGGGGACAACATCCTCCTTGCAAAAGCCGACGGAGAGATGGTCAAAGGTAAAGTCAGCAAGCTGATCGGATTCATGGGGCTGAACCGTATGGAGATTCAGACGGCAGAAGCGGGTGACATCGTTGCCGTTGCCGGTATCGAAACGGTAGACGTCGGGGACACCATCTGTGATCCTGCCAACCCGATGCCGCTTGACCCGATGCACATCGAAGAGCCGACGTTGACCGTCGTATTCTCGGTCAACGACTCTCCGCTTGCAGGACAAGAGGGTAAACACGT
>NZ_JQGL01000024.1:0-17030 GCF_000747095.1 Sulfuricurvum sp. MLSB
CTGAGTACGACAACCAGCCGTCCGATCCCTTCCATGCTCGGCGACGCCTACCGGATTGTTGAAGACGATGAGCGTATTTTGATCAAAGCCGCCGGAGCGTGGCAAAGTATCATCGGATGGAACCGACTGCGCGCCTTGTACGATGATACGACGGGAGACGGCATCGACCGGTTTTCGGACAAAGAACTCGAAACGATCGGATGGCATGCAACGGAGTTCAACATCTCCTACCGCGAAATCGTCGAGCAGTTCGAAGAAAAATGCGAAGGAGTGTTACTCTGTATCGAGCAGGAAGAACCGTATCAGTTCAGCGGTATGGGATTCGTATTTGACATCGACAGTGCCCGGAATATCGGATTTGAGTATTGCGCGGCAACAGTCAAGGACAAATTGGAGAATGATGAGGATTTCGCCACGCTAAGCGACGATGAAGAGGAAGCGGCACTATATTTTAAGATACCGCTCTAAAATAATCTTCGCCGAGAGCGAATCGATACGCCCGTCGCGCTTGTAGCGGATTTCCCCCCGCATCAGCGCTTCGGCTTCTTGCGAACTGTTGGCTTCGTCCTGATACGCGATCTCTCCGGCAAAATCGACCAGATTCATAAAGTGCGCTACCCGTCGGCGCATCTCATCCTCGCTCGTGCTTCCCATCGGAATGCCGATCACAACCGTTTGCGTTTCGTATTCATTCAATACTTTTTTGACATCATTGGCGGCTTGATTGCGGTTTTTCCGCTCGATGGCCGGAAGCGGCGTTACTATGCCGTTGCCGTAGCTGAGCGCCAGCCCGATGCGCTTCAGCCCCAGATCGATCGCGATAATAGCCCCCATCATTTCCCCAGACAAAACTGCCCGAACATCTTGTCGAACATCTCGTCAAGCTCATACGGACGGCTTAGGGAGGCCACGGAGCGGATCGCGCGGTTGATATGAAACGAAAAGAACTCCAATTCGCCCTCATGAAGCGGTTCATGCGCATCGTCGATCGCGGCCAGCGCCTCGGAAACGGCGCTGATCTGACGTTGAGAAATCAGCATCATCTCTTCGCTTTCGTTGTCATGGTCCATGTGAACGGCCAACGCATCCACCAGCAGCTGCGTCTGCTCTTTGCAGCTGAGGCGGATCGGAGCATAGGCTGCGAGAATCTTGGCGTCGAAACGTTCGGTTAAATCGGCTTTGTTGAGTACGCAGATAAACGGCTTCTCCTCGCGGTGCCGCTCGATCAAATCGATAATGGCACGGTCTTCATCGTCGATCACACGGCTTGAATCGAACAAGGATATGACGATATCGGCATTTTCGATAGCGGCGATGGAGCGTTCGATCCCGATCTTTTCGATCTCGTCTCCGGCAGCTCGGATTCCTGCCGTATCGACAAGACGGATCAGGTGGGTACCGATGCGCACCTGCTCCTCGATCGTATCACGGGTTGTTCCGGCAATGTCGCTGACAATCGCCCGTTCGTAATCGAGCAGTGCGTTGAGCAGCGAACTTTTCCCCACGTTGGGTTTGCCGATGATCGCGACGCGATACCCTTGCATCAGTCCGCTGCGGCGACGGCTGGCTTCGAGCGTGCACGAAAGGTCCGTTTTAATCCGAGCGAGTTTGGCAACGATCTGATCGACAACATCTTCGGGAAGGTCCTCTTCGGCGTAATCGATCACGACCTCCGAATAGGCCAAAATTTCCAGCAACGAATCGCGAATCGTTTCGACGTATCCTCGCAGTTCCCCTTTCATCTGGCGTGCCAGAATCCGCGCGGCATCGTCGCTTTTGGCTTCGATCAGCGAGGCGATCGCTTCGGCCTGCGTCAGATCCAGCCGTCCGTTCAAAAATGCCCGCTTGCTGAATTCGCCCGGCTCTGCCAACCGTGCACCCGCGACCAGAGCGCTTCGCAAAATTTTCTCCGCGACAATAAGTCCGCCGTGGCATTGGAACTCTACAACCTCTTCCCCGGTAAAACTGCGGGGAGCCTGAAAATAAATAAGGATCGCTTCGTCAATCAGGCTGCCGGACGCTTCATATAAGGGAGAAAGGGTCGCGTACCGGGGCAAAAGAGTATCTCGACGGGAAAGTGTGAGGGCGATGGCGAGGGCCTTTTCGCCGCTAAGACGGATAATAGCGATGGAGCCCACACCGTGGGCGGTGGCGATCGCAGCAATAGTCTCGTTCATCAATATTCGTGGTAACTGTTTATGACGATGAACTTGCCGCCATCACGCGTTGAGCGGATAGCAACGTAGCGATCCGGGTAACGTTCGCGCAGCTGTTTGAGGGCAATCTGCACGAGAACGCCGTCAAGCACTTTTGTCTGGGCCCGCCCTTCATGGTCGATCATGTCGCAGACTCCCACGAGATAACGGGCGATCGATTCTTCCTGATTTTTCAAAAATTCGGCGATCTCCAGACGCAATTGCATTCCGTACACCGCATTGATCCAGTTGAAAAGCATATAAGAGAGCGCTTTGTAGCGATACCCCTCTTTGCCGATCATGAGTGCCGCATCGGGACCGGTAAATTCGATCAGAAGGGTATTCTCATCGTATACGCTGACCTGCACGTCATCGATATCGAAACAGATATCCCTGAACAGCTCGTTGATCTGGATTTTGACTTCATCGGCACACTCCTGCGCTGAAAGCTGATCGTAGTACCCTTCTTCGCCGAAATCGTCTTCCTGTTCGTAAAACTTTTCATCCAAAACGACCTCTTCAGGTTCCAAAGCAGGCTCATACACGGATTCGGAAGATTCTTTCGAGAAGGTTTCGGGTGAGGAAGAGAGGGGGGAAGTGGCGGATGGGGTCGATTGGGGAAGATTGGCAACAATGATCGCCGATTTTTTGAACATCCCCAGAATCCCTTTGGAAGGGAAACGGATGATCTCAACCTGCAATGCGGTGACGGAGCATCCGAACTCCGAAGCCGCCTTGGCATAGGCTAGTTCAAGTGTCGGCGCTTCAATCTTTTTCATGATGTTTTTCCGCAAGATGGGCATCATGACGAACCGCACGCGCCGCTTCAAACTGTTTGTTGACCAAATACTGCTGCGCGATCGAGAAGATATTGTTCACGAACCAATACAGTACAAGCCCTGCGGGGAAGGTAAAGAAAAAGAACGTAAAAATAAGCGGCAGGAATTTAAAGATTTTTTCCTGCAGCGGATCGGTAAAGTTGCTCGGCGTAATTTTCTGCTGATAGTACATCGTCGCACCCATCAGGATCGGGAGGATGTAATACGGGTCCATTCTTGAGAGGTCGGTAACCCACAGCATCCACGGAGCCCCCTGCAATTCTACGGCGTTAAGCAATACGCGGTAAATCGCAAAGAAGACCGGAATCTGAAGCAATAACGGCAAACATCCGCCCAGCGGGTTGGCACCGTGCTTTTTATACATTTCCATCACGGCCGCGTTCATGCGCGCAGGATCGCCTTTGTATTTTTCCTGTACCTCTTTGATGCGCGGAGCGATCTCTTTGATCTTCTGCATCGATACCATTCCTTTGTGCGTCAAAGGATAGAGGAAGATACGGATGATGATGGTCAACGCGATGATCGCCCATCCCCAGTTTCCGAAAATGCCGTGAAGCCACATCAACACTTTGAAAATCGGCGTAGCGACAAACGTAAACCATCCGAATTCGATCGCATTGACCAAAACCGGGTCGATGGCCTGAAGGGTTTTGTACTCTTTCGGACCGATATACCCGTTGAACGTGAAGTTGGTGTTCCCTTCCAGATAGGTGACAGGGTTGTTATTGACATCGCGTTCGACGGTTACCTGAGTCGATTTGTCAAATCCGTACATGATCGTCGCATAATACTGATCAAACGCGGAAGCAAGGTGAACGTCGCTGAAAATCGCTCTGCCTTCCACATCGCCGTCTTCAAAAATAGTCGTCAGGTTGTCGCCCGAATAGATCATTCCTCCGACGACCGTCATGATCTGCTCGATGATCTGCGGGTGTTGCCCCAGATAAACGAAGTAGCGTTTTTCATTTGAAAGCGCGATTTTCGCATCGTAATGGCCGTCGCTGTAAAATGTCAGCGTTTTCGTTACCGTCACGCCCGGCAAGTTTTGAGTCAAAACGACGGCCGATTTGCCGTTTTCTCCCAAAGTCATGCTGTTGACATTGGCGGTGTAAGGCGTTTTTGCCGCAATCTCGTTCAGCGCTTCGTCGGCGAAACGGATGTAAAGCGGTTTAGCACCGACGGCAGACACCAGCTCGGAAAGTTTTCCGTCTTGGTTGTTGTGCTTTTGATTGCTCAGCACCACGGACGCGATACGTCCGAGCGTATCGATTTTAAGAGTGAATTCCTTGGCCGATACGGTCGTAAGTGTATCGGTCGTCGTAGTCGAAACAGTCGATGAGGCATTGTTCTCGGTTACCGCAGCGGTTTGTGTTACGGTATTTTGAACGGCGACAGCTTCTTTTGAAACCGCGGTGGCATTCTTTTCGGTATTCGGAGTTTCAGGGGGAAATACGGTCGTGTAACCGATAAAAAACAAAAACGATAATGCAACGGCAACGAGGAGCCGCTGGTTCGGGGTAAACTTTTCTAGCACTTGGACCCTTTAAACTTAAAATTTTTGATCAGAAAATAATTCTGTTGATATGGAACAAACCAGTATTTTATCGTATTTATGGAGAGTTCTGAGGGCTTTATCGCCGGTTTGCGGATAATCGGATAATCAATGCCGCCGCGAAAAAGTTGATTGCATCGGACGATGCGCAAAAATGTTGAACCGAAAGCACGGGGAAGAGTGTTGCACTCGAACTGCCATAACGCGTATTCCGAGCATGAGGGATAATGGCGGCACGAACCTCGTGTCACCAGAGAGAAGGAGTGCCGGTAGAGCCAAAGAAGTTTAAGAAAGAAGCTTCTTATTATCATCTGTCCCACACAAAGCACCTGTCCGTTTCAAAACATAGTTGCAGTCACGCCGCACACTCTCATATGGGGCCTCAAACAAAGCACCCTTGGCGACGAAGACGTACCATCCGTCCTGTACATCGGCTGAAAATTCGGCGAAAAGGGCACGAAGGCGTCTTTTGCACCGGTTTCTCACGACTGCGTTACCGACTTTTTTACTGGCGGTATATCCGACTTTTTTTTCTCCCTTAAGCGGGAGATAAAACAGCGCTATCGAAGTGCTGTGAGCACTTTTTCCGCGCTGATAGACTCGCTGAAACTCGCTGTGGAGTTTAAGCATCGAAAAGCCGTTTACACAGCCAATCGTTTTCTACCTTTTGCACGACGAGCGTTCAATACACGGCGGCCATTTTTTGTCGCCATACGAGCACGGAAACCATGTGTACGTTTACGTGGCGTATTATGCGGTTGGTATGTTCTTTTCATAACCATTCCCTTTAGAAAATTTTAGCACGCAATAATAGGGCAATCTTACTTAAAGATCGATTAAGTTTCACAAAAGCTTCTTGAAACCGGGATTCTCACGGTTTCAAAAATTCCCGCAAGGTGGGCATTACCGTCTGCCCCTGAGGCGCCGTGTCGAGTTGAATCGCCGTTTTAAGCTTCATATGGCAGTCGCGGCATTCACGGATCACGGCGTGTTCGGCGACCCGAACCCCTTCGATTTTGGCGATCGGATGGCAGGCGAAACAGTCGCTACCGCATTCGGCCATTTTGGAAGGGTTGGCGCTGTGGCATTTGATACAGGTCGTCATCGGCTTGTGGCGATGGTCGCTATCGATGTTTTTTAAAAGAGCGGGATGACAGCTCATGCAGTCCCCCGTGCACGCCCATGCCGACACCGACAATACAAAGAAGAGCGCAATCGTTTTCATGGCGCCATTATGACACAGCAACGGTAATCTCGTCCTCTTTTGCATCAAAAGCCACGGAAGAACCTTCATCAACCTCTCCGCCGAGGATCAGGTCGGCCAGTCGGTCTTCGACGATCTCGTACAATGCCCGCTTGAGAGGTCGCGCCCCGTAGACCGGATCGAATCCCGCCTGCGCGATAAGGCGTTTGGCGTCGTCACTCAGCGTCAGAGTGATGTCGCGTTCTTCGACCTTCGCCGCGATCTCTTTGAAGAAAAGATCGACGATGCTCAAAATCTGCGCTTCGCCCAGCGGATTGAAGACGACGACGTCGTCGAGGCGGTTCAAAAATTCGGGCTTGAAATGGCGTTTTAGTTCGTCTAGCACCAGTCCTTCGAGTTTCTCGTCCCCGTGATGCGCCATGATCTTATCGCTGGCGATGTTAGAGGTGAGGATAATGATCGTGTTGGTGAAATCGACGACGACCCCTTTGTTGTCGGTCAATCGCCCGTCATCGAGCACCTGCAACAAAACGTTAAAGACATCGGGATGCGCTTTTTCGACCTCATCGAACAAAATAACGCTGTAGGGCTTGCGGCGGACCGCTTCGGTGAGCTGTCCCCCCTCTTCGAATCCGACATACCCCGGAGGCGCTCCGACGAGGCGTGATACGGCATGTTTTTCCATGTATTCGGACATGTCGATGCGGATCATCGATTCGCTGCTGTCGAACAAAAACTTCGCCAGTGTCTTAGCCGTCTGCGTTTTCCCGACTCCGGTAGGCCCGAGGAACAAAAACGATCCGATCGGACGGCTTTTGTCCGAAAGCCCCGCTTTGTTACGTTTGATTGCGCGAGCCACGGCATGAGTCGCTTTCTCCTGTCCGACGACTTCGAGATTCAGCTCCTCCTCGATGTGAAGAATTTTCTCTTTTTCGCTCTGGAGCATCTTGGTGACCGGGATCTTCGTCCAGCGACTCACGACACCTGCGATCGAGGCTTCATCGACGCTGTTTTTAAGGAGCGTCCCGGCACGCTGCATCTCTTTCCATCGCTCTTGAAGGGCTTTTTCCTCATCGAAGAGTTTGGGGATCTGGCCGTATTCGATCTCGGCGGCTTTGTTGAAATCGGCTGATTGTTTCGCCGTTTCCGCTTCGCGCCGTTTGGCGTCGATCTCGGCTTTGATTTTAGAGATTTTCTCAAACACCTCTTTTTCATGGGCGAACTGCGCTTCCAGATTTCGGCGCTCTTCACTCACGTCGGCAAGCTCTTTTTCGATCTCTTCAAGCCGCTTGGTGTTGGCGACGGATTCTTCCATCTTCAGCGCTTCTTTTTCGACTTGCAGCGTTGTTTGCTGACGCTTGACTCCCGCCAGTGCGTTCGGTTCCGATTCGATCTGCATCTTGAGCTCGGCAGAGGCTTCGTCGATCAGATCGATTGCTTTGTCCGGGAGAAAACGGTCGTTAATGTAGCGTTCTGAGAGCTTGGCCGCCGCAACGAGCGCGGCATCGGTGATCGTGACGCTGTGATGCGCTTCAAGACGCTCTTTAAGCCCCCGCAAGATTTGCAAAGACTGGTTGACGCTCGGCTCTTCCACGTGCACCGGTTGGAACCGGCGCTGCAATGCTGCGTCTTTTTCGAAATATTTGCGATACTCTTTAAGGGTGGTAGCCCCGATCGTATGCAATTCTCCACGTGCCAATGCGGGCTTGAGGATATTCGCCGCATCCATAGACCCCTCAGACGCTCCCGCTCCGACGATGGTATGAATCTCGTCGATGAAGAGAATGATGTTCGCGCTTTTTTTCACCTCATCAATGACCGCTTTAAGACGGTCTTCGAATTCGCCGCGGTACTTGGCCCCAGCGATCAGGGCGCTCATATCCAGTGCAATGACCTTTTTGTTTTGGAGGCTCAGCGGCACTTCTTTGTTCACGATCCGCTGCGCCAACCCTTCGACAAGCGCCGTTTTACCAACCCCCGGCTCACCGAGGAGAATCGGATTGTTTTTTGTTTTGCGAATCAAGATCTGCATCATTCGGCTGATCTCCTCGTCCCGTCCGATCACGGGAGAGAGTTTCCCCTCTACCGCTTCGCGGGTGAGGTCGATCCCGTATTTGGCAAGAGATTCGAGATTTTCATCCGCGGTTTGCGATTCGATCTTTTGCCCCGCGCGGGACGCTTCGAACGTCTTGGCCAACTCGCGCAAATCGATGTATTTTCCCAAAATCGATTGGAACGGGTCATTTTGGAGATTGGCTACGATATACGTATCGATGGCCAAAAAAGTATCGCCGTTTTTTGCCATCTCGCCGGCACTGACCTCGAGCGAATGGGCAAAATTGCGAGAGAGGCGGATCGACTCTTTAGTCACGTGCGAAGCGCTTGGTAGCTTATTCGCCGTGCTTTTGACATCGAGTTCGATAGCTGTTTTGTCGATGCTCATTTTGTTCAGCATCTGGTTAAGAGGGGAGTTGCTGTTAGCCAGCAGCGCCCACAAAAAATGGATCGGTTCGACTTCGCTGTTTTTATTGTGCAATGCCAACGAGATCGACGATTCGATCATCTCGGTCATTTGATGGGTTAGTTTTTCAAAAATATTCTGCATTGTAAAAATCCTTTAGTTGAGTTAGGGAAATTATAATACTTTGAGTCTAATGTTGTCAAGTCTATTAAATCAATGCGCTTATAGTATCACTGCAGATACCAGTCCGATGGCTCCGCCGAATACGCCGCCCCAGACTACGAGCCAGCCCAAATGCTCTTTCATCAGCGTATGGAGCATCTCTTTGACCATCATCGGCGTCAGCTCTGCCAGTCGCGCTTCCACGATCGATTCGATCGATTTCGCCAGATCGGGGCTCCCCGCATGCAGATGTTTGTTCAAGGCATTCAAAAACGATTCGCTTTGGGATATCTCAATGGTCGATGCTTTGATCCTTTTGACAAACGGCTCTTTGAGCTTGTCGATCACGACATCGCCTCCGAACATTCCCAGCATCGATCCCAAAGGCGAATCCATGACACTGCGGACCAGAGCATTATACGCAGGGGTGAAATCGGTCTGCTCGATGATCGGGGTCAGGTCGATAGAGCGCTCGTTCGAGCGGACAAACGATTCGATCTTGTCGGGGGTAAAAAACTGTTCCATGATCAATGTTTTGATCGCGTTGCGGATCGATTCGAACCGATCGAGTATGATGCCCGACCCGTAAAGAAACGGCACTTTTTCAAACAGCATGTGAATTGCGAGCTGGTTCGTGAGCGCACCCGAGAGGGCAAATAACCCCGCCATCCACAGCGCTTCGCCCATCGTCCCTTCTATCATATACGAGAATCCCGTTACTCCGAGCGCTACGGCATTGGTCAACCATCCTTTATCCATCTGTCAAACTCCTGTCATTAATACGATAATTATACAAAAATAGCTAAAGTTCGGGAAAAAAGAGAGCCAAGATGATTTACCGCACGATACACTCATTGCTCCAAACCCACGATACCGGCACCATTGAAGGGGCAATCAACGCTGCCTTGGAACGCAGCGACGAAGCCCCGATATGGAAACAAAAAACCCTTCCCTACGTTCAGGCCATACTCAGCGTCCTGATCCCGTTGCGGGACCAAAAGCTGCTGTTCGATCCCGAAGGAAACGCGCACGACATCCTTACACCCGAGCTTTTTTTACGCTGGTGCGATCTGCTCAGCCTCAAGACGCTCGCATTTACGTTAGCCAAAAGCAACGAAAAAGGGGCGCTGGTACGGACCAAAATTGCTCCGGAGCGAGCCACGGGCTATCTCCCCGTCGATTTGGAAATCCTGGGAAAATATCTCAGCGGCTGCAGCGTCAATCTTGACGATGAATGGGTCGATTTTCCGATTACCAACTATAATCTTCACATCGGAATCACGTCGCTGATCGCCAAAATACTCAAAGAGGAACACTAATGCAAGAGATTCAACCGCTAAAAGTGAACAGCTATCTCGCACACGAAGAGATCAAATCGACTCTTGAAAACGTCGAGTTCATCATCATGGCCGCCCCTTCCATGATGGCCCCTCCTGCGCTGCCGATCCATTTTACGATCATTCTCAATACCTCCGATCCCATCCCCGAAGAGATCAAACCCCACATCGTCGAGAAGTTCTGCCGCGAACACGGCATTACCTCCACGAGCGATCTGATCTTCGAAGCCGGACGCATCGCGTTTGCAATGACGGCGCAGGAGACGCCGATGCCGCGCCACCTGATCGATCCGGCCGAAGCGAATACGATTCCGTGGGTTTCGTTGCAGATTATTGATTTTTTAGGGGATGCGGAAAGGTTTAAAGAGGCCAAAGACGGCCTCAGCGGATGGAGCTATAGCCACAATTAGCGGCTGCACATCTCTTCTATTTCTTCCACACTCTTGGCTATCATCGCCGATAAATTCTCGCAACCGTCATCGGTGACGAGAATGTCGTCTTCGATACGGATGCCGATTCCGCGGTATTTTTCCTCCACCGATTCGTCATCGACACGGAAATAAAGCCCCGGCTCGATCGTCATCACCATCCCCGCTTCAAAAGCCAACGCCTCCCCCGCTTCATCCACATACGGACACGGATCGTGTACATCCAATCCCATCCAATGCCCGATACCGTGCGGAGAATATTTTTTATGCTCTTTGGCTTCCATCAACGCATCGCGTTCACCGCTTAAAACCCCCAAATTTATCAACGCATCGCACAGCAGTTCTTCGCTGTAGGTTTGGAGCCAATCGCGTTTAACCCCCGGCTTGATCGCCTCGATAACGCGAAGCTGTACCTCCAATACCGCATTATAGACCTCACGCTGTGCCTCGCTGAACCTTCCATTGATCGGAAAGGTGCGGGTGATGTCGCTCGCATAGAGTTCTACCTCACACGCGGCATCAATCAATACGAGTTCCCCATCTCGAAGTTCATCGCGGTTATCAACATAGTGCAGAGTATTGGCATTGTTACCTCCGGCTACAATCGTTCCGTAGGCTTCGGTATGTCCGCCGCCGTTAACGAAAACATACGCCATTTCCGCCTGCAGCTGATACTCCTTCATCCCCACGCGAGAGCGTTTCATGGCGATATGATGGGCATCTGCCGTCAATGCGACGGCTCTGCGGATCGTTTCGATCTCTTCAGGAGCTTTAACGAGACGCATGGAGCGGATCAGATGGGTAATATCGCGAAAAGAGCGGATATGACGTTTGACACCGCGTGTTTCGCGCAGTAATCTGGCTGCCAACTTGGCTTCGCTCAACGCTTCTGAATCGTCAAAGAGATCGATATAGAGATTCACATGTTCACGCAAAAGATCTTTGATTTGATCCGGGAAGTCTTTAATGTTACGGACGTCGTCGACATCAAAACGCTCTTTGGCTTTCTCGATGCCGTGTCGCGCACCGTTCCAAAGCGCGTATTGTTCATCATTCGCTTCCACATACAGTATCGTTTTCGTCTCGTTGTGCGTTTTAATCAAAACCAATAACGAATTGCTTTCATCAAAGCCGGTAAGATAGTAAAAATCGCTATTTTGGCGGTAGGGATGTTCGGTATCGTTCGATCGCAGCGCAGGTATCGCTGCGGTAACGATTGCGACACCTTCTTCCATCAGGTCGAGAAGTTTAGTGCGGCGGTTAAAAAAGTGTGTCTCATTCATGGCGCTATTGTGCCATAAAAGGTTAAAAATTCCGTTCCAAAAGCTTGTCGACTTTGAGAATCGTGATGATCCGGTCGGCCTGTTTGCCCACGCCGTCAATCAGGCTTTCCTCTTCCGAGATCGTTTCGGGAGCAGGCCCCACGTCGCGTTTGGGAAGGCGGATCGCTTCGGTCAGGCGGTCGATCACAAATCCCGCCACGTCATCGCCGTTTTTCATGACGATAAAACGGGTCTCTTCGGTGTGCTTGATCATCTCCAAGCCGAAACGGGACCGCAGGTCGATCAGCGGAATGACCGAACCGCGTAGATTGAATACCCCAAGGATGTACGCGGGCGTTTGCGGAACGCGGGTCCATGAAATCGGTTTGATGATCTCCTGGATGCTCAAAATGGGTACCGAAAACTCTTCGTCACCCACGATGAAACCGACCAGTTGAATCACTTCATCGATTTTGATGTCGTCTCCGGCGAGGGTTTTGTGCTGTTTGTTGATGATTTGTTGGAGTTTTTCGCTCATGGTTATAGCCCCTCGTTAAACTTGATATTACGTTTGACAACATTCATCAGGTATTCAGGAGAATACGGTTTGGTGATGTATTCGATCATTCCCGATTCGACTCCGCGCATCCGGTCGGCTTTGCCCGAACGCGACGTGACGGCGATCAACGGAAGGTTTTTATATTTGTTGTATTTTTTGATCTCGCTGGCGAGGGTGTATCCGTCCATCCGAGGCATCTCGATGTCGATCAGCATACCGTCGAACGAATGGTCACCCTGTTTGAGGACGTTCAACGCTTCGACGCCGTCGACGGCTTCGACCAGTGTGATGCCCATCGGTTCAAGCGCTTTACGCATGATCGTACGGTCCGTTTTCGAATCGTCTACGATCATCACGCAATAATCGCTCGGAGACGTTTTGGCACCGGAACGCCCTTTCGCGTCGGACGATTCGTTTCCGACGGTCGATTTGACCGATTTCGCCATCTGCATCAATGCCGCGACATCGACGATCAGCGTTACGCCGCCGTCTCCGCGAATCGTCGCACCGGCGATCCCTTCGATCCCCTTGAGGTATTCGCCAAGGGATTTGATAACGATCTCTTCCTGACCGACGAGCGAATCGACGATAAGACCGATTTTGCTCTCCGCCAGTCCGAGAACCACGACATACGCGTGTTCGCTGTTGTCAAATACCCGCTCGACTTCAAAGATGTCGCCGATGTGGACGAGTGAGAGGACTTCGTCACGCAGCCGCATGACCGAGCGGCTCTCGACGGTGTAAATCTCGTCTTTGCTGATACGGACGGTTTCAAGAACCGATGCCAACGGAATCGCGTAATACTCTTCCTGCACTCCGACCAGCAACGCCTGGATAATCGCAAGCGTAAGAGGGATTTTGAGTTTCATCGACGTACCCTGACCCACTTCGGAGTCGATGTCGATCATGCCGTTGAGCTTTTCGATGTTCGTTTTGACAACGTCCATTCCGACGCCGCGTCCCGATACGCTGGTGACCTGTGCCGCCGTTGAAAAGCCGGGGCGGAAAATGAGGCCGTACGCCTCTTTGTCGCTCATTCCATCGGCTTCTTTTTCGGTGATGATCCCTTTTTCGACCGATTTTGCTTTCAACATATCAGGATCAAGTCCTTTACCGTCATCGATAATCTGGATGACGATGTGGTTACCTTCATGATAGGCTTTGAGCTGAATCGTACCGGTTTCGTTTTTCCCGCCGGCCAAACGTGTTTCAGGCGTTTCGATACCGTGGTCGCACGAGTTTCGGATGATGTGAACAAGCGGATCGCCGATCTCCTCGACGATCGATTTGTCCAGTTCTGTCTCTTCCCCGGTGATCTCCAGTTCGATCTTCTTGTTAAGTTCGCGCGAAAGGTCACGGATCATTCGAGGGAATTTATTGAACACTTTACCGATCGGAAGCATCCGCGTCTTCATAACGGCGATCTGTAGATCGGTCGTCACCAAGGAGACGATGGAGACGACCTGATTGAGTTCTTCGAGGAATGCTTCCCCTTCGTAGCGCTCTTCAACGTCATCATTGATCTTGATAAGGCGGTTTTTCCCGAGTACGAGTTCCCCGATAAGATTCATCAGGTGGTCAAGACGTTTGACATCGACGCGGATCGTCTGTTCTACCGAACCGCCGCCGCGGTTTTCGCCATCTTCTTTGTTTTCGGCGCGGCGCGGAGCCGGTGCAGCAGGAGCCGCTTTGGGTGCAGGTGCGGCTTTCGGTTGTGCGGCCGGAGCCGGTGCAGCTGCAGCCGCAGGCGCTGCCGGCTCCAGCTCGGTTCCTGAAGCTTTTTGCGCCCGTTTGGCGGCATCTTCGGCTTGTCGCACGGCGATCAGACGCTCGATCTCCGCTTCGACTTCCGCGTCGCTCATCCCCGAATAATCGGGCTCTTCTTCACTTTCCGCAGGAGCCGGATTCTTCGCGGCCCGTTTGGCGGCATCTTCGGCTTGTCGCACGGCGATGAGGCGTTCGATCTCCGCTTCGACTTCCGCTTCACTCATCCCCGAATAATCGGGCTCTTCTTCCGCCGGCGCCGCGGCTACCGGCTCTTCCGCAACGGGTGCCGCAGCGGCGATCGGGGTTCCGCTGGCAGCCGCATCAAGACGGACAACGCACGCGCTGACATCAAGCCCGCCGTCGACGCCCGTATCGCGAATACGAACCAACAGCGCTTTCATAAGATCGATCGATTCGAGAATGATGTCCATCACGTCCGCATCGATAACCAGATCACCGTGTCGTGCAAGGTTAAGGATATTTTCCATGTGGTGCGTCAAATGGGTCAATACGTCAAAGTTCAAAAATGAACTGGCCCCTTTGATCGTATGGGCTACCCGGAAAATGCGGTTGAGCAAATCCAGGTCGTCAGGCCGCGATTCGAGTTCGACAAGGTCCTGATCCAACTGTTCGATCAATTCGAACGATTCGACCAAAAAGTCCTGTAATATCTCTTGAAATTCATCCATACCATACACCCCTATTCAATATGTGCGCGCACGACGCGGGCTACTTCATCGTAAAATAAATTGGAATCGAATTTGACCAGATAGGCTTCGCCTCCCGCCTCTTTTCCGCGACTCTCGCTGAAATGATCGCTGATGGAGGAGTTGAAAACGACCGGTATCATTTTAAAACGGCTGTCTGATTTGACCTTGGCCGCGAAATGGAACCCGTCCATCAGCGGCATCTCGATGTCCGAAGCGATCAGTCGGAGTTTCGAGGCAAGAGCGTCGCCGTGTTTTTCATACATGTCTTCCAAAATTCGGATCCCCTGCTCACCGTCGGTCGCTTCGATGACGTCAAATCCCATCTGTTCAAGCGCATCTTTGATAATACGGCGGGCGGTCCCGCTGTCATCCAGCAGCAATACGTAACCCGAAAAGTTGTATTTTCCTTCTTCCAGTTTTCCGCTGGAAGGCTGAAACAGCCCAAGCTCCTGCACAACCCCTTCCAAATCGAGGATCAGCAATACCGCATCGTCTTCGATACGGGTAACTCCCGTAACCTTGGAACCGTCAAGGCCGCCTTGGTTTGAGACGAAAGAGGCAGGCTCGATGTCTTTCCAGTTGATGCGGCGGATCCGTTTGGCTTCGTGAACGACAAAACCGATCAAAATGTTGTTGAACTCGGCGATAATGACCCGCGCATGTTTGTCCATCTCTTCAGACGATTCGACGCCCATCCATTTGGCCAGATTGACCACGGGGATAACGACGCCGCGCAAATCAAAAATTCCTTCGACAAACGGCGGGACTCCCGGCAGTTCGGTCAATTTCGGATATCGGATGATTTCGCGCACCTTGGCGACGTTCACACCGTATATCCCTTCGTATATCGCATCGCCTTCACGCTTGAATATACGAAAATCGACCAGTTCCATCTCGTTCGAGCCGACTTTTAAAATATCTCCTTGTCCCATCATAGGGGCTCCTTGCGAAAAACTGCTTCGTGCAGTAGCGGCTGATTTTGTGAGGATTGTACACTAAAGTATCTTTCGTTACAAGCAAAAGCGGCGAGGTTGACATACTGCAGTTCGGGCAGATCGAAGGTGCGGTTCTGATGAAAATGCCCCTCGATCAACATCTCGGTATCTGCCGTTTTTTGGTGTTTGAGCCGTTTCGAAATCAGCACGTCGAAATGCTCAATCGTTTTGCAATGGTGTTTGCGCTGCATCGCGCGGACGAGCTTTCGGACGATCCAGCCGCCGAGCGCATTGTCGATCATGTGCAGCACTTTCAACACATACGGATTTCGGATAAGCGCCGTATAGGCCTCGTATCCAAACCCCATTGCGCTGTCTCCGTGCGACAAGGCAATCGTTTTTCCCTCAAAAGACGCTATCCACGGCTGTTTGCAGCGGGGAACGACCGTAACCTGCGGAAAAAGCCCGCTCAGCAAAAAATCGTGGTTTCCTTCCAGATAGATGACTTCCATCCGTTTTGAGAGGCGGTTGAGTAATTCTATTCCTTCGGCGTTAAGGGCGTGGGTTGCTTCGATCGGACCGAAAAGAAGATCGAAGACATCCCCCATCAGCACCAGTTGAGACGTTTGGATTTCCCCTTTTTCAAGGGAACGAAGAAAATCGATAAAAGGGGTACGCCACGGGGCGCAGTGGGCATCAGCGATCAAAATCGCTCCGAGGCGGAGAGTATTAGGGGACATACGCGATTGTGGGAATGCCCAGTGTTTCATCCAATCCCATCATGATGTTGGCATTCACGAGCGCCTGTGAGCTTGCTCCGCGCATCAGATTGTCGATGGCGCACATCGCTACCAACGCATTGCCGTGGCGCGCAGCGTAGACATCCGCAAAATTGGTCCCGGATGCCATTTTCGTATGGGGCGGTGTCTGGCGGACTCGGGCAAAAGGCTTGGCGGCATAAAATTCTTCCATCACAGGAAGAGGATCACAGTCGGTTTTCAGCGTCGCATAAACGCAGGCGAGCATTCCCCGCGTCATCGGAACCAGCGAAGGGACAAACGTCACATTGACCTCGGCACCGCAAAACGCCGATGCATGCTGCTCGATCTCTGTTGCATGACGGTGCTTGATAATGTTGTAGCAGTTGATGTTATCATTGACACTGACGTAATGGACACTTGCGCTGGGCGATTTTCCCGCTCCCGACACACCCGTCTTCGAATCAATGAAGATCGGATGGGAGAGGTCGATATGATTTAAAAACGGAGCCAGCGCCAGCAGGGTCGCCGTAACGTGGCATCCTGGGTTAGCGATCAGACGGGCGCCCTGTGCGGCTTTGCCGTGGAGTTCGGGAATCGAATAGACAGCATGGGAGAGGTTGTCAATATCCTCGTGTTCGCAGTAGAACGCTTCGTAGTTCTCCGCGCTTAGGCGATAGTCCGCGGAAAGGTCTACGACTTTCACACCCCGTTCAAGAAGCCCTTTGGCCGTTTGCATTGCCGTTTTATGCGGAAGAGCCAGAAAGACGAGTTCGCATGCGGCCGCCGCACGTTCCAGATCGACCTTTTCAACACCAAGGTCACACACGCCCAAAAGGGCGGGATGCAGCTCGCTCACCG
>NZ_JQGL01000024.1:17053-35406 GCF_000747095.1 Sulfuricurvum sp. MLSB
CGATGATCCCTACGTTAATGGCACTCAAATACGATCTCCTGATATTTGACTTCGATCACTTCGAAGGTTTTTTCGCCGCCGGGAAGACGGGCACTGAATTCATCCCCTTCTTCATGTCCCAAAAGCGCTCTGGCTAACGGAGAGTTGAACGAGATCAGCCCCATATCCGGGTTGCTTTCGCATCCGCCGACGATTGTGTAGGTTAGCTCTTTGTCAGTGTTCAAATCGCACAATACGACCGTCGAGCCGAAACTGACGCGGGCGTGTTCAAGCTCTGCGGGATCAACAATCTGTGCCCGTGAGATCACATCGCCCAGTTCCGCGATACGGGTACCGATGAACGCCTGCTTTTCGCGTGCGGCATGGTATTCGGAATTTTCTTTCAAATCTCCGTACTCTTTGGCACGTTCGATCTCGGCGTTGACAGCCGGAAGATCGATCGTTTTAAGGGTATTCAGCTCATCGGACAGGCGCTGAAACCCGTATTTGGTCATGGGTTCTTTTTGCTCCACGGTTCACTCCGGTAAAAATTAATCCCCTATTATACCAAACGTGTCTCACTTATCGATGATGCGCAGGTTGTTCGGAGCCTTTTTTGCCGCTTTTTTTTCAACGGCAAAACTTTTCTGCAGCTGTTCGGCAGAGGAAACGGGCGATCCTCTTCCCAGACGGATCACGACAGCGCTCACCCCGAGAAGTTTGAACGTGCACTGAACTCCGTCGCGGTCTTCGGCCACAATACATCCCTGCTCCCGGTCTTTGGAATCGTAAAAATCGCGTACTTCGTCCCCGAAACGGGCTATAAGTTCTTCGACTTCCGCACATGTCCGCTCAAACGTATGCGAGTCGTTTAGGCTTACCCCGACGAAAAAATCATCTCCCCCGATATGCCCTTTAAAATATTCCACGGGAAGAAGTTTGTGCATCAATTCGGTAAAAAGCAAAATGACGCGGTCGCCGTTTCGGAATCCGTAGTGGTCGTTGTACGGTTTGAAATGGTTGAAATCAAAATAGCACACCGCGCACTCTTCCCCTGTTTCAAATACGCGGGAGATGTAGCCGTTGATCATAAAATTGCCCGGCAGTTTCGTCAGGGGATTTTCGTCGCGGGCACGTATGAGGTTACGTTCGTGAATCACGTCGATCATATCGCGGGCGCTCAGATAGCCGATGTAGCGCGACGATTCTACGATCAGTACCCCCGGAGCGTTTTCGCAAAGAGAAAAGAGTTCGATGATCATCTCCAGCGGCGTGGTGAGATCGACGACCGGAACCGGTTCGATATAGGTTTCCAGTACCGAAAGGTTCGAAGAGCGGTTCTGAATCAACGATCGTCCGTACGGGGAATAGATGACCGATTTCAGGCGGTGTTCGTGGATGATGCCCAGCGGATGGTGCATCGCATCGACAACGGGGACCAGAAACATCTCGTCGTCTTGTTTCAACAAATCGAGCAACGATTCCATACTGTCGCCGATGACAACGGGTTTGAGATATTCAAGCCGCTTGAGGATGATAACCTGATCTCTTTTGCTCCGCTTGTCTTCAAGTATTTCGTTGGAAGCATGGTGATATTTTGAAGCGATTTGACCGCAATCGAGCGTCGGACGCTGGATGAAATATCCCTGCACGAGATGGCAGCCGATCTCTTTGCAAACCAGCAGCTCTTTTTCGTTCTCTACCCCCTCGGCGATGACGCTGCAGCCGGTCAGAGTGGCCAGTTTAACCATGTGGCGCGCGAGAAGCTTTTTTTTCGGGTCTTTGTCGATCGATCCCAGAAAAAACCGGTCGATTTTGATGATATTGGGGCTGGTATGGTACAGGAGCTTGTATCCCGAATACCCCGTTCCGAAATCATCGATCGCGATGCAGAACCCCTCGTCGGCATAGTGGTCCATCAACTGGGTAAAATGGTCGAAATTGACGATCTCGTTGTGTTCGGAAAGCTCGATGACCATGCTCTTTTGATCGAGACCGTAGCGGCGAAGAATCTGCGACGTATTTCCTTTGGAAAAATCGGTCATATCGAGCAGACGGTTGTCAATGTTGTAAAACAGTTTGAGGTTTTCGAATCCCTCGATCGTGCAGAATTTTGCGATCACCTTTTCCCGAAGTCCCAGATCGAACGTATAAAGGACATTCTCTTCATACAGATGGTCGAAAAACGATTCGATGCTCTCGAATCCGAGGGTATCGGTGCCGCGCAGCAACGCCTCAACGCCGAACGTAACGCCCGAATGGATATCGGCAATCGGCTGAAAGGCCACGTCCAGTACATTGAGGTAATGCTGATATAAGGGGTGCAGAGGTTCCATGAGCAGGAGTATAAACCGCTCATGTCACAAAGAGATTACAATCCGATCCGGCGCAATGCCAGCGAGCACATCGCCAACCCGAAGGTACCCGTTACTCCGACGAAACTCCCCTTTTCCTTGATGCGGGGAAGTTCGGAGGAGCAGATGCAGCTGAAATCGCCCCGAAATTTACGCTTGCGCAATTCGGCACGGATCTTCGCGGCGAAAGGGTCTCCTTCGGTTTTCCAAATGGAGCGGACCTCGACTTTGGTCGGATCGAGCCGTTTGGCCGAACCGACCGAGCAGATCAGCTTCGGATAGCATTTTTCGATAACGGAGAGCTTGGCTTTCATGTCATCAATCGCATCGAGGACAAGATCAAAGGGTTCAAAATCAAACGCCTCGACCCACTCGGGGGTAATTTTCTCTGCTATCGCGATCACTTCGGGATAGTGGGTTTTGAGTGCTTCGACTTTCAATTCCCCCTCATGTGCTTCGGAATGCATCTGGCGGTTTTGGTTGGAGAGGTCGTAGCGGTCGAAATCGACGATCGTGATGTCACGCACCCCGCTACGATAAAGGCAATCAAGGCAGAAGCTCCCGACGCCACCGACACCCAAAAGAAGGATTTTCGCATTTTGAAGTTTGCCGAACTCCTCCTCGCCGAAAACCAGCTTCGTCCGAACGTGTCTCACAGCCACTCCCGCAGTTTGTGAAGAGTATCGTACGAGGTCATATCCAGTTTGATCGGGCTAATCGAAACCATCCCCTGCTCGATCGCTTCAAAATCACACAGACCGTGGGACTCCCGTTCCGCGCGCGCTTTGAATTCCAGCGGGTGAAGTCCCAGCCAGTAATATTCCAGCCCTCTGGGGTTACGGTGCAAATGCGCATCGTTGGCGTAGTAACGGTAGCCTGCGTACGTGACGGCAAAATTCAATTCCTCTGCATCGTAGGGAATATTGACATTCAGAAACTCCCGCTCGTTCAGCGGAAACTTCCCGTCGAAAATCTTTTGGACCAGATGGCGAATCGCCTGCTTGGCCAAAGCAAAATCCCCTACAGGCTGAGTGAAATCCATCACCTGAGAAATCGCAATGGCCGGAACCCCGTGCAACACCGCTTCCATTGCTCCCGCAGCGGTTCCCGAATAGGTAATGTCTTCACCCATGTTGGAACCTTTGTTGATACCGCTGATGACGAGGTCGGGTTTGCGTTCCTCAAAGATCGAATGAAGCGCCAGATAGACACAGTCGCTGGGAGTACCGTCGTCGAGTTTGTAAAAATCGTCTCCGACGCTGATAAAACTGAGAGGCCGGGTCAGGGTGAGCGAATGCCCGCAAGCTGATTTTTCGGTCGTCGGTGCGACAACGGTGACCCGTCCAAGCCCGTCCAACGCCTCAATCAACGCCAAAAGTCCCGGCGATTCGTATCCGTCATCGTTGGTAATCAGTATCTCTTTCATCCGTGATTCATTTCCTTTTTGTCGATTTTACGGGGACGATGAAAAAGCAGTTGAAACTTTCCCGCCGTTCATAGGCGAGAACATACTCATGCTCTTTTAAAATTGCGTCAACGATATACAGCCCCAATCCGAAGCTGTCTTTGGTCGGTTGGTCTTTCGTAAACGGCTCGATGTAATAGGTTAGCGGTTTTTTGAGCGGTTCGCCGAGATTGGCAAAAACGATCTCGTCCCCTTCCATTTCGATATGAACCGTTTTGTCCGGGGAGTACTTGATCGCATTGTCGATCAGGTTTTTGACCGCCGTGACGAACAGCCGGTAATCGGCTTCGATCTTGACCAAAGCACCGATTTTATTTTTGACCGAATCGTAATCCGTCATCGCCGCATCGACCGCACCGTCGATAATATCGATCAGACGGTACTCTTTTTTCTCCAGATTTTGATTCCCGGAAGTGATCTCCTCGATCAGAGCAAACTCCCCGATCAATGATTCAAGCCGTTCGAATATCCCTGCGAAGCGCCCTTTTTGTTTCTCGTCGGAGAGCATCGTGGCGGCAATCCGTCCCTTGGCAATCGGCGTTTTTAGTTCATGCATGATATTACGCAGAAAAAGGGTGCGCGATTCGATGAGGGAGCGAATTTTGTTCTGGGTGCTGTCGAGTTCATTGGCGATCAAAGCGATTTCGTCGCTTCCTCCCATCCGAAAGCTCACCCCCATGTCTCCTTCCCCGAAACGGGCGATCTGTTTTCGGAGACGCCGCAGCGGACGAAGGCGATAGATGATCAAAATAAAAGAGACGCCGAGAATTGCCATGATCGTCCCGTATGCCGACAAAAGCGTCACCGGCTGATACGCTTGAACGCTTTGATCTTCCAGCAGCAGGCTGTGGCGGGATGATTCGACCCAAAAATAGATATGTCCGCGGTATTCAATCATCGATGTTATGATCGGCTGGACCGTCTCGGTCTCGAAACTCAGTTCCAGCGAAGCGACGTTTTCAACGGTGGGATCGGGGGTTCCGTCCGTTTTGAGGATCGTCCCCTGTCGGATGATCGTTTCGTATTCCCTCTGATCGCCTATCTCATTGAGCGAATACAACGCAAGATTCGCTTCGAACATCGGCTCGGATATCTGTTTCATCAGGTAGGTATGGTATATCTGGCTGATCAGGGAGTGCTTGGTGAATACGTTATCGATGTGCTTGGCACGGTTGCTCAGATACAGCTGGTAAAACGTGGAGCTTACACTCGTCACCGTCACGGTGAAAGCAAAAAGTACGGTAACGAGAACGGCGTTGTTTTTAAGCATTATTTGAGCAATTTGTAGCCGATCCCGCGGATCGATTCGATCAGGCTTTTATCCCCGAGTTTGTTGCGGATGCGCCCTACCATGACGTCGATGCTTTTGTTGGACGAATCTTCATTGATCGCGCTGACGTTATGGATCAAATCCTCGCGGGACACGACCATCCCCTGTTTTTTGATCATGTAGGAGAGAATCCCGTACTCTGCGTTGGTCAGATCAATGGGGCGGCTTTTATAGCTGATCTGCATCGCCTCTTCGTTCAGTTTGAAATCGCAGGCGTTTTCGGACGCCACTGCCGCTGCGGCATCATACCGGCGCAATACAGAGTGGATCCGTGCTTCGAGTTCTCTGGGATCATAGGGTTTTGGAAGATAATCGTCCGCCCCAAGCTCCAGCGCATTGATCTTATCAGTTACATCCGAGCGGGCCGAAGAGATGATGATAGGAACATTCTGCCGCGCGCGGATCGCTTCGCACACCTCCAAGCCGTCCATTCCCGGCAATGTCAGATCCAGAATGACAACATCGAATTTTTCGAGCTTAAGAATGCTCAACGCCTTAAACGGATCATCTTCCGTCGTCACTTTGAAATCAAACTGTTCCAAAAATTCGGTCAAAATTTCGGCAAGCTCGAGATCGTCTTCGATCATTAATATTTTTACGTTACTCATGGCGCTATTGTAACGCAGCGAGGGTTAATGATTCCCTAACTGATCCACAATGTGACATGGTAGGCGATAAACGCCAGCGAATAGGCGACGATCGTCGTAAACAAAAACAGATAGCCGAAATATTTGATCCCCCCCGCCTCGCGGGTAAACACGACCGATGCGGCCAAGCAGGGCAGATACGTCATGATAACGACCACAAACGCCACCGCCGAGGCGAGCGGAATGTGCTGGCTGATGGCATTCATCAGCGAATTGTCCTCTTCGGTGGCGTCGCCGCCCAGCGAGTACAGAACACCAAGAGTCGAAACGACGACCTCTTTGGCCGCCAATCCCGTCTGAAGCGCGACCGCCATCTTCCAGTCAAATCCGAGCGGTGCGAAAATCGGTTCGATCGTGTGGCCGATTCGCCCCAGAAAACTCTGGGACAGCTGCTCTTCGGCCAGCTTGTTTTTCAGTACCGCTACATCATCCTCTGAAGCGGCCATCTCGATTTTCACGGCATAGACCGCATCCAGAGTCTGATCATTGGGATAGGTACTCAAAAACCATACGAGCATCGATGCCGCGGCGATAAACGTCCCGGCCTTTTTCAGATACATCATCGTTTTGGTGAGGACGGTATGCCAGATCAATTTCACGGAAGGAAGCCGGTATTTGGGCATCTCCATAACGAACGGCTCATCCGCCCCCTTGAACGCCGTCATTTTAAGTACTTTCGCCGCCACAAGGCCGATCATGGCGCCGAGAATATAGATACCGAACAACGCATTTCCGGCCATCTCGGGTCCGAAAAAAGCACCCGTAAACAGAACATACACCGGCAACCTCGCTCCGCAGCTCATAAACCCGATGACAAACAGCGTCAATAAGCGGTCACGGTCGTTTTTGAGAATACGTGCCGACATATACGCCGGAATCGAGCACCCGAATCCGCTGACCAAAGGGATAAACGACTGGCCGTGCAGACCGAATTTGTGGAAAAAACCATCCAGCAAAAACGCCACGCGCGACATATACCCTGTCGATTCTAGCAGCGCAATTCCCACGAAAAGAATCACGATATTGGGAATGAAAAGGACAACTGCCCCCACCCCGGCGATAACTCCGTCGACGACGAGGGAACGGATTTCCTCATTCGCAATCGTCCCTCCGACGATCTCGCCGAACCAAACGAAAAACGCGTCGATCCAGTCCATCGGGATGGAACCGATCTCGAACGTGAGCTGAAACAAAGCCCACATAAAAAAGAGGAAAATGGGAATCCCGAATACGGGATGGATCAACACGCTGTCGATCTTTTCCGTCGTCGTCTTTTTCTCCGGCGCTTTGGGTTTGACCTTGACCGCTTCGGCAATCACCCCGCGGTTAAACGAGAGATACTCTTCGGCAAACGCCTCTTTCATGTCATCCGTATCGTGATGCAAGAGCACATGACGGTCTGCTTCGATCAGCATCGGCTGCAATTCGGTCCATATCGGATTGTCGTGCAGCACACGATACGTTTTCTTCTCTTTTTGCAACAGGTTGATCGCAATGTTGCGGTTGGAAATGGAGGCTTTGAATTTATGGCGGTTCAGGTATTCGGTGATCGCCTTGATTTCCTCTTCGACCGCTTCGCTAAAGACGAGTTTGGCTTCCTGGGAAGGGGCGTTGAAGACGTCGATGACACGTTCCATCAGCTCTTCCAGCCCCGTTTTGGCCGCAGCCGATACCCGCACGCACGGAATTCCCAGCAGCTGGGAAAGATAAGGGGCATTGATCTCGATCCCCTCGCGGTCGGCTTCATCGCTCATGTTGAGCGCGATAACCATTTTTTTGCTCATGCTCATCAGTTCGGCGGTAAGCTGAAGATTTTTCTCCATGTTGGTCGAATCAAGTACGTTGATGATCAGATCGTAATGCTCGTTGACCAAAAAATCATGGGTTACCCTCTCTTCGATCGAATAATCGGTAAAGGCATACGTCCCGGGCAGATCAACAACCGTAAAATGATACCTCCGGTATTCAAACAATACTTCCGTCTTCTCGACCGTAACCCCCGTAAAATTCCCCACATGCAGCCGCGCGTTGCCGATCGAGTTGATCAGCATACTTTTCCCGACGTTCGGCTGACCGACGAGGGCGATTTTAAGACGTTTGCCGTCCAGACGGCAAGTTTCTTGATTATCGGACATCGGTCACCTCGATCAATTCAGCTTCTTCTTTGCGCAACGCAAGGCTCACGTTTCCTACTTTGATCTCGAACGTGCTTTTGGCCGGAGCGCATTCAAGCATTCTCACTTCGGATCCCTTCATCAATCCGAACGAAAGCAACCTCTGTTTAAGCGCTCCGGTCGCATTGATTTTCACCACGGTGGCAGTGCCCCCCTTGGTACATGCACTCAGCAATGTCATCGTTTCCCCATTCACGTGTAATCCTTTAAAAATTGTAACTCATGCGAGCCAAAAAACGGCTGTATCCGCCGTCCGTTCCTCCATCGCCGGTATTATTGTTGCGATCATCGATTGTCGCGTAGCTCATATCGATCCCCAAACGCTCATTGATCTCATAGGTTGCGATGACGTCGATTTCTCTCACTTCGGTATTGGAGGGTGCGCTCTTAAACGAACCGTACAATGCCGTAAGGCTCAATCCCTCGATTCCCGCACCGGCCATGTCGATCGCTACGCTTACCTGATAGGCTTTGACGTCTTCCATCCCGTCAATCGTCCACTCTTCCATGGACGTCATAAACGGCCCGCCGCCAAATCCGTTTGAAAGGGTTTTGCCCTCATCGTTCGATCCGCGGTTATACGCCGCCCCTATGCTCATCGGTCCCGCATTCAAAGAAACGCCGAAGCCATAGACAATTCCGTCCGATCCGCTGTCGGTTCCCGCTGCGTTTGTCTTTTCGTCGAACGCAGCGTATTGCGCACTGATTTCCAATCCGACCGTTTCATTGAAAGGGACCGCGTAGGCAGCGTCAGCATAATAAATATCCGCTACTTTGTCCGCACCGTAATACCATCCCTGCACGGCAAGGTTTTCAACGCTCTCATTCGTAAATCCGATGACTACCGCCCCGTTGCTCCCCTCGGAGAGTTTCTTGAACTCGGAAATATCATCTCCCGAATCGTACCCCACCCAACGGGTGATGTATCCGCCGACGAGCGTTGTTTTCTCTATGGCACCGTAACTGGCAATTACGGATTCAAACGTGTTCGGGTGCATGCGAATATCATCGGTATCGGCAAACGGCGTATCGATCAGCTGGCGCCCGATACGCAGGCTGAAATCGTTGGTGCTGTAATCTATATAGGCCTCGCCGACATACGCATACGAACCGTTTTTGCTGCTTAAAACATCATAATTGAGTTTATCGCCGCTGCCGCTGGCGAACCCAAGCTTTTCGGAAACATAGGCTCCTGCGCCGAGTTTAATGTCATTCCATGCGGCCGTTTCGTATTTCAAAATACCGCCGATGGCAGTCGTATAAGTATCTTCTGCTATTTCATTGTCTTGCGATACATAGACCGCGCGAACCTCTCCGCCCGCTTTACCGGCAGCCGATGTTGCCTCGATCCCCTCTGCGCTCAGCGCGGCAACTGCCGCCAAACTCATCAAAACACTTTTTTTCATTTCGTTACACTTTCATTCGCACACAAAACTATTTTGATATGCATTATTAACTTGTAGCAAAATGATAATAGCTATCACCTTATAGCATGCTTAATATTGATAACCTTTTTCATTTAGCGTCCTTTCTGCCGCTTTGGCTATAATATCGCCTCTTATATAGATATGCAATGCGGGGTAGTTATGCAATTTTTATGGCGTTCGGAGTCTCATTTCAATCTGGCAAACCTTTTTACGATGGTGAATATCACCTGCGGTTTGCTGGCCACCTATTTCATCACTCAGGACGCATTCGTCTATGCCGTCATCCTTGCATGGATCGGCGGAGCATTCGATATATTTGACGGCAAGATCGCCCGTAAGTTCAATCTCTCAAATGAATTCGGTGTACAGCTCGATTCGTTCGCCGACTTTCTGAGTTTCGTCCTCGTTCCCACCTTTTTTATCTTTCAATCGGTCTATGCCGACCTCTCCGGGCTTGCGCTCATCGCTGCGTCCGTTGCATCGGTCTATTATGTCATCAGCGGGCTGCGCCGACTGATCCAGTTCAATATCAATGCCGATGCGGGCGAAGTCGCCAAATATTTTACGGGGGTTCCGACACCGCTGGGAGCGATTCTTTTGTGGCTTGTATGGCTCGGATCGGGATTTATCGGATGGATGGGGGTGCTTGCCCTGATGATCGTTATCGGAGCGCTGCTCAATTCAAAAGTAAAAATACCGCACCTATAAAAGCATTTCTTCTTCGTCCGTATCCGTTACGGACATCGGAAGCGCCTTTTTGGGTTTCAGCCCGAGCTTACGCATCCCCTCGGCCCGGCGGATCAGGTTCCCTTTTCCGGTAGAGAGTTTGTTCATCGCCGCTTCGTAGCTTTTCTGCGTCCGGCCGATCTGCTCGCCGATCTTCTCCATATCTTCGACAAACGCCACCAGTTTTTCGTACAGCGCTTCGGCTGACGCGGCAATCTCGCGCGCGTTGCGTTCCTGATATTCGCTGCGCCAGATATGTTCGATCGTTCTAAGCGTCACCAGCAGCGTCGAGGGAGAGACGACAACGATGTTCTGCTCGTACGCCGTTTTGAAAAAGGTGTTGTCCTGCTCAAGCGCAAGCAGAAACGCCCCCTCGATCGGCATAAAGAGCAATACGAAATCGAGGGTCTTGACACCGCTGAGCTGTTCGTACCGCTTGGAGCTGAGCCCTTTGATATGCGAATGGATCGAAAGAAGGTGCTGCTTGAGGGCATGGGCGCGTTCCTCGTCGTTCTCGGCACGGATGAACGCATCGTAGGCAACAAGGGAGACTTTTGAGTCGATGATGATGTCTTTGTTTTGCGGCAGATGGACGATCACGTCGGGACGATATTTTTTCCCTTCCTCATCGTTCAGAGTGCTTTGGAGTTCGTATTCATGCCCTTCCCGAAGCCCCGATTCTTCCAAAATCCGTTCGAGAACGATCTCCCCCCAGTTCCCCTGGGTTTTGTTCTCTCCCTTAAGCGCCTGCGTCAGGTTGATCGCGTCTTCGCTGAGCCGCTCGCTCATCGATTTGAGGCGGACGATCTCGTCTTTGAGGCTTTGGCGTTCTTTGGCGTCGTGGATGAACTGTTCTTTGCTTTGCGTCGCGAACTGCGCGATCTGTTCGCGGAACGGTTTGAGAAGCAAGTCCAGCCCCTTGGCATGGGCTTCGTCGAACGTCTTGGCTTTCTGCTCGAATATCTGCGCCGCCAGCTGCTCGAACTGCAGTTTCATCTGCGTCTTCGCTTCGTCGAGAAGGCGGATTTTCTCCTCAAACCCGCGTGCCGATTCTTCGTGGCGGGTATGCAGCACCGCGTAGTCGCGTTCGAGCGCGTGATACTCTTTTTGCAACGCCTCGCTTTTGTTCTGGAATTCCACGCGCAACGCATGTTCCTGATTCAGGGCCTCTTGCAGCTGTGCCGACTGAGACTGCCACAGCGCGTTTTCCTGCCGGAGACGACCGTATTGCCATGCCAGTGCGGCGGCTGCAGTGATACTGATTAAAGTAGTTATTTCGTAGATCATGGCGTCATTATAGCCCATAGCGCCTAAGAGGCAAAAAAGATGGCATGCTGTAAGATCGCTTTTATGAAAATCTCTGCCAATTCCCCCTGCCCCTGCCACAGCGGCAAAAAGTACAAACAATGCTGCCAACCCTATCACAAGGGGACCGTTCCCGCCACCGCGGTGCTGCTGATGAGAACGCGCTACAGCGCCTACGCACTGGGTCTGGCAGATTACATTATCAAAACGACCCATCCGAACAATCCCGATTTCACCGAAGATCGCGCAGACTGGAAAAAAAACATCCTCCATTTTTCCCAAGACACCGTATTTGAAGGGTTGAAAATCATCGAATTCATCGACGGAGAAAACGAAGCGTTTGTGACATTTGAAGCTGCGCTCGGAAACTATGCCATGAAAGAGAAAAGCCGTTTTCTCAAAGAGAACGGCCGATGGCTTTATGAGAGCGGAGAATTTCCGCAATAACGGTTATTTGAACGGGTCTGGATTGATAACGAGTTGAAAGCCGATGCCGTCGGGAGATGTTTTTGAGATACAATTGGACATGAAAGTTTTTTTCGGATTGATTCTTTTGTTGGTCGGCCTGAACGCTGAAGAAATTGAGGGTTATGCGACGGTAGGGATGGTATCGCACCATTTCGGCACCCAAGACTCGGGAGAACGCTACAACGGCAACCACGACGCCTACGGCGCCGAAATGGTTTACGACAAACGCTTTACCCTCGCCTACCTGCACTTCGTCAATTCCCGTGATAAAGATACCGATATCGTAGTAGCGGGGTATCGCTATGATATTTATAAAGGGTTAGGGATTTACGGCGTCGTCGGATACCAAAAAGGATATTGTTTCGACGGGCTAAAATCGGTCGAATGCACCGAGGGCAAAGATAACGACGGATTCGCATTTTTGCCGATGCTGTATTACCGGCATGATTATTTTACGATCGACCTGATCACGCAGGGGACGATGGTCGCCCTGAAATTAAATATAAAACTTTTTTAGCACCCCATGATCGTGATGCAATCTTCCCCTTTGGGAATCAGACATAAAAAGGTATACGCTTCATCGCCGATAGTCTCGTAGCTGTGCGGCGCGTTTGCGGGGATATAGAGGATGTCTCCGGCTTTGGCTTCAAAGCTCTCATCACCCACGCGTACCCGTGCGCGGCCGCTGAGAACGAACTGCTCGTGCTCGACCGTATTGGTATGATGCGGCATGTGCCCTCCCGCTTCGATGCTGAAACAGCGCATTGCGAAATTCGGAACCTCTTCAAGCGATAAAAGCATTTGCATGCTGACCCCTTTTCCGGCTTTTTGGGGTGTAGCGGGAACGGCACTGAGTTCTCTGCGAATCATTCGGTATCCTTTTTTTAGCTGCATTATCCCATATTTACGCCTTTCTTGACAACCCCTGAACGGATAGATTATAATGTCGTATCACGTTTCACAAGTAACAACTCCGTATCTTACACATACCACATCTTCTTATTCTAAGGCATTCACCTGATGAGCGATACTACCGCGAAAACTCCCAGAAACAACTCCAAAAATCGTACCCACGTCCCGGTAGAAGGGTTCACGATCGAAGCACTGCGAACCAAAAAACTCGAAGATCTACTCGAGATCGCCAACTCTTTGGGCATCGAAGACCCTAACGAACTCAAACGTCAGGATCTGATCTTTGAAATCCTTAAAACACAGGTTCAGCAGGGAGGGTTCATCCTCTTTACGGGGATTCTGGAAATCATGCAAGACGGCTACGGCTTCTTGCGCGCGGTGGATCAGAGCTTCAGCGATTCGCTCCACGATGCTTATGTTTCCAGCACCCAGATCCGCCGTTTCGCACTGCGTAACGGAGATATCGTCACCGGTCAGGTGCGCGCCCCGAAAGATCAGGAGCGCTACTATGCCCTCCTCAAAGTCGAAGCGATCAACTACCTCCCCCCTGAAGAATCCAAAAAACGTCCTTTGTTCGAAAACCTCACGCCGCTGTATGCGCTGGAGCAGATCAAACTCGAATACCAGCCGACCAAACTGACCGGACGCATGATGGATCTTTTCGCCCCTATCGGTAAAGGGCAGCGCGGACTTATCGTCGCACCTCCCCGTTCGGGTAAAACGGAATTGATGAAAGAGATCGCCCACGGGATCACCAACAACCATCCCGAAATCGAGCTGATGGTTCTGCTGGTCGACGAACGTCCCGAAGAGGTTACCGACATGGAGCGCTCCGTCAAAGGCGAAGTCTACAGCTCGACGTTTGACGAACCGGCCAAAAACCACGTCAAAGTCGCCGAAATGGTCATCGAACGGGCTAAACGCCGCGTTGAGCTCGGCAAAGACGTCGTGATCCTGCTCGACTCCATCACCCGTCTCGCACGCGCCTACAACACCGTAACGCCAAGTTCGGGAAAAGTCCTCTCAGGGGGGGTTGACGCCAACGCCCTGCACAAACCGAAGCGTTTCTTCGGTGCGGCGCGTAACATCGAAAACGGCGGAAGCTTGACGATCATCGCCACCGCGCTCGTCGAAACAGGCAGCCGCATGGACGAGGTCATCTTCGAAGAGTTCAAAGGAACCGGAAACTCCGAGATCGTTCTCAGCCGCAAAATCTCGGATCGCCGTATCTTCCCGGCCATCGACATCCTCAAATCGGGAACCCGCAAAGAAGAGCTTCTTCTGGGGCCGGACGTCTTGCAAAAAGTCTTTATTCTCCGTTCGATGCTGCATAAACAAGAAGACGAAGTCGAAGCGCTCCGCTTCCTTTACAGCACGATGCTCAAAAGCAAGTCGAATATCGAATTCCTTGACAGCATGAACGAGTCAAGCAAATAAGATGAGAGTCGGAGTTTTTGACAGCGGCGTCGGAGGCCTGAGCGTCGTCAAGTCGCTGCTGGAGCACAAACTCTTCGAAGAGATCATCTATTTCGGGGATACCGCCCGCGTCCCGTACGGGGTGAAAGACCCCAACACCATTATCCGCTACTCTCTCGAAGCCCTCGAATTTTTCAAAAACTTCGAGATCGATTTGCTGATCACCGCCTGCAACACCGTCAGCGCGTATGCCCTTGAGGAAATGAGAGAGCACAGTGACTGCGACGTCATCGGAGTCGTCGATCCGGGAGTCCTTGCCCTCAAAAACGCCGTCCCCTCTGCCGACGCCAATATCCTGATCCTCGGCACCAAAGCGACCGTCAAATCGGGAGCGTACGAAAAAGGGTTGGGCGAACTGGGGTATAAAAATCTCAGCGCGATCGCCACGAGCCTGCTTGTCCCCATCGTCGAAGAGGGGCTGTATGAGGGGGACGTTCTGCAAAGCGCCCTACACCATTATTTCGGCTCCCTTCCCAAAGCGCCCGATGCGGTGATCCTCGGATGTACCCATTTCCCCCTTGTCGCCCGAGCCATCGGAGAGTATTTTGAGGGGCAAAGCACGCTGATCCATTCGGGGGAAGCGATTGTCGAATACCTTGAAAGCCATTACGATTTTACGCAGCGGTTCGAGAAAACGGAACTGAAGTTTTTTGCCTCCGAAAATCCCGAAGGGCTGCGTCGCACCGCCAAAGAATGGCTAAATTTAGCCTAAGCGTGCTAAACTCCATTACCTAGAACCAAAGAGGTCTTCCATTGAGCGCATCCGAAGTATTAGCATTAAAATACCGTCCCCGACGCTTCGAAGAGCTTATCGGGCAGGAAAGCATCTCCCAAACCCTCTCTCTCGCCCTCGACTCCGGACGGCTATCGCACGCCTACCTCTTTTCGGGTTTGCGCGGATCGGGTAAAACCTCGACGGCACGGATTTTCGCCAAATCGCTGATCTGCGAAAACGGCCCTACTTCCGCCCCGTGCGACGTCTGCAGCCACTGTGTGATGGCCAATGAAGGGCGCCACATCGACATCATCGAGATGGACGCCGCCTCCAGCCGTAAAATCGACGACATTCGCGACCTGATCGAACACACTAAATACCGCCCCGCCAGCGCCAATGTCAAAATCTTCATCATCGACGAAGTGCACATGCTGACCAAAGAGGCGCACAATGCCCTGCTCAAAACACTCGAGGAACCGCCCTCCTACGTCAAATTCATCCTCGCGACGACCGATCCGCTGAAACTTCCTCCAACGATCCTCTCTAGGACGCAACATTTCCGTTTTAAACGGATCAGCCATCCCAACATCGTCCACCACCTGAGTCACATCCTCCATCTCGAAAACATCGAGTACCAGCCCGAGGCTCTTGATATCCTCGCGCGCAGCGGGTCGGGAAGTCTGCGTGATACCCTGACGCTGATGGATCAGGCGATCATCTATTCCAAAGGATTCGTCGACGTCAAAACAGTTGCCGATATGCTGGGGCTGCTCGATCCCGATTACATCGGTACGCTGTTTGAAGCTGTATTTGCCAAAGACCGCACCGCTTTAACCCAGATGCTCAAAGAGCTCGAAAGCTACGAAGCGGAAATGGTCGTCGACGAGCTGATCGCCTATCTCAAAGAGCGCCTCTACGAAGCGGATCACCGCTTCAGTCCGCTGGTGATCGAGCGGTTTTTCCGTATCCTGAGCGATGCCAAGAGTCTCTTTGCGATCAATGCCGACGGCGGGTTCGTCATCAGCCTTATACTGTTTAAAATGATCGAAGCAATGAAGATCAAAGAGATCGACGAGATGATCGAATCGCTCGAATCGCGAACCCCGCACCACGTCCAAACAGCCCCTCTGCACTCCAAAGCACCGGAAACCGTCAGCGTGAACGTGACTCCTGTTGTCCCGCAGAAGAGCTCTTTTGAGCTGCTGTGCGAAAAGATTCGCGACCGCAGCATCGAACTGGGAGAGTGTTTTGAGAAAAACGTCTCGTTCGTGTCGTTTGAAAACGATACGCTGACATGGACTAGCTGCGCAGAGGGGGATGACAAGGAGCTGCTGAAAAACAGTTTCGGCATCATCCGCCAGTTCGTGCGGGAAATTTTCGGAATAGAGACCCAGATCAAATCCGAAGCATGTGCCAAAGCCCCGGAGGTTGCAGAGGCGCAACCCGCCCCCGAGCCTGAACCGGTCGAAGAACCCGCAGACGAAGGGATAACCGAAAACGCGTCGATGATCGAAGAAGCCGAAGTAGGGGTAGGAAGCTGTGTGAGCCAGTGCGACGAGACGAGCGTCAAAGAATTCGATGGCAGCGACCTTCTCAAAGAGCCGATGATCCAGAAAGCGGCCGAGCTCTTCGAGGCGGTAAAGATTACCGTCCAGTCAAAGGTATAATTTAGTTATTATCTCCGCGAATAACGCGTTTTACATCGCTGACACCATCGCTCACGCCTTGATTAAACTCTTTTACCGTACAGCCGCCGAATACTGCCGCGGCGATCAATCCCATCATCAAAAAACGGATCATTTATGTTCCTTACTCTAGTAATTTAAACGCGATTATAACGCTTTTTCCGTTCATAGTCCGTTATCCACCGTCCCTGCTTTAGCTCTCTCAGGGTACAATTCTCCCATGAAAACACAGATTCTTTTTGACAACGACGGGGTACTCGTCGATACCGAACACTGGTACTTCACCGCCAGCGCCGAAGTGCTCGATACGATGGGATTCACACTGACGCCCGAGCGCTATCGCGATATCATGATACACGGCCAAAGCGCCTTTCTGATCGCCGAAGAGGCGGGAGTGCCGATCAGCGAAACCGACAAATGGCGTGCGCGCCGCAACGAACTCTATCAGCACTATCTGCGTACCGAAGAGATTACGATACCGGGGGTACGCGAGGTGCTCGCCGAACTCTCAGGCCGCTACCGCATGGGGATCGTCACCTCCGCGCTGCGGTGTGATTTCGAGCTGATCCACGCCGCGCGCGGGATCACCGACTACATGGAGTTCGTCTTGTGCAGCGGTGAGTATCCCCGCGCAAAACCCTATCCCGACCCGTATCTGCTGGGATTAGAGCGTCTAGGGGGAGAGAAGCACGAAACGATCATCGTCGAAGACTCCGAGAGGGGCCTGCGTTCGGCGGTAAGCGCGGGAATCGAGTGCGTCATCGTCCACAACCGTTTTACCCAAAACCACGATTTCAGCACCGCCACCCACCGGATCGGAAAATTCGAAGAACTGATCGGGCTCCTACGGTAGGGGGATTGTTTGCTTTGCTTGCTTTAAAGTTTTTATTCAGCTACAATGTGTGTATTGAAAGATGATTTAGAGTTTCATCTTTGTGGCCGCTTTTTATTGATCTATCAGTACGACCTGTCCTTAGAACACTCCATTTTATATTTTCGACCACCACGGCAACGGGGTGCAATCTAACACACAAGGCTCACACATGGCAGCAGTATTAAACGGAACCGTTAAATGGTTCAACAGCGAAAAAGGTTTTGGATTTATCCAACAAGAAAACGGCGATAAAGATATTTTCGTACACTTCCGCCAAATCAACAGCACCGGTTACGGCCGCGTATCACTTGACGAAGGTCAAAAAGTAACTTACACAGTAGGTCACGGCGATAAAGGCCCACAAGCCGAAAACGTTACAGCTCTGTAAGTAACTCCTCTCAGGCAGTTTTTCTGCCTGCGTACTTCTATTAAGACTCTCTAGAGGGTTTTAAAGAACCGCGACACAAAGGAGATACCATGGAAAATAGAGACGCTGTATTCGAAGCACTCAACAAGGGCAAGCTCCTCACTAGCACCATCACCGGATTGCAATACACCATGATTGACGGAAAACTCCACGCCCGACAAGGCGAAAAATGCGACTGGCACGAAAGCGGCCTCAGTTTCGACAATCCTCCCTCATGGCTTAATCTTAGAGACTGAATATGAACGGCCAGGAACGCAAGAACATCCAAAGCGGCAAACGGGTCGCTATTGTCCTCAAAGAAGATCAGCAGACAGGTAAACTGACCGAAGGAATCGTCCGCGACATCCTCACCAAATCGCCAAACCATCCGCACGGAATTAAAGTACGAT
>NZ_JQGL01000025.1:0-2088 GCF_000747095.1 Sulfuricurvum sp. MLSB
TGGCCCCGGGTATTGCAGCGAGGGGTGGGAATCTCGGAATATCTGATGCAGTGATAAGGAGATTTAACATACCGAGAATTGGAGAGACGGCATCAATAGATACATATTTCATTGACGATTTATTAAAAGGAGAAAAATTAAAGGCTGGTGAAAAAGGAAAGATTAATATAGTAGATACAGGATTTGTTCCACAGACATTCGAGGTTGCACCATCCGACTTCTCGATGAAATCTGGAACGGAAGTAATGGATATAAATCGTGTTCTTACTGGGAGAGCACAGGGACAGTATCCGTCTGGTGTAGTAGAAGGTCTGAAGACTCCTGCACCTCTTACAAATCCGATCATGAGAGAGATTATTCCAGATCTACCAAATCTTCCGATGGACTGGCTCCCGGGTATCGGAAAACCTGTGGTAAGAGGTGTCCTTCCGGGAACACCCAGAGTAAATACTTTCGATATAGGATTGAGAATAGAGTCAACTGTTCAATCTCCGAAGGGACTCGAGTCTAAATTCGGTGGTTCTGGTATGAGCAACAAAGCAATGATGGAAATAATAAACGTTGATATATACAAATCGTCTGGAAGTGGTTCAGTGCAAAAATCTATTGACGATATTATCGGACAGTCTTCTCTTTATGCAAGAGTGAAACCTGCGAAAGTTGCATTCGAACAGCAGAAGATACTCCCGAGCGCGAGCGAAAAGACATTCGTATCGAAGCAGCAGCCGATAGAAGGGTTTGAGGATGCACTTAAAACAGTATTTGAGAGTGAGAAAATGTCTTCGCAACCAACAGTTAAAAAATTCCCGAAGGGGATGCAGATGGATTACTTGCGCGAAGCTCTCAAGCAAAGACCAGCATTTGTAACAATGGGGCCTGCATCGGTTGTATCATCTTCTGTAGTTCCAAAGATCAATCAGATAAAAACCGTGGTTGGAGATGTTGAACTTGGCCCAACTGGGGTTGACTTGGCCAACTATATCGACAGATATGCATACGAATGGAAAGGGAACTACAAAGGAATTTATGGGGAAACGTATGCAGCAGAAGTTGCAAAGAGAGTGAGAAGTGGGAGTGGAACGAGCGAAAATACGTCTGGATCAACGTGGGTAGATGGGTTCATAAGAACAATTGAATCGTCTAATGCATCTGAACAGAAGAATAAGATTGTGAGCACTGTAGCGTTAGCTTCTAAACAGAAGCAGAAATCGATTCAGAATACAGCGCAAGAGCAGAGTATAGAACAGGAGCAGAGGAACAAGTCTATAGCGCTTCTCGCAGGGGTTGGGATTAGCAAAGAGATATTAGAATCTTCTCTTAAGAGGAAGACAATCGATGATATGTACGATCTCTACAAACCGTTCAAGAATCAGAAACCATACTTACCAGAAAAGATCGGAGATGGGTTCAAATATCCTACAGACATCGGAAAGGGTCTTATCTTCGCTCTCCCGGGTCTCGGTTCCGGTGGCGGTGGCAGCGGTGGGGGTGGCAGGTTGTCCCTCTTCGGGTTCCGTGAGCGCATCAATGTCCTCACACCGAACGAAATATCCGGCATCACCGGCAAGCGCGGAAAGCCATTCTATCGCGTCACAGGTAAGCACGGTCTTGTCGAGAAGCACACTCCGGTCTCGAAGGTATACGATCCGTACAAACCATCGCGCCGAACCGACGATTTTGTCAAGAGCACCGGCATCGATCTCTTCCGTGCAAAGACGAAGCAGGAAGGCGGGCCCGGTATTGCATCACGCCGTGCAGCTCCAACCGATATCGTAGAACTCGTCGGGGGGTTCAAACCCGGCAAGAAGCGCAGCAGCAAGAAATCAAACATCTTCAGGGGGTTGTTCTGAAATGATAAGAAAATCCAACGATGAAGCAATCGCAGCACCGGTCGTCATATTCGTAGTCTCTGTACTCGCGGTTGCATTCATCATGCTGACGCTGGTGCTCCCGGTAAATGCCCAGCTCATCACAGCGTATATGTCGCTGTCGAACTACGTGCAGATCACTCCTGCTCACCAAGCATCGACTCTCGTTGGTAACTGGGTTGTCCCGGCAAGCGGGTTCATCGGGTTGATCGCGCTCGTC
>NZ_JQGL01000025.1:2119-2452 GCF_000747095.1 Sulfuricurvum sp. MLSB
CCTGATGGTTCGTCTCCTCTATATGACGTTCGGGGTTGCAATGGATGCGATGTTAGCATCGTTCACAGCGCTCGCTGCGTCGATAACGGTAAGCACCGGATGGCATACCGCTATCAACAACGTGCTCGCTCTCTGGACAGGTGCAACCGGGTTCTTCGCAATGGAGACGGCGATGTACATCCTGATCTGGGGATGGGTAGCGATGACGCTCGTCATGGATATGGGATATAACAAGCCACAGGGGATGAACTGAAATGCCGCCAAGAAAATCATCAGACCGTTTCTGTGTAACCATAGAATCGGACAATATCAACGGTCTGAAAGACCGGGACA